>NZ_CAMXYY010000015.1 GCF_947253395.1 uncultured Olegusella sp.
TACACCCATAAGGTTTCGTCGGCAGCGTCAGATGTGTATAAGAGACAGCTATCAGTGTTTCCGCTGGTAGGAGCCTTATTTTATGTAATTTGAATGTGTAGGAATTGTGTACAAGGCGCATAAATACGCATAGAATCGCACATGTTTAACACATGATTAGCACATGAAGACAGCATAAACATAGCAAATAAAAAATGCCCCACCCTCGCAATGGAGGGTAGGGCAACGTGGTACAAAATGGTACAAAATGGTACAAAATGGTACAAAATGGTACAACGTGACTCGTTACTGGTTTAAGGGTTTGTCAGAGCTTGTCAGAGCTATTCAGCCTGCGCTGTAAGGCCTTTGCGCTTTGTGGGCCAAAGTAGCCATCAGCATCAATACCGAGCCATCTTTGCACTGCACGCGAGGTTCCTTTGCCCCAGAAGCCATCTGCGCTTGCGCCTACCTTGCGCTGTAAAGCCTTGACGCAAAGTGAACCCTGCGCCCTGTATGACCACTCCCAGCTAGACGTAGAAGAAGGCACATACCGCTTATTTGGTGTGTATTGCGATGAAACAATACCGTCTACAGGCGTACCACAGTAGCGCTGTAAGGCCTTGATAGTAGCAGGGCCAAAGTAGCCGTCTATATCAAGCTTTGCAGCCTTGGCTTTAGGTGCTGGTTTGACATGGGGCTTAGCTGAGGGCTTTCCACCTGTAATGACCTTATGTAAAGCCGCCCACTTAGCGCCAGTAGGATCTTCCCCATTTGGCGCATAGGGATACGGACACGCCTTGCGCGATGCATCGTAGTGGCGCACAACACGCGATGCGGGAACCCCAAACTTACCCATAAGCTGCTGCACAAGTGCCGTGAGGTAGCCGATTTCAGTCTGTGTGTAAGGCCCGCCGTTATTGCAGACCTCGATGCCGATGGAGTTTTGGTTCGTGATTCCGTAGCGCCCACGTCCATCTCCCACGTGCCACGTGGCGGACTTTGTGGGGTCGGCGTATTCCCAGATACCCGCGTCATCAATAAAATAATGCGCCGACGCCGCGCGATATCCTCTTGAAAAGTAGATGCAGTTTGCTTTGGCCGAGCCTTCCCGGCTCGAGCCACTGCCCGTGTAATGCACAACGATATAGCGAATATCTCCTGTGCGTGGGACGATGTTTAGCGTCCCGTGATGTTTATTTATGTACACGTCTGTCTCCTAGCTTGCGATATAGACAATGAGCGCGATGCCGACAATGAGAAATGCCACTAAAAAGAGCAGCACAGCAGTCCCCACTGCCGCTATCTCATCGCGCTCATCTTGGTGATACGGCCCCATTACTCCTCATCGCCTAGGTGCCGAGGCTTAGGTGCGTCATAGGTCATCGCTAAGTAAGAATCGCTCACGCCTGCTGTGGTGGGGTCGGTGACTACGCCCAGAATGGTAAGCACTGCGAAAAGTGCATTGACAATAGCAATGAGCTGGCTATTTATCCCCTCAATTTCAAATTTGTAGCCAAAAGGTGCTGCCACTACCTGCGCAAGCAAAAGCAGCGCGGGAATGAGCGCTAGCCAAAAGTTGATGTTCTTAATGCGTACAGTCCAGTTAATCATCGTGATCTCCATCTCTTTTATGTGGGTAATCCAATCCTTGTAAGTGCCGCTGCAAGTATTGCTGCAACAAGCAGCGCAATAACTTGCTTTACCAAGTCCTCCCAGCGCTGTGCTGGTTTGTCGTGTACCGCGTCTAATTTGCCGTCAATCTTGCTCACGGTTGAATCAATGCGTCCCAGCGTGGTGGTGATAGTTGCTTCACTAATGCGCAATGAGTCGATTTCTTCCCCGTGCTTGGCAATTCGTCTCTCATGCCCATTCAGACGCGATTCAACCACCGTGAGCCGCGATTCGAGGTTGTCAACATCTGCCATACATCACCTCCTGCGCAATATAAATAAGCCGCCCTTTCGAGCGGCTTTGTTGATACTTTTTGGCGATTTATATAAATAAGGACTACTTCAGCTCGTCCCAACCAAGAGATCCAGGCTCCCAGCGATTGTCGCTATAGGTGCTAATCCAGTTTTTGCCGTTGTGCGTGACCTTATCGCCTTTTTTGTATCCGTCTCCTGTAGGTCGTACCCACTCAGGGTAGGCTTGCACCTCAGTCACGATAGCGAAAAGCGTACTTGCATGAGTAGGCTCCCAGCCAACTTTTGAGCTGTGGTCTTTCGTCACCTTGTAAAGCGTGCCTTGATAGCTCAGGCGCTCCCCCATCTTGTACTCCGCGCCTTCTGTCCATACGGGGAAAAGCGCCACGGCTCCAAGTGCCACTTTGTCAGGGATATCTGCAAGCTTAATTGCCTTTGTAATTGCAGCCCTTAGAGCTTTCAGCTGCGCTTCTGGTGCAAGCTCAGCGATTGCCTGCTCCTGCTTGTGAGCGTCTAGCAGCTCTTGCAAGTGCTCCGTGATATAGGCGGTTGTGGCATGCTCGCCTGTGACAGTAAAAGCGTAAACGTCTTGCTTTTCCGTGCCGTCATCGCGCTTTATTGTTTCAAGCAGACAAAGCTCTACGGTGGTTAGTGCTTCCCCTGCAACACCATTCATTACCCAGTTTGTAATCTCTATCATTGCGTCTCCTACTTGTAACCAATGACACATGTAATACCTATAGCGTCATATCTGTGTACAACAACGTTTGTCGAGCCATTTACAAGCGATATCTCGCCTGTAGCAAAGTCTCCCCTGCGCTGCACTGTGTTAATTGTGGTTCCGCTTGCCATATAGACTTTCGTCTTTACAATTCCTCTCCATGCAGGGTTCGTTTCAGACTGTGGCGCTACGATTGAGGACTGGCAAATAAAAGTTTTACCGTTCGGGTTGCGCACTTTGACCATGCCGCCCGCGTCTCCATCGTTGGTCGAAAAATACACCTCAATACAACGATAGTTTGCAAGACTGTCTGATAGCGTTACGGGCCCACCAAGCCTCGGTGTTTGACTTTCGTACAAGACAACTCCGCAATTAAAAAGCTGCGTAATTACACCTTGCCCATTGTCATAAGACACATTGCTGCCGTCTTTTAGCAGTACGGGAAAGCCAGCGCTGTAAAGTCCGCTTGTGACTCCATCAGGAACATGAGCGCCAAAAGACGCCGCATGACCCCCGCGCAAAAATTCCAGTGGTACGAAACTTTGTGAGATAAAGCCTATTTGCGATACGCCTTGCGTTCTGTCGCTAAAGCTAACTAGCAGGTCGTATGATTCAGCGACACTAAAGTCAGCAAGTATCGCCGACCAATCGCCAGAAACGTCTGTGACCTCTTCGGATAGCACCTGCGCATATGCGCCTGTGTTGTGCTTGCGCTTTTGTACTGTGATAACGCCGCCGCTTACACCAGCCTGCTTTACCTCGTAATGGCAAGAAATTTTAGCGTGCGTGCCCTCATCGTCTGGTATTCCGCTCTCATCACATCGCTGCGCGGATACGTCTGTGAGCGCGGGTCTTACCCAAGCCAGTTTCCAATTTGCTGTAAGTGTGACGTCTGCATCAGGGTCGTACCTGTCCCCTGGTCTGTAGTGCCTACCTCCTCCTGTCCAGTCCACAAACTCATAGAGTGGTCGGGTGGGTGTGCTTTTGTGAATGTAAAGCTGGTATCCATACCATTTCGTGAGATTAGGAAAATTTCCGCTGCCGCCATTAAGGTTAAATTTAACCGTGTGCCTAGCAAGGCTCGGGATAGTGACGGTGACACTACCAGAAGATGTGCCGTTGCAATACCCAGAGCTGTTTTTGACGCTATAACGGATGGTGGTACTAAAGTCGCCTTGTTTGCGTGCTATCTTGACTGTCTTATCAATCAGGCGTCTTGATTGTGACGATAGGTGGTCAGTGTGAAAACCGCCATTATAGCCGCCATTACCGCCAGCGCTGCTAAAACTTGCAGATATGCCGCTACTAATGCTAAAGCCCCATGAGATTGAGCACATGTAGACGCGTACGCGCACGTTTGCGTTTCTGTTGTCTGCATCAAGACTTACATCAACGGTGCAGCTGCTGCGCCAATGTTGGCTTTGATTGCCATATGTTGTTGGCATTACTCATCACCTGCGTATTTCAGGACTAGATTGCCGCCTGTCGTGGTTGTAAAAACCCACGGCCCAATGCTTACAAGCTCAGACGCAAGTTTAGGCGCTTCAAAAGAGTCGCCAGACGCACTCGCAAGCTTTACATCGCCGTTGTAAAAGCCCAACTCGCGGTTCGTAATGCGCGTCTTAAATTCGCTCGTGCTTTCACCCAGCTCAGCGCCCTCTTCGTCAAAACGAAACCAATTCTTGCGCGTTGTAATCTCGTCATTAAGCTGCGTTGCAAGCTCATCTTGCCCTTCAATCCGTGACGCGGTTTCTGCATCGAGCTGTGCGCCCAAGTTTGCAAGAGCATCATCTGTGGTCATGCGCGTTTCGGCTTCAAGGGTAATGGCATCCTCAGCATCTACAATGCGCGTCTCAACGCTGATAATACGCGGTTTAATCTCGTCTACATCCTGCTTTGCAGCAGCCGCTGTGGTTTGCGCTGTGGTTGCTTTTTCGTCTGCTGCAACAACTTCGGTATGCGTCCTATCGCCACCGCCTACTACACCTGTGACCGTACAAGTCATGCCACGACCTCTAGCGCCTGTCATCGTGACGCTCACAATGTCTCCTGCGCGAACTTCACACGTGCACTCAGCTTCGACCTCTTGCACATCATCTTCGGTGATTGACTCGCCGCCAAGGTCAATCATCACCAAGCCATCAGCTGAATCGCTCACGGCTTCGGCAATAGTGGTCACGTCTCCCACGGTAGGTGTTGCGGTTTCTTGCCTATCATGCTTGCCAAAAATGCTTGCAGAAGCTTCTATTCCGTCCACCTACACCAACTCCAAAGTAAGCTGTTTTATCCAGCTATCACACCGTGCTTCTACAGTCTTTACTAGCCACTTCGACTTTTGCCCCGCGCGGTTGTAAAACTCAATCATGTTCCCTGCGACAATAGGTGCCCACATAATCTCAAGAGTAAGTTCAATTCCGCGTGCTGCATCTTCTCCGCTGTATCCACGCGCTTTGTTGGTTGCCTGTGCCGTTGTCTCAGGTTTAAGGTCTGATTCTTCGTGTACGTTTGTACGGGTAAAGCCACGTTTAGCAGAGCTTGCTGCATGAGTAGCGGGAAGCGTGTATGAACCAAAAATGTATTGCTCAGACTTGCCGCTCGTCTTTGTGTGCTGAACTACCGTGCGGTTGTAGGCTTCACCAGTTGAATCTTCGTAGACGTTATCCGTTGTAAGGATAATCGAGCGCTTGTCTCTTTCGTCAAGTATCCAGTCTGCCGACCGTGAGCGCGGGACTATGTATTTAGAAAACGTCAAGCGCCCATGCCCGTCCACATCCATCCTCGCGCCTGCCACCTTGCAAGCGTCAAATAGAAAGCCGCTAAATGCGGCCTCAGATGGTAGGAAAGCAACTGTTTTGCCGTAGGCGCGATCACGATATGAAGGTAAAAATACCGCTTGCTTTTGGCAAACTTTACACGCGCGTTGTATTGCTTTTTTAGCGCTCGTACCTTTGCCTACCGTCCACCTGCTGCCCAGCCTATCCTCAGATATCGCCCAGATAGCAGACTGTAGGGTAAACGTTGTAATATCTCCCGACCTATCGTATGAGCGGTGAGATACGCAAAATGTACCCAGCTCTTCTCGCCGTGGTTTTTTATAGTTCGTATCGTGTGCGGGAATAACATCAAGTGTAAGGCGTATCCACCACACACTACAGTTGCCTTTAACTGAAAGCTCAGCAGACACGCGCGTGTCACTGCGATAGCCATACGTTAAGGCGCAAGTATCAGGCATAACGCCATCAATCTCACGCCTTACCTTATTTATGTTATGCGGGTCAATCTCATACGCCCTCAGCTCAAACGTGGTAGCAGAATCACGCCAGATATCAGCTATTTTTTGTGCCATCTGCTACCTCGTTTCTTGATACTGTGTTACCTCAACTTGCGTATAGAGTCGATACTGTGCGGGTTCTTTCAAGCCTGTAATAGCAACAGTTGCGACTTCTCCGCGCCACGTACGAAACACTGCGTGCCCAGCCTTAACCAAGGCGCGTAAGGCTTCGATAGAGACGTGCTCAGGTTTGTCATGAATTAGTACGCCGCTTACGGATAAATCACGCTCAAAAGTACCCAGCTGCCTGTATGCGGGAAACATTCTGCCTGTGGTCTTGTAGTCTTGAATATCGCTTGTAATCGTATCTTCCATAGAAGCAGGACTTCCCAGCCCTAAATCTAGCGCTGCGTGTCCGCCGTCCCAATCCCACACATAAGCATGAGAGCTAATCGCGGGTAGCTCCACATGAGCCACACCCCAGCTACCATCAGACGAAAGCACACTCACAAGCGCTGTGCTCGTCTTACCCAAAGGTACAAAGGCATCCAGCGTGCGCTTAGTAGGCGTTGTTGCTGTGGTGGTCATCTTAATAGTGTTGTCTGCGTGCACTACCGCGCTAACTTTGTCTTGCTTTGAGATAGTAGGCACCTCAAGTGCAAGTGTTGCATGGTCAGTTTCAGCCACGCTTACATTAAGATCGCGTCGTACCCCTGTATTAGTAACGATTAAGCCGACTGCGCCTTCTGTTGTGAGTCCGTCTGCATCAATCGCTAAATGCACATCCAGCCGCGCACCTGCCTTTGGAGCATCGGCAAGCTTTAGCCAAGGAACAAGCACGGTGCCGCTAGAGCCGTCTTTACCTGTCTCAGATACAGACTCAAGCAGTATCGACTTGCCGCCTAAAACAATATCGCTCACACGCACTGTAGCGCCGCCATGACGGTAGCTGCCCTCGTATGTGACTAGTAGTCCATCTTTTGTCGCTGCCACGGAAACTGGCGCTATAGTCGGCTGTAAGGTCATACGGATAGTGCCGCTCGTACCACTTGCGCTGTGTACATTAAAGCCTTCAACGCCGTCCATGTTTGCCACAAAGTAGCGCACCTCTAGTTGTAGCTCAAGCGCGTCTGTGGCGTCCGCTGTAAGGTGTGGCAAGTCGAGTGCTGTGCTTAATACTTTGGTCGTGCTTGCGTCAGTAAAACTAGCGCTAGGCACGCCAGCCACACCCCAGCCGCTATTCGCGCTACTACCATCACTCGCATGTCTCCACGCTCCCCAATCTGACCAATTACTATTCGCTTCGCGCGTCCTTATGCGATAACGCGCCTTAAAGTCTTTGCCTTCACACTCAAACGTGGGGTAGGCATCGCCAACAACACACGTGCCTTCTTGATATTTATCCTCGCCAACTACCACACCCACTGCCGCGGGTGTTGGTAGCACGCTTGCGTTAATCGCTTCTGATGGCATCAGGATAAATTCTTGAGCAGCGCTGTTATTCTGTGGCCATAGTTGCACCCTGCTGCCGTTGGAGGTCTTGCCACCGTAAATATCCAGACACATGGTTGCGCCCTGTGCTGCAACGTTTCTTACCTCATAGGTGGTTGCCCTCACGCCATTAACCTCAGCGATACCACGTGGTACTAGCACCCAGAGATTAGGTCTGCCAGCCTTGTTGGTGTCGTTTGCGTACTGCCGCGCAATGCCACCTTTTGCAACTTTATCAACTTCGAGATAGCGTCCAGAGTGACAGAACTTAAGGCGACAATTACCACCGTCTGTGTCTGTGACTAAAAGCTTTTGAGCGTTGGTATCATTGCGCAAGTAGGTCTGCACCTTAGCGCCTGCGCTTACAGAGCCGCCTGTAAGGTCAAGCGCAAAGTTAGAGTTAACCTTGCTCAAAAGCTCATAAACTCCTGCTGGTGCTGCACTTTTTGCTTCAAGCTTCCAAATTTGTTTTGTATCTCCCATCACATACGATGAAAGAAAAACATTGCCCTTACCTACGTTTTCAGCTGTGAGCGCAAGAGTAGGCGCGGCAAGTGGATGAACCACTATGCCGCCTTCTACCTCTTCAATTTGCCACTGTTGATTAGCGCCGCCGTGCCAATCCCACTGTGAAACGTTGGTGCCAGAAACAAACTTGCCGCGTTCAACATCCAGCGCCTTGCCTGTTGCAGGAAAGCTCAGTTCTTCGTGGTCGTCCACGGTTGCAATGTGCACAATCTGACTATCGCGCCCATGTTTTGTCCACACCTGTACGTTTTTGCCGTGAGCATCACTTGCTCCTGCAACATCAAGCGCAAAGCCATTGTTAGCGCCCAGCATAAAGACGTAATTACCATCATTAACCAAGGTACATCGCCGCCCTTCTGCTAGCTCCCACCATCAACGAACCAACAACGTTGCCATTCAGTACAACCTGTGCGCCATTAAGTGAATCTGCAATTTGAGCGCCAATGAGAGATGAATCAAGCCCAGTCGTATCAGAGCTAGAACGCATATCGTTCATCTTTGCGATAAATTCTTCAGCAACGCTTCCAGCAAATGGCGAAACATATCGCTTGTTGGTAAGCGGGATAATTGCTTCTGCGCCCGCTTCACCAGCAATATCCTTATGCCCAATCCAAGTAGGTCGGTCAACAATCATGCCGTCTGCGTGATAGCGGATGCCACCAGTAGCCATTTCGATGTGTGGTACGAGCTTACCAGATAGATTCTTCGCAACTCCCGTTGCTGTAATCTTAATGTTCTTGTCGTGCAAGTTATCAATCTTTGCTTGTACCGCTCGAATCTTATCAAGCGCTGTTCCAGTGAGCGCGGATATCTTGAACTGTTTGTCTTTTACGTTCTTTTTATTGACCTTTTCAATATCCTTTGCTGCCATCTTAGCTGTACCATCATCATCAATGTAAAACTTCTTGCCATCAATGCTCATGTTGTTTAAGTCGATAATCTCGCCTGTTGCTAACGATATGGTGCCGTCATCGTTTACGGTTATGTTTTTGGGGTCAATCCCTAGCGCATCTAAAGCCTTGAGCCTGCTTGCCATCTCATCAGTGTTGCCATCAACGCTATTAGCAAGCTTTTTGAAGTTGTCTACACCTATACTTTTGAGGGTTTCAGTGCTAACGCCCGCCTTTTCCATACTTGCAGCAAAGTCATCAATTCCAATTCCAGCTTTATCCAAAGCGTTGACAATCCCGTCAATTCCTTTAATTTCTTCGGCAAGCTTTTGTGCATTGTTCTGGTGGTTTATATCGTTCATTTCTTGCTTCGCAATATCCACCGCTTTGGCATACTCTTTATAGTTCTCTGTTGCTTCCTTTAGCTCTTTATCTTCGTCACTGCCCTGTAAGCTAGCCTTTGCAACCTCAGTAGCCTTTTTTTCATCATATGTGGCGTAGGTGCCATCCATATATTTCTTTTTTGTTTCATCAACCTTTTTATCATAGTTTTCTTGTGCTAATTGTTTGTCCTGCTCGCCTTTTACTTTCTGCTTAAGTGATTCGCTATACACATCCTCATAAGCTTTAAGCTCAATCTCACGTTGCTTAGATTCAATGAGTTTATCTATCTCTTCACGGTAGCTATGAGCCTTGCCCTCAGCGTCCTCATAGGTGCCATTCAAAATATCTTGCACCTTGTAGTTTTCGCCAAGAATACCGTTTAGCGTATCTACCGCCCACTGCAACTCGCCAGCCTTATCAGCTGCAACTTTGCCTTTTCCTGCCCACTCATCAATGATTGTTTTCGCTTGACCAAGAACGCGGTTTTGTTCTTCTGCTGGCTTCGTTATCTGCTTAATCTTCTCTTCAAAGTCGCCTAAGTCTTTGGTTAGCTCTTCGACTGTTGGCGCGTTACGTGCCGCCGCATTGCCTATGTCGTCTATAGCGCGGGAACCAGCTTTAAGGTTGTCGTGCATACCGTCAATGGTGCTATCGAGGGAATCCATAGCATTGTTGTATGCGTCCTGTTTTGCTTTTGCTTCGATAACCTTAGCTGCCAAAAAAGCAACGCCTGCAATAGCAAGTCCCACTAGTCCAGCCTTAAGCCCACCAACAATGCTACCTGCAGATTCAGCTGCGTTTTCAAATCCTCCTGTAGCTTCCATAGCACTTGTAAGCGCACCTGTAAGAGTGCCAGAGTTAGTAGATAACTCACGCATTGTGCGCGCCGCAACCATTGTGCCGCGACTTAAGCTCATAGTGCCCTGACCCACGCCGCCAATAACATTGATTGCTGGCGCTGCAGACGCTGCAAGCCCAGCAAAACCAACAATGCCTGTTTGAATGGCAGGATCCATGTTGCTAAATACGCTAAGAGCGTCTCCTGCAACATCAACCATGTTGTTTAGCATAGGTGTAACAGCATCGCCCAATACCGCTCCTGCTGCCATTGCAATGTTTTGTAGCTTTGCCAACGCACCAGAAAAGCCTTCTGCTTTTTGTTCCGCTTCTCGCGCTGCGTCCCCTGCGTCTCCCCACTGGTCAGACTTGTTATTCCACGCATCGCTACTCATGGTAAGAGCGTTATCAAGCGTGCCAAACGTCTGTACAAGTCCTTCTAGTGCCTGCTTTTGTCGTACAGACGTAATGCCAAGGTCGCCTAGTGTTTTATCTACAGAGCCGCCGTCATCTTTTATCTGCTTTAAGCCGCCGACAAACAGCTTAAGCGCGTCGGACGGACTACTTTTCCACTTTGACGCAAACTCTTCGGCGCTCACACCAGATACCTTTGCAAATGCTTCTAGTTTTTCGCTAGAGCTGCCAAGCTCCTTCGTAAGGTTTTCAAGTACGCTTTGCGGGTCGCTTGACCACGCATCAACAAACTCATCTGCCGTCATCCCAGCAAGCGCTGCAAACTCTTCTAGCTCAGCCCCGCCCACTGCAACAGCTTCGCTAATAGCCTGCTCAGATAAGTCAAACGCGCCGCTCGCACCTGCAACAGCGCCTTCAATCTGACTCATAGTTCTGCTAATTGCAGTGCCTGCTGACTCGGTTCCTTGACCAGTCGATGCAATAGCGCCTGCCCACGCCAAAATTTCAGGCGTTGTCATGCCCACGATAGAACCCATCGAACCAATACGGTTGGTGACCTCAAGAATGCTAGATTCCTGCGTTGGTAGGTTGTTGCCAAGTCTTACCAGAGCGTCTGCAAACTGGTCTAGATTGTCGTGATTCAAATCATCAAGAATGTTAGATAGCTGTCCCATTGACTTAGCAATTTCTTGTGAATCAATGTTGGTTGCTATATCGAGGTTTGACGCGACCTCAGCAAATTTCTTCAATTTGTCGGCGGATACACCCAGTTGACCTCCCATAGCTTCAATCTCAAGAATCTGCGAAGGACTCGTAACGTGGGTTGTAGAAAACTCCATTGCAGACTTCTTTAAGTCTTGAAACTGTTCGGGTGTCCCCTGTACCGTCTTTTTCATGTCACGAAAAGCAGAGTCAACCTCACGCGCCGCTTCTTGAGCGTTACGCGCAAGGTTCACAATAGGACTGGTTACATTCGCTTTGAGTGTCGCGCCAAGCTGCCTTAGCTTGCCAAAATCCTCAAAATGAATTTTTCCTACTTGCTTAATTGCCTTGCTAAGTCGGCTAGACTCTTGCGTTGCTTCTTGCGTTTCATTTGTAAGTTGCTGCAGCTCATTACATGCTTTAGCAGTGTCAAACTTTCTGTAGGCTTCCTTCGCCTCCACTCCAAGAGACGCAACCTTTGTGCGCGTTTCCTCAATCTCCGCTTGCATCTTTGCAGCGCCTTGAGTGTCGCCCAAGAGCTTGAGTTGCTTTTGTCTTTCAACAAGTGCTGCAAGCTCGCCTTCGGCGCTCTTTAGTTCGCCTTGCGCTTTGCTGTATGCATTGCGCGTTTGCTCTATCTCTAGCGCCCAGTTCTTTTGTGCGTTAGCAGCTTCATGAATCATGCTTGTTGGATATGATGCCATCTTTGCTTTTAAGGCATCTGCTTTTTGCGCTGCCGCGTCCTGCTGGTCTTTAAGGTTTTTAATCTTTTCAGCGACTAGCCCCACGTTAGACGGGTCAAACTTGATAGCTTCATCAATCATCTTTCCACGCTGTTGCAGAGTTTTTAGCGCGTTGTCGCATGAGAGTATCTTTGTATCTAAGTCAGCAAAGCTCTTGTTTTGTTTTGCAACTGACGATTGTGAATCAAGCGCTATTAGTTGTGCTGCAAAGCCCTTAATGTTCGACTTAACGGACTCAATATCAGCGCCCATGCGCTCAAACTTCACAAGCTTCTTAGAACCTTGCAGAGCCGCGTCCGCTTCATGCCACGCATCGCGCAACTGAAGTACTTTTTGCGCTTGCTCAGCAGTAATCTTTCCAACGAGCGATAGGCGCTCAACCTCAGCGTTTGTTGAATCGCGCAAGTCGATACCAGAACTCTTTTTAATGCTGCGATAAATATTATCTAGAGCAGCATCGACCTCGTTATAAGCACTTCTTGCTTGCTCAGCAGTAAGCGCTACGTTCTGTGTTTTTTTAGCAAGCTCAGCCACGGTGCCCGTCATGCGCTCGCCTGTTTTCGGGTCAAAAATAGCAACGTGCTGTTTGCCCAAATCACTAATTGATGCTTGCAGTTTCTTGAGCTTAGAGCCTGCAGTTTCAGCCTGCTGGTTGATGAACTTAATGCTTCTTGCCATAGCAGCAGAACTAGACGGGTCAACTTTAAGCGCACGGCTCATCATTCTAAGCTTGCTTTGCGTTTCTGTAGCTGCGCGGGAAACGGTAGTAAGCGCCCTGCTTAAAGAACTTGCATCGCCGCCTAGCTTGATAGTTAAGCCTTTATAAGCATCAGCCATTGTTGCTCCTAAAATGCGTCAATATCTTCTTGTGTTGCGTCTCTAACGCTTAAGGTTGTATTCGCACCTTGTGGTGTAGTTGCTCGCTGTGCTCTATCAAAATTCGCCCTCAGCAGGTTGTTAACAAAACTGAATGACAAAGCTCTAAATTCAGCGATACTCACGCCCAAGTCTAGGCAAGATACAAGCATGTCTGTATAAGGGTGTTCGTGTTTCTCGTTACTCGTTGGAGCTGGTTGTTCTGCTGTCAGCGGCAGCGTCTCGAAACAAACCTGCATTCATCTCATCAATGACAAACGCCGCGATCTCATCTAGGTTAACTTTCCCAACAGAACACACCCATTCAAGGTAGCTCTTAACACGTTCGTTAGGTGCTAAGTCTCCTGCAGCAAATGCAACATCTGAATATGTTTTGAGCATTGCCCAGAGCGCTTTCATGTTTTGATGCCAGTTTGTATTTGTGTAATCTATCTTTGCTAGAGTTCCGTCAGCGTCATAAACGACACGGGTTTTCTTAGCATCAATTACGCCAAACACGTCTTTAATCATATCGGCGTGAAACTCTTGCTCATAAACAACTAGCGTCCATGCTGTGCAGAGCGTATGACGGGTACCTGTGCCGTCATAATCAATACTTGAATAGTTCGCCATGAATAAGCCTTTCTGCGCAATGAGCACTACCCGCCGTCTCTTCGTTACTAATAGAAGGGCCGTCGGGCAATGTTCACTACAAAAAAAGCCCCGCTGCAATAAACAGCAGGGCATTAGGTTGTAGCCGCTAAAACTCAATTAGGCGATAGTCTCGCCAATCGTGTAAACCTTCTTGAACCAGTTGTCAAACACTGCAGCCTTGTCAATAGTGCTCAAGCAGGAAGCCTTAACAACGTTTTCTTTCTTGCCAGCGATCTCAATATCTTTGCCAACGGCCGCACCAGAGATAGTGTCGTTGTCGGGGTTGACTGTATCGGTCTTGGTGTTGCCCTCCTCAGAAGGACGTGTGAACTTGACCTTATAAAGAAGTCCAGCTTTGTCCATCTTAGAGCCTTCAAACAACCAGAGAAACGCGATATAAGGTGGTTTTGCATCCGTAGGCTCATAGACAACGCCGTTAGCGTCTTTCTTGTATCCCAGCAAATCAACCTTCATATCATCGGTGAGATATGCGCCCTCAAAAGAAACGTTGTAGCCGCCGTTGGTATCAAACGTCTCATAAGGCATATCATCGTAATATGCCGTGTTGGAGCTACCAACGGGTGAAAGCGTTAGCTTTGCTGCACCAGGAATAGGCTTTGGAGTGCCGTAGGTGCCCGCAGTCTCATCGAGAATGGCGTAGTGTACAGACTTAACACCAAAACGCACACCTGCTAGTTTATTAGTATCGGGCATGTTTTATCCCCTTTCAGGAATGACTGTAAATTCATAAGTTGTTACTACTGCTTGTTCAGACGGAACGCGCCTAACGTATTGTGAATACGCGCCAAATTTAGCGTTAACCGCTGCGCCTAAAGAGTCTCTAAGCTTCTTGTTCGGTTCTGCTTCCCAGAGTTCAATGGCGTATTCAGTAAACGCTTCCCAACGTTTCCCATCCGCATACTGCACTGTTTCCCCAGTTTCGTAATAAACCGCATATGGCAAGCTAGGAACCTTAAAAGCGCCGTCCTGTTCTGCCCACCAATACGCCGTATTCTTTACGCCCAGAGAATTTAGCATTGCGTGAATACGCGCTTTATCACTCATAAGCCTTCAATCGCCTTGTCTATGCCTTCTCCAACGTCCTTAAAAGCTTGCTTAAACGCTGTTTCTGCAGCATTAGCAATATGCACACGTCCAGAAACAAATCCGCCACCAATGGTCTGGTGACCTTTTTCTAGCAAGTGTGGAAGTCCTGGCAACTCTTTAGAACCAACCTCAGCTCTGGTATCACCAATAGAGCCTTTTTCAACATGCGTATGAATGCTTTGGGAATACCGACCTGTACCCCATCCAGCAGAAGCCTTCACCCATTCTTTTCGCGCTTGTCGCGCCGCTTTAGGGATAGCCACATCAAGAGCACGTCTTGATTCTCGGTCGAGCTTCTCAACCATGCTACTTAGCGCCGCTGCAAAATCATCAACGCCGCATGTTTTATTACTCATTGTTGTTGCTCGCTTTCACGCCTAGCGTGAGTGTTACAAACTCGCCTGTATCAGACGTGCCTTCTATATCCATCTCAACGCCGCTCAGAATTGCTTCTGCTTCTCCGTGATAGTCACAAGAGCGCATACGAATACGTGCGTCTGCCCTAATTCCAGCAGCTCGCGCACTTGCCCATGCACTGCCACCAATGCTTAGGCGATTACAAATAACGTCTCGTGGCGATTGTTT
Organism: uncultured Olegusella sp.; assembly: GCF_947253395.1. GTDB lineage: Bacteria > Actinomycetota > Coriobacteriia > Coriobacteriales > Atopobiaceae > Olegusella. The sequence goes on from NZ_CAMXYY010000015.1 coordinate 15,084, forward strand.
GCCATCGTGCCAAATGCCCTCATCGTCTTGATAGCGCTGTGGAGACGATAGCAACGTAATGACACTGTTCCATCTAGCCATGATACGACTCCACATTTTGCGAACCGTTTAGCAGCGAACATACGATTGAGTCATATGAGCGTTGGAATCGTTCTGCTTCATCGTTGTCATAACCAAAATTAGCTTTTGCATATAACACAATGGCTTGACGAACGATAGCTGGCATCTCGCCGTTTTCTCCTGCTATGAACTTATCTGATACGCCCTTGTTGCTCATATCGAACAACGCTGCGTCTATAAGTGTCTGCACCTCAGAGTCAAATAGTACAGAAGAAACTCTCAGAGCTGACCTCACATCATCTATCAAAGCCATTGTGTTACTGCCCTTCTTTATGCCTGCTTAGCGCGTGTGCGCTTTGCTGCAGGGTTCAGTGGTTCTTTTACTACGGGTACAACAAGTGCGCCATATCCAGCGCTGTTAATCTCGTCTACCCGCGTGCTCGTAGCGTCGAACTCGTCCCCCGCATCACGGGTAATGTTCTCCTGCAGGTCGTTAAACCTTGAGAGCGCCATTACCCTAATTTTTTTAGCGGCAGGCATTAGGCGCTAATGTCCTTAGAAACAAGCATCATGCCGTACGGGTCGAGCACCTTACCGTCAGCAATGAGAATATGGCGGGTCTTAAACAAGTTGTGGTCGAGATCCTCCCAATTATCAGCACGCATTTGCAGGTTGGAGTTAAACAGGTAGTCGGTGAGCTTTGCGTAAATCATAAAGACTGCATCAGCCTCAGCGCTGTCATATGAGGGAAGGATAGCGTCAGGAACGGTAAGAACAGTCTTGCCCATGAAACGGTAGGTCTCTTCACCGTTAATGCCATAGTTGATACGACCAACAGGTTGACCGTTAGTATCTACCATGCCCTCAATGTTTGCATCAAAGGTAGCTTGATTCATGATAAAGATACCGTCACGGTAAGGACGCTTAATTGCAGCCTTAATCTTATGGAATCCAGCAAAGCTTAGGTCTTTAGCCTTCATCTTCTGCTTGTTGGTAATACGCGGGTCTTTGGTAATACCTAAGAACTTACCTGCGCCATCACCGTTAACAATAGCTGCGTCAAGCGCATCTGCCATTGCATTAGCAGCAGCATCAACAAAGCGCTGGTTAAACGCACTCAGGGTTACTGCGTTTTGCAGAAGAGTGCGCGCGGTACGAACCTCAAGTCCGTGATACTTGAAGGAAACTTTGTCGGTCTGTGTGGCATTCTGCGTCTCGGATACCTGCGTTTCGCCAATCCAATGAGCCTCGGGCTTGAAGTCCACAACGGGAAAATCAATACCACCCGGCACGTTTGTTTTGGATACACGAGGATAAAGAATGCCGTGTTCCTTCATCTCTTCGATAATGCGATTAGAGACGGTAGTAGGAACCATAATTCCAGAGTCGGCTACAGTAGTTGCCTTGTCTTGGCGTGTCTGATACTGCGCGAACTCATGAGGAATCTCAACGCCTCGGGTAATATAAGCTGCAAATGCACGCTCGTATTCAGGACTTGCCATAGCATCTTCTGTGTGGTCAGTCTCAACAATCGTGTGCTTTTCCTTGACTGCGCCAACACCACTAGCAACGCGACTAGCCTTAGCGTTACGCAACTCAACAACAGCATGTCGGCGCTCATCCTCAGAACGGATAATCTCTACCTCAGCGTCAATCGCTCGCATTTGCTCATCAGTTGCATCTTCGGGCAACTCCTCAGCAAGTCCCAAAACAAGCTCTCGACGGGTGCCATAGGCATCTGTGTTGAGCGAACGATACTCACGCTCGTTCATAACATCAAAATTCATGCTTACTCCTTACCTAATGTTTAGTGCTTTTGCCTTGAGCGCCAAACGCGCTCGCTTTTGTTTGCGCAACAACGACTCCCGTTGTACTTCCTCAATCACTCCGTCAAGGTAAGAACGCGCATGTATCTCAGTGTTTTGGTTAGCAGGAATGCTAACTATCGACACATCGAACACTTTAGAAACTTTTGTAATAGTGCTTGTTTTTGTTGCTTCGTTCCACTCAAAGCCATCTTCTGCAATCGAGAATCCCCAGCTCATGCGGGTAATAAGCCCGTTTTTAATTGCTTCGTAGTTATCGCGTCCTGCTTGACAACCGCCAATATCTGCTTTGACGTGGAGTCCGTGAGAATCGCGCGCAAGCTCAAGTGTGCCGTTGCTTAGCCGCGCAAGTGGTGAGCCTTCGTGGTTGAGCTGCATAATAACATCGCTCATATCAGCACCATCTAAGGCGCTAGAAAGAATGCACTCCTTAGCTCCATACATGCCAAAATCATAAGGAACGTCAAATGTCGTTGCGTAGCCTTCGATAATGTAGCCTGTATCGCCAACAGCGGATAAACCATCAATGAAAGAGCGGTACTCGCGACTGCCATCTAGTTTGTGTGGCATTACTCATCACCTTTATCATCTAATCCATAAGCGTCAACGTCTTGATAAATTGCGTCATCGCCGCCAGGGTCTCTATCTGGTCTTTCTTCTGGTTTAGCCTGTGGCAAAGAGTGTGTGTCACCACCAGAAGCAAACAGCACGTTGCCTTCTAGGTCTACGCGGTAGTACTCGCCGCGAACCATGAATGCATCTCCACTAGGAATGGGCGGTAGATTCAAAATCTCGCGACCTTCGTTAATAGTCATGGTGCCGTTTTGCGTCATATCGCGAACCATGTTTCGCTTTGATGCTGCACTCATGAACTGCAGTCGGTTTGAAACAAAGAACACGCGATTAGTTTTCATCTCACGTTGTGAGAAAAACATCTTGTTTAAGCCATCTGATAACTGAATTGCAAACGGCTCTACTTTGCCCTCGTAGTAAGCGTCCCACTCTTCCTCAGAAAATGAGTTCTGAATGATCTTTCGGCTACTGTTAAAGTAGTCAAATGCGTGAGTGTCTATGCGCTCCATCTCATCATCTGATATTACATACGGCTTATGAACAACGGGGTCTACTTTCTCAAACGTGCCGTCATACGCCATAAGCCCCGTGTTGTTCATCGCCGATAAGTTGGCAGCAGCAAAACGTTCACGTTTGCTATCAATATCAGAATCTTTAACCATGCCTGTTAGCTTGCCAATATAGAGAATCTTCGAGCCTATGCGGATAGCGTTTTCTTCTGCATCACGCTGTGCTTTCAGTAATCTGATGGTAGGCGCTATAACGTTTGCGCTTCCAAAATAATCACTTTCATACTGATACTTAGATAGCAAGCAAACGTTTCTTGACTCAATCGCTAACACGTCTCCGCTTGTAAGATGAAACCTTGCCCACATCTCGCCGTCATAATCAACAAGCTCACACGTATCAAACTTGACGGGGTAAATACCAGTCTTACGCCCAAACGTATCTAGCACAGGAACAATAGCAACGTTGCAATCTACCTCATAGATAGTTGCCACGCGGTACAGAAACTTGCTCCACGTCATGTAAGGGTTAGGGTAGGTTTCAAACGCTCGGGCAATAGCAGAATTAGACGTGCCCTCAAAATGTGGTTCCAGCTTAGAACATGCTGTGGCAAATGAATGGATGCAGGTACGCGTTAGTTCCTGCTCGTAAACTCCGCCGTCCCACGTTGAAAACACGGGTGAATATTCTGTAAGAGTCTTAAAGTATGATTGTGTTTCGGGGTTTTTCCTTTTGCGCCCAAATAGCGAATCTAATAGCCCCATTTACTCACCCCCGCAAGCATGGTTATCTACAAAGCGCGTCTGAACAAAAATAAAACCCCGCCTGTTGACGGGGTTTTACTCATGATTAGTTGTGATAATTGAATTTGTGGCGCGTTGCTCGCTTCGCGCGATGCTTGCCACGCTATCAACTTACAATAAATAGCGTTGCGTGTCTGCCTTACGCTGCATTAAAAATTTAGTATTTGAAAACTAACTAATTGCCTGCCTATATTCATCGTACATATTGAGCAATACAACATAGGCGTCTAGCTCAGCCATAAAACCATCGATACGGTTTTTAGCGCTGTTATTCTTTTTGTCTGGTTGAATGTTTTTGTTAACATCCTCTTTAACCATAACGTTCATACGACACCAACGGTTTATCGGGTGTGCGTTATCAATGATACGTTTGTCTTTATAGTCTGCCTTAATGCGCTTCATAGGCTCAGAAAGCGTTGGTGCTCCTTGGCGAACAGCCTTTACGCGCGACTCACCAACAAGCAATTTAAGATTTTTTACCGTGTTGTCATCCATATGCCACGGGTCATAGCCGACTGCATAGGTGTATACATCATGCTCGTCTCTTAGCTCTTCTATCCACTCCTGCAATACAGACTTAGGAACATTATTTCCAGACACTACCCTAAGCAGCCCTTGTGCCTCCCATAACCTATAAGGAACATCATCTGTATTGCGTGTAGCACCACGCTCCTCAGCATCTTGCAGTTTAGACTCGGGGATCCAATACATAGACTTCTCGTATATGTGGTCATCACCTGCACGCATGAATAGTGCCTGTGCCGCTGTAAGGTCGATAGAATCAGCTGCATCAAAACCAACAATGCAGTAATCAAAATGCATTGAATCAAAGTCGAACTTCTCATCGCTGCCACACTCTTCCCATGCAAGCCACGCGGAACTTTCGTTTTGAGGAATATTAAAGTCTTTTGTTAGTACGGTAGGCAAAAACTCTAGGTCTTGTTTTGCTTTGACAACATATCCGCGTAGCGTTTCTAGCTTTTTTACTGTACCTAAACCAGGGTTAGCCTTAATCCACACACCCTCATCAGTCCAGTTATCCTCAGCTCTATCAAGCTGCCAAACAATAGGTAAGAATCTATCGTCTTTGTTGCCGTCACTATCGAGCCATTCTTTAGCGTAGCGAAACTGTGCGTCCCCAATAGAGTTGCGCACAAAGCCATCTGTGGTTATCTCAAGCAACATAGGCTGTGAGCGTGAAGAAGAAGCTTGCTTAACAAGGTCATACACACCTCGATCACGCCATGCCGCTATCTCATCAGCAATGGCAAAGTGTGTGTTCAAACCATCAAGAGTGGCGCTGTTTGATGCAAGCGTAGAGATGAATCCCCTGTTTTTGTCGCATATAATGCCGTCCTCTTTGCGGTCTGCAACAACGCCCTTGCGTTCCCTGCGCCGTAAAAGCTTTGATTGCGCCATCATGTTTAGTGACGCGCCATAGCAAAGAGAAGCCTGCGTTTTAGTTGACGCTACAGAATATATCTGTGGTGCGTACTCATTGTCTCCAAGCAGCATGTAATGAGATAGCCCAGCCGCAAGAGAAGTTTTGCCATTCTTTCGAGCTATCTTTACGAGCGTCTCCTGTATTTGCCTGCAGTCATCAGAATCCACAAAGCCAAACATAAGCCCAATGATGAATTGTTCGTATAGCTCAGTTTCAAACTTAACGCCAATTTTTCCAGACGGAATGTAGCAAGCTGTGCGCAAGAAGTCTACAACGCGATTAGCACACGCTCTAGAGTAGTGCCACTCTTTATATCCGTGCTTAATACGCGGGTACATAATGTTGCAAAGTTTGACAACCTCAGCAGACGTATAAATACGCCCGTCAAGAACACGTTCAATATATTCTTCTGCACCAGTTTTATTCTCATTAGGCATGTCGCATTACTCAGATAGAAGCTTGTCTAGTTCATCGTCTGGTTCTGGTGCTCGGTCAGAAGCTTGCTTGAGCATTGCAAGAGCTGCCTTCTTTTGAGACATAAACTTATGCAAGTTGCCAATGCGCGGGTTCTGCACCTTGCTATGCAAGCCATCAATTATTGTTCCTTCATTCATAATCGCGCTACGCTCAGAATCAAGCAGCTCACACACGCCGCAATAGTCAATGAGCACATCACGAACTATAGGGTCTGTAGTGTCGTAATTCTTTGCGAACTCCTTATAGCGCTTTGTATTGCTAATGTTGCCTAGCCTTAGCATCTATACCACGTCTCCTTTTTTATGTGGAATACCATTCTCATCAAACCAGACTCGCGTTTTTGTATGTGCGGGAGAGCCTTTGTACGTGCCTATGTGTTTGTGCCGTTCGATATGACAATCTCGGCAAAGCCCTACTAGGTTATCCAGCGATATAGTAATGTTGGGGTCAGTGATATTTTTAGGTGTGAGTGGTTGTATGTGGTGAACTTCTGCAATAGGTACTAGCTCACCATTAGCCAAACAGTCGGCACATAGTCCGTGTTGGCGCTCAATAACTGCAGCTCGTGCTACGTCCCAAGCCTTACTCCTGTAGAATCTTTTTGCGAACCTGCGTGACAATGCCACCACCTGTAAATGTTGAAAACTCTGTAAAAGTGGTTTGTATGATGTTGAAAAGTCTAACACAGAGTGTGCAAAAAATCAGTTTTTAAGTTAATCATGCGTAAAAACAAGGCTAGAGCCCCACCGGTCCCCTGCCTATTTTATTGAAAACTTACCCTATGGGGGGCTTTACATGCACTTATATGATATGAGTTTTCAACATTAATACATAAAGATTGAAACTAACATAAAGTATACTTACGCGCGTATGTGCGCGTAGCGTCACGTGCGACACTGCACGTGCTAGGACTCACACACTCCACGCGCTGCCGACACGCCTGATGCAGGCGCACAAAAAAGCACCAGCCTGCAGTAAGCAGACTGGCGCGTGTTCGTCTCTAATATGAGGGCTCTGCTTACTGGCGCTTGCCCTTATCGTCTTGCTTCGGCTCCAACTCTATCCGCTCGCTCCCGTCCTCACGCTCTAGGACTAGACGCCAGCCGCAGGCGTGAGCGATGAGCGCAAGCGTATCGACACGCGGGACGCGCTCGCGCGTAAGAATGGAGTCGACAAACTTAATGCCTCGGCTCATGCGCCTGCTTACTTCCGCGTGCGACACGCCAGTACCATCGACGATGTGCCTAACTGCCTTAACTGTCTCCATCTGAAACTCTCTCGCTGCGCTGACCAGAATCCGTGATGTCGACGCTTGACCCGTCCTCTAGCTCAATGCACACGCGGGCGCCCACAACGCGCGCAACGGCTGCCAGCGTGTCGGCGGAGGGCGGTGATCCCTGATTGAGGGTCGAGCTGATGAAGGTGGGTGCTTTGCCCATCTGTGCGGAAATGGCACGTCCACTCAAGTGTGACCGCTCCACCATCACACGCAGCGCATCAATTCCCTGCATGAGCGCTCCTCCCTATCTGGCTTAGTGATGACTTAATTGTACCACTAATCAATCACCATTGTGTACATAATGTGAATACGACAAATTGTGATTGATTGTCTTGAGCATAGGCGGCATATTGTGATTGTGCAGCGCAAGAAGCCGCAACGAACCTTGAAAACCGAAGAGCACGGAAAGAACAGTCTGATGAAGGGAGGTGATGCCATTGCACAGCACAGTGAGGGCTGTGCTTGAAGGGCTTATGTCTGCCGTCTTATATGACGCAATAAAAGCTCTGATAGCACAGATAAGGAAGAACCTCAAATGCTCGAGCTACCAACCGCGGCATTTGAGGTAATCCAAAAAGAGCGGGACTTGTAATAAGGGTTCCGCTCACCCTTACACAAATAATACCACGAGGGAGGAAAGTTGGAAACATTCATTACGTGTTTGGTGGCCGTTATTACAACGGCTCTCATAGAGTACGTTCGTAAACGTTTAAGCAGGTAAACAAAAAATATCCCGCCAGTAGCCGCTAGCGGGATAAAAACAAAACCCCTTAGAGAAAGGTTTTAACCATGCTAGCAGAAACAGCAAGCAAAAACAGTGTCGAGGTCTTTCTAAACACGTGGAAGAACTACAACGAAGGCGGGCTCGGCTTCGGCTGGATGGCGCCAGAAGAAGCTCTTGACTTCATGGAGAGCCACCCAGATTTCAAAGGCGGAGAATACTTCATCGCCGATATTGACAACTTCAGCACCAGCATTCCAAGCCTCGAACTCTGCAATACAGCAGACACCTGCAAGGCTCTAGCAGAGTTTGGAGAGCTTGACGAGTCTGAAAAACTGCACGCTGCAGCGCTTGCAGAGTGTGAAGGCTGCACGCTCCAAGAAGCTATAGATAGCCTAGATGACCACGTCTTTTATGACGACGTTAATGAATTTTACGAATGCATGGATGAGCTGCTCACGGAAGAATTGCCAGACGCCTTGCATCACTTCACCTACTACATCGACTGGGATAAGTGGCATGAAGCCTGCCTGATGGATTATTTCACCGCTAAAAATGGCGTGGTCTACTGCTAGGTTGATTTTAATTGTGCAGACTTTGTGTTGCATATAAATGGCTTGCGTGTTGTCCCCATTAGTGACAATATGCAAGCCAACAAGAGAGCGTCATAAGGACGCTCCAATACCGAAAGGGAGAGAATCATGAGCAAGTACATTTACACTGATGGCGGCAATTTTGCAGATATTGCTCTTTATGACGGTGAGCGCCTGATGCAGATTCACACTTCCAACCCATGGAACCGCATTTACTGCGTTTGGGAAAAAGACGAGACTGAAGAAGAGTTTTTAGACGAGGTCAATTCCGCGCTTTACAAAAAATATGGCAAGCACCATCCGCGCGTTAAAGAACTTGAGGATGTAAGTTTTCTTACAATCGACTAGCAGGCAATTTTCAATTTTCAAAAACATTTTCAGTGGAAGGAAGCATCATGAGTATTGACACAGATTTTGACATGGCTGATTATTTCGGTAATCGCGGGATGAGCATGAGCGGCTATGATGTGGCTGAAATTGAAAGAGCCATTAATAACGATATGGCAGAATATCTCAGTTCTTGGAAAGAAGTAAACCCAGAACCAGATGAGGGCGATTATTCGCACTCAGAAGCTGATTATGACCGCTTTGATCGCGACCATGACGCATGGGAGAGCGATGCAGCAGAAGAAATGGCGAACTACTTTGAGGCTCGCATGCAAGATACGTGGCCTGTAGTTTTTGAAAGCAACTATGACCCGGTTGAGTTCTTGGCTAAAGAACTCGTGGTTGACGAGGAAGATTTAATTGATGCTGTTAGCAAGAAACTGTTGGAGCCAGAAGATTTAGATAGCATTGTAGAGCGCTGCGACGAAATAATTGATTACGATAACCGCGAATTAACTATTGATGATGTTCGCGCCGTCATCGCAAAGTTCTAAGCATCTTGGCGCGGCCTAATCGCTGCGCCTTATTTTTGAAAGAAGCAATGAATGGGAGGAGTGTTTCATGAGTCTGCACGAGGAGCTTTCTAAGATTACGACTTGCGCCATCGAGACGGATGGCGGATGGGAGCTGTGGGAAAACGGTGTCATGATTGGTGGCGCCGACGCTGCCCGCAATTGGGCGTGGCGCGTGAGTCCTGGTAGGCTTGCGGTATTACACGACCCGAGCGGCCGTGCTGTGGCATTTGACCGCGCTGAAACTGTGGGTGCGCTCTGGCCTGATGCTGTCGAGTCACTTACTGGACAGCGCATGGATTGGCCGGTGGTATAGTGCGCACCAAACAAGAGTTTAGATCCACGCGTGAAACAGTTGGAATGACTCAAGCATTTCTTGCGCGTGAACTCGGCGTTGAAGTAAGAAGTGTAAAGCGTTGGGAGTCACCTGAAGCACCACAATTCCCACCACAAGACGCGTGGGATATATTAGATAGCGCTCTAGAGCTGCAGCGTCAGGTGATTTCATTTTCGCTCGGCAAGGTTGACGAGATTGCACAACAACAAGGGAACTACCCTGCATCAGTAAAATTGCCATACTGGTCAAACCAAAAAGAGTACGAATGCTACCACTGCGTTGGTGATGAAGGTGATTTTCGTGCTGCAAACGCAAACCTGCGCCTACTAGCTTTTGCCTTATATGAGCGTGATATTAAGGTGGAGTGGGTTGCAGGAAAAAACTTGCCTACTGTACAAGTGCTAGGTAGCGACTGATTTTCATTAAGGGGATAGTATTTTGCTATCCCCTTTTTTGTTTTTGAAAGAGTTAATCAAGCATTCTGTTCGTTACTAATATAAGGGTCACTCATTTTGTTCTGGTTCTGATTTTGCCTTTTCGCTTTTGATTTTGTCCGCGTTAGTTTTGATTTCAAACCCAGCCCACAAAAGAATTAAGCGTGCTACTTCTGCAGACTCCGCCAAATTCAAGCCATGATTTTCTAGCACGTCTGCTATTTCAATAACGGCTGTTTTGATTTTCTCATTGTCGATAATTTCGCGTGCGTTTAATTTAAGCGCTACTCCATCAACAATTTCTTCTGTGGTGTAGTGCGCCTTCTCATTTTGATTTTGATTTTCATCCACTTGATTTTCATCCATTTAATCAATCCTCACTAGTTGTGGTTCATCTGATTTTCCTAGCGTGATTTTGTAGTGCAAGTCTGCCCAGCCAAACGCTGCCTGTGCTTTTCTACATGCTCTATCACGTGTTTTGTAGCCCATTTCAAGCGCTGTTATTTCCCACGTCTTATTTTCAATCCAGTGCTTTTGTATCACCTGCTCACACTCATATGATTGTCTCTTAGCGATTTCATCAAGTAAGTCCCACGCACAATCAATG
>NZ_CAMXYY010000016.1 GCF_947253395.1 uncultured Olegusella sp.
GTATATACCCAATTAGCATTATAAATTATTAAATATGATAAAAAAGAAACCCCTAATAATCATTAGTAATTTGATATCTACCACTTTGCCGGATATATACTAATAGGGGAATTATTTGTCTGTCCGCTGTCAAATTTATCCAATTCCCAAAAAACCGTAAATTGGCTCAACTTCTGTATTTTGGCCACGGCGAAATTTTTGAGACGTATGTTGCCGAAGTTAATCTTGACGGTGATTCTTGGGAACGTGTGGCTGTAAGTATTCGCGTGAAAGATGCTCGCTAGGGACGTATGCTGACCTCCACCTGCTTGCTTTTACGCAGGGGGATTGGGAGCCCAATGATTAATATACAAGGCATAAGCCATTTCGGTATAAGGAGACGTTATTGAAGCTTCTGCTGACAGCCTTTGATGCCTTTGGTGGAGACAAACTCAATGCTTCACAGCTGGCGTTGGATCAGCTCCCTGATGAGATTGAAGGAGTGCTACTCCAGAAATTGTTCATTCCTACGGAGTTCCAAAAAGCACCTGCTCTCATAAGGCAAACAATTCAAGAATTGTTACCTGATGCGGTCGTTTCTTTAGGACAGGCTACGGGGCGCCGTATGCTTACCGTAGAACGTATCGGCGTTAATCTCATCGATGCTCGCATTCCTGACAATTCTGGGAATCAACCTAAAGACCAGTGCATTGTGCCCCAGGGTCCCGATGCACTTTTTTCTAATTTACCTACGCGTCAGATGGTAGAAGCGATGCAGCATGTAGGAATTCCTGCCGAACTTTCCTATACGGCAGGAACGTATGTGTGTAATTCAGTGCTTTATAGCACCAGATATTTTTGTATGATTCACTATCCCAATATTTTAAGTGGGTTTATACATCTGCCAGCTACGCCTGAACAAACAGCATCATATGAAGGCAATACAGAGATTCCATCAATGTCTACCGCAAAAGTGGTTCTCGGTCTCGTAGAGGCTCTCAAAGCTGTCATACTTTATCAAGATAGCCCTTTGCAATAATTTTTTGGAAGGCAGTTTCATGATAAAACTGGCGCTATACGATATGGATAATACGATGCTTCCCTTGGGCGAACCTTACATTCCTGAGAGGTCTATTCAAGCCATTCGTGCCTGCCAGGAACTTGGCATTGACGTTGGTCCTTGCTCCGGACGTTCGCGCGCCGAACTTGCCCAGTTCTTTCAAAATGATGCGAGCTGCTATAACACGGGTGTGACCATCAATGGCATGCGTATTTATCTTAGCGGACAGCTCGTTTATGAAGTGAGCCTATCCAACAAGGCCTTAACTAAAGTAAAAGAGATTGTTGTTCAGCACAACGGAGCTGCGCTTGCCCTGTATAGAGATGGTAAAACACCTTTCTGGGTGGGTATGCCTCAAGAAGAGCTTGGGGATATGTATTACTTTGCGCAGCTTGAAGCAGCGACACGTGTTGATGCTGTCCCAAATGATGCTTTTATGAAAGCAGGCATTATCTTTTTTGCAGAAAAAGATAAATTTCTTGCTCTACAAGCAGATCTTGAAGCTACTTGTCCTGAATTTGATTTTGTATCCACCGTCGATTACTGGTGGGATATTATTCCGCGCAATGTGAGCAAACAAGTAGGCGTAGATATTTTGCGCAAGACTATGAATTTATCGTTGGATGAGGTCTGCGTTTTTGGTGATGCTGATAATGACCTAGAAATGCTCCGCTTTGTACCTAATTCTGTATGCGTTGCAAATGGTAATGAGCGTGCGCACGCAGCCGCTCGTTGGCATATTGGAGCCAGTGCTGATGGAGCAGTTGCATCGGCTCTCTGGGATATCGCACATGCAGCTCAAACAGGCAGAATGCCTGCCTTTATGTGCGAGCAAAACCGCAATCGTCAGCGCATTGATGCTCAGGGAAATCACGTCGACTAAGACATGTGCCCATCTGCGCTGTCTATACATTACTCTGTTTGATCAAACTGAGCATAAAAAAGTTGTGCATAGAAACCATTTTGTGCAAGAAGTTCCTTATGCTTACCCATTTCAATGATGCTACCGTCTCGCATGACGACAATTTTATCAGCCTCTTGGATGGTTGAGAGGCGATGGGCCACGACAAGACTCGTCTTTCCTACCATTAATCGATCAAACGCATGCTGTATGTATAGTTCAGTACGGGTATCGATATTTGATGTGGCTTCATCCAAAATGAGGATGTGTGGTTGAGCAAGAAAAACTCGTGCTATACAGAGCAACTGTTTTTGACCCGCTGATAGTGTTACAGATTCGGTTCCAAGAATAGTGTCATAGCCCTGAGGTAGTTTTTCTATAAATCCATGGGCATGAGCCTGTTTTGCTGCAGCCTTTACTTCGTCAAGGCTTGCTTCAGGCCGTGCCATAGCAATATTGTCTTTGACGCTTGCATGTTCTACCCACGTATCCTGCAGCACCATACCAATCTGCGAACGCAAACTGTCGCGCGTGAGACTACGTATATCAATGCCATCGAAGAGAATTTTCCCTGAGTGAATGTCGTAAAAACGCATGAGTAGATTGATGAGGGTAGTTTTCCCGCAGCCGGTAGGACCGACAATAGCAACACGCTCGCCCGGCTCTATATCGAGAGATAAGTCCGAGATGAGTGGATAATCTAGCGTATAAGAAAAATCTATCTTTTTTATACTGATGGCTCCACTGGTATCGCTCAATACAAGAGCGTTCGGAGCGTCGGCAGGAATTTCTTGTTCTTCCAGGAGCTCAAAGAGTCGTGCAGCACAGGCAAACGAATTTTGAAGCTCGGTGATAACCCCAGAGATATCATTGAATGGCTTGGTATATTGATTTGCATATCCTAAAAATGCTGTGAGGCTACCAACAGTCATACCACCCGACAAGACAATAAAGGCACCAAAAACACCTACGCCTGCATAAATCAAATTATTAATAAATCGTGTCCCAGGGTTTGAAAGCGCTGAGTAAAGTACCGCCTTAAAATTAGATTGACGTAGCAGTTCGTTAGACTCACTGAATTGCTTGCACGCACTTTCCTGCATACTAAACGCTTGGACGCTCGAGATGCCTTGAATCATTTCTGAGGCAATAGCTGTCATCTTTCCACGCCGTTGTGACTGATTACTAAAATGATTAAAAGCTTTGCGTGAAAGAATTCGTGCTAACAAAATGGACAGAGGAGTAATGCATACTACAAGCAAAGCAATATGCCAGTTAAGGTAAAACATAAAGACAAGCGTCAGCACAATAGTTAGCATGCCTGTGAAGAATTGCTGAAAAGCCATGATAAGGCCATTAGAAAATTGATCCACATCGTTAACGACACGAGAAGCAAGATCTCCGTGACTATGCGAGTCAATATAGGACAGCGGCATCCGCTGTAGCTTCGCAAAAGCGAGGGTACGCAGGTCATAAAGCATGCCATAAACTATGCGGTTGGTAAGACGTGTAAGCAGCCATTGTGCTGTTGTGGTGGCGATAACTGCCAAAAGCATCAATTGTAGGGCAGAAGTAAGAGCTGCAAAGTTCACTTTGGCAGGACCTACTGCAGCATCTACTGCATTACCCGAAAATACCGGTACAAGCAGTGTACTGATAACCACAACAACAGCAAGCGCAAGGATACCTATAACTTGTGCGATATAAGGACGCATCAAAATAATGATTTTTTTGAGAGTGGAATCCTTATGCATGGACAATACCTCCCTTGACTTGGGAAGCATATATTTCTTGATATATCGAACATGTTTCAAGCAAGTCATCATGGGTACCAATGCCTGCAATATGGCCATGATCGAGTACGATGATTTTATCGCTTGTCCTAATGGAGGTAACTCGTTGCGAAATAATAAGGCAGCTGGTATCTGCCAAATCTTTCCTTAACGCTTTGCGAAGAGCTGAGTCCGTGGCAAAGTCTAAAGCTGATGAGGAATCATCGAGGATCAATACTTTGGGCTTACGTACTAGGGCACGTGCAATTGCAAGACGCTGACGTTGACCACCAGAAAGATTTTGACCTAATTGTTCAATTTCTGCCTCAAGCCCACCTTTAGCTTCAATGATATTATCCGCCTGGGCAGTATGAAGGGCAGCATAGAGTTCTTCTTCCTGTGCGTCAGGGTTGCCCCAACGAAGATTAGAAGCGATACTTCCCGCAAAGAGCTGTGCTCCCTGTTCAACGATGGAAATAATCTTACGAAGACTTGCTAAAGAATAACTTCGGATGTCATGTCCACCAAGCTTAATGGAACCCTCGGTCACATCATAAAAACGCATTAACAGTGCTGCGAGACTTGTCTTGCCTGAACCTGTACCTCCAATAATGCCTACTGTTTCACCAGGTTGTACATCAAAACTGATATGTGAGAGTGCAGGACCTGTAGCATGAGGGTAGACAAAGGTCACATCATGTAAGCTCAAGGAAGCTTGTTCGCGACAGGCATTGAGCGAACCTTCTTTCATTGAGGGCTTTACTTCAAAGATTTGTTCAATGCGCTTAGCACAAGCAAGAGATTTAGATACTTGGATGATGCAGTTTGCAAGCTTTACGCCCTCAATGAGAATCTGCGTACTGTAATTGATAAAGGCCATCAGTTGACCCTGAGTAAGATTTCCCAGATGCACCTGCTGCCCACCAACAGCAAGTACAACTACCAAGCCAATATTAGTTGCTGCATAGGTGAGGGGAGTAAGAAGGCCAGAGATATCGCCTACGTGTGCTTGTTCTGCGCGCAGTTCTCCTGCCACCGTATTCATTTCGCTAATTTCGTGCTGCTCGCGTCTAAAAGCACGAATTACCCGCACACCCTCGAGATTTTCTGAGGTAAGAAGCAAAACACTATCTAAATGATTTTGGACAATTTTGTACAAACGTGCAGCTATGTGCATCAAGCCAAAGACAAGGGCAAGTAAAATGGTAATAGTAAGGGTATAAATTAGACCTTCTATGTGATTGATAGTAAAAACGAGAATTAGCGCTCCAAAGACAACAAAGGGCGAACGCAAAACCAGACGAAAAAAAGTATTTACGCCATCTTGAACCTGTTGGGAATCATTGGTAAGACGTGTTACAAGAGTTGATCGACCAAGCCCATCGATATCTTGGCGAGAAAGACTCGTGATATGACAAAAGAGATCATCTCGCAATCGAGAACCAAAACCTGCAGCGAGTTTGGCGCAATAGTATTGCGCGGTACTTGCCGATGCGAGACCAAAAACACCCATACCGAGAAGCAACACACCGTGCATAAGGAGATAATTTTTGTCATTATGAGCCAGGCCGATATCAATCATTTGCGCCATGATCAGCGGAACGGTGAGCTCAAAAGCGGCTTCTAAAAGCTTAAAGAGAGGAGCGAGGAGACATTCTTTTACGTAGGGCTTTAAATAACGTAAAAGACTTTTCATGTGCTTAACCTTCTCTCGCCTCTCATCATAAGTTTAATTGTGGTAATACACGTGGTGCTCAAATTTTGGTTCGCAGCAGACATTAATGCCCAGTTGACGATAGGTTGCTTCATCTGCAGCGCTGATAATCACTGAGAAATAGGCCGTGAGACCTTTGAGATCATCTGCAGCAGCAATGGTTCGCGCGGCGAGAGGATTAGAAGGCGAGCTCGAAGACAGCGCAATTAACATCTCACCTGCTGAAAGCAAGGTATTGCTGCTATGCAGATAGTCCTTTTTGAGTGTGCGGATAGGAGCTAAGGCTTCATCACTGACAACATAGGTCTCATCGGGTACACCCGCAAGGTTTTTAAGCGAGTTAAGCAACAAGGAGGCAGCAGGATCAAGCAGATCACCGCGTTTGCCCGTCATCACTTGTTTGTTGGGAAGAGTCATTGCACCTGCAGGTAGCCCTGAATTCTCTTCACGGTCAAGACAAGCACGGTGGGCAGGATCATAGTCGACCGTGATGTCCGCTTTGCTCATGAGAAGTTCGAGGTTTGCTAAGGCATCACGACCCATACCCGTACGACGCACTTGTTCAGCAGTATTAAAATAACGACGTACAATTTCATGTTTTGCTGCAGCGCAGCACACTTCGTCATCATTGATGCAAAAGCCAACCATATTGACGCCCATATCGGTTGGTGAACGATAGGGGCTCTCGCCCAAAATTTGATCAAGCATTGCTTTGAGTACGGGGAAAGTTTCTACATCTCGATTGTAGTTGACGGTTATTTGACCATAGTTATCCAAGTGAAAAGGATCGATCACATTGCGGTCATTGAGATCTGCTGTTGCAGCCTCATAGGCAATATTGACCGGGTGAGCCAGAGGAAGGTTCCATACAGGGAAGGTCTCAAATTTTGCATATCCTGCATTTACACCATGAAGGTGCTCGTGGTAAAGCTGGGAAAGACAGGTTGCAAGCTTACCAGAGCCAGGACCAGGAGCAGTTACCGCAACGATAGGCCTACTGGTCTTGACAAAGTCATTTTTGCCAAACCCCTCATCACTGACTACATAAGACATATCCGAAGGATACCCATCAATGAGATAGTGGTGATAGACCGTAACGCCCATTGATTCAAGTTTCTTTTGGAAGGCGTCAGCATGAGACTGACCGGTGTAGTGAGTGATAACAATGCTTTTTGCTAAAAAACCACGCTCATGATAGGCATCCATCAGGCGCAATACGTCATCATCATAGGTAATGCCAATGTCGCTACGTCGCTTGCCACCTTCGATGTCATTAGCATTAGTAACCAATAAAATCTCTGCATCTTCAGCCAGCTGCGTCAACACGCGCAGCTTGGCATCTGCCTCAAAACCAGGAAGCACTCGAGTTGCATGGTAGTCGTCAAAGAGTTTACCGCCAAACTCAAGATAGAGTTTGCCTCCAAAATTGGAAACACGATCACGAATGCGCTCTGCTTGGATGCGTACATATTTTTCATTGTCGAAACCGATTTGCATGTAACTGCCTTCTTTGCACTTGCGCCTACATTTACTGTGGCGCACGCAGGGACGGCGCCTTTACAATGATGGCACAATCAAAGCACAAGTGAAGAATTTTTCTTAATTCGAGCAAAGTACTCAGATAATTCTAATTCTGGGATTGGATTGTCATGTGATGGGGGAGAGTAGTTCACAGGCGCTAGAATAAGAAGAGCCGTCAATCAGGATGAAGGGATTTTCATGGAGAGCTTCGAAACAACTATTGAGAGTAGCTGCCTTAACGAAGATCTTGATGTCATTGTCTATGGTAGTGGTGGTACTCCCCTCATCGTCTTTCCCTCTTTTGATTTTTCAGCGGGCAGTTGGGAAACGGGAGGGATGGTTGATGCCCTGACAGAGTTTATTGAGACAAAAAAGATTCAACTCTTCTGTACCGATTCGGTAGATGGCTCGAGTTGGTATGCTCGAAGTGCTGATTTGACGTATCGTTCGGATCGTCAAAAGGCATTTTTAGAGTATGTTCAAACTGAACTCCTCCCGTATGTCAAAAAAACGAGTCGCTCACGGAGGAAACCGCTTTTAGTAGGTTGTGGAGCAGGCGCGACTAATGCTGCCGCCACTCTTTTGAAAGATCCTAGCCTGTATGGCGGACTACTTGCACTGTCTGGTGCTTTTGATGCACGTTTTTATTCCGATGGTGTCACTACTTTAGATTGGTTGTCGTGCTCACCTATTGATCTCATGCAGAACTTAACAGCAGCTCAGCTCAAACAACTCAATGAGATACCTCTTGCCTTTGTCTGTGGTCAGTCTCCTGATGAGACGGGTGCTGAGACGATGCGTCATATGGATGAGCGTATGGCTGAGCTCGGCATTCACGCAAGTTTTGAATACTGGGGTTTTGACGTTAGCCACAACTGGTACTGGTGGAAAAAAATGGCTTGCGAGCTTGTGCCCGCAGTACTTGAACGCGCGGGTCTTGCCAAGCGTCGTCAGATGAGCCTCAAGGCCTTGGCGGATGCTGCAAACGCCAAATTGGACGACATGAAGGCTAATGCTCAACAGCGATTTGAAGAAGAGAAGTTCGCCGAACACCGTCTTAAGAGCATCATAGCCGAGATAAAAGAGAAAACCGAACTAGCAGATGCGGCTGCCGAAACAGCTAAAGATGCTTGGGACAAGCGTAATGAGACTGCGGCTTTACTTGCCTCACTTGATCAAAAAGCAAGTGCACTCCAAGCAGAAGCAGATGCTGCGGTGAAATTTCAACATGAAGCCGAATGGTTTGCAGGCGAGGCACGTAATAGTCTTAAGCTAGCTACCACCGCTCGTCTTGCTGCAGAAGCGCGCGTTTCTGCAGCACAAGAGGCTGCAGATTTGGCAAAATCCAATCTTAGTCAAGCTGATGCATTAGTTTCTCGCTTACAGAAAAGCACGACTGTAAAGAAAAAGACGGCTAAAAAAGCTTAGGTGCTAGTATTAGTTCGTTGCACACTGCAAGGTTGGAAGGTAAATAGTCGTTGAAACCGAGTGAGTATTCCGTTTTGCAAAAGCGGACTGAAAAAATTAAAATTCGCATTGACCCAGATACTGCTCATGCACAGAGAGCTGGTGCTTTGATAGCAGAGGTGGGTACTCCTGACAACCCAAGCAGTCAGATTTTTACCCTTGCAAATGTCATTACTTTTTGTCGCCTACTGCTGACACTAGCATTTCTTTTTCTTTTTGTACGTGGCAATAATCGCTTATTGGCGCTACTTTGCTATGCCATAGCTGCAGGCACAGACTTCTTGGATGGACAAGTTGCCCGGCGCACCCACACGGTAAGTTGGCTGGGTAAAATCATGGATCCCATTATGGATCGCGTCTTGCTTTTTACCGGTGTATTGGGACTTATGATTACTGGTGAGCTACCTTGGTGGATTACACTTTTTGTTATAGGTCGTGATGCTTATTTGGCGCTAGGCGCTATTTGGCTGCAGCGTTATCGCCATCGTCCGATTGATGTCGTTTTTATTGGTAAGGTCACTACAGCACTTTTTATGCTTGGCTTTTGTGGCCTGCTCATCGGTATACCACATGTGCCAGGCATAGGCCTGTTGGATAGCGCTTATCTTCCGGGGCTAGGTACTCAACCGGCGGTATTAAGTATCTGGCTCGTATATGCAGGTGTTATTTGCTCTACTATCACCGCGATTATTTATACCAAAGAAGCTCTTTTCTTTAAAAGAGAAAGTCTTGCAGGGCGGGACGTAGAGTCGGCAGAGTCAAATGCACGCGCTCGTAAGGCATTGAAGAAAAATGAGTAGATCAATCATTGCTTCTGTAGCAGAACTTGCAAGTTTTTTGCGTACTGAACACGAACTGCTTGGGGCTCAGTTTGAGTTTTTTGAAGAGCTTGAAAGTGAGCTGCCTATAGCTTATGCGGGAGTTGATGAGAGCGCTGCCCTACGCACGGATATTGGTCTTATAGATTTGTCTGGCATGAGTGTGACTCTTATTGCAGGTCCTGTAGCACAGGCTTTTATTGAAATGGTTTGCGCAGGTAGGAAGCTTGCAGTAGGGGAGGCTTTATGTGAGCCTGTACTTGCAGGAGATGCTTCGCTCATAAGCATTCCTTTGCTTTTGCGTACAGGAGATAGCGAATACTTACTTTGCGATGTATCTTCACGCGCAAGTCTGCTTGATGCATGGCTGCATTTTATTGCTACAGCCCAGCAGAATGGCAGTACACCTTTCAAAGAAATACAGCTTGAGGATGCATCTTTTGAGCTCGTCCCACTTTTACTGGCGGGACCTGGGGCAAGCTTGGTGTTGTCTGACTACCTTGTGGGAGAAGTTCCATCTACAGGACAGGTACGCAGTCTTGAATTGGACAAAATACGCTGTCTGATCACGTCTTTACCCAAACCGTTTGATAAGACATATCTCGTCATGGTGCCGCCTCACTATGTTCGTGTACTCTGGCGTAGTTTTTTATCATTTACACGTGTCAATCCAGTAGGGAGAACGGTACTTTTTGCAGAAGCAGAGCAGATGGCACCCTGGGTTTCTTGGCTGCACTCAACTGAGCGTATCGAAAAGTCAGCTCAAGAATTACAGATGTTTAATCTGCTTCGCCAGGATACAGATTTTATAGGAGCTCGTGCGCAGGGCTAAGGTATGACAGCGAGAGCTTTTTTTGCTCCAGTAAGCAGACAGTTTAGATAAATATTTCTTTATGAGTGAAAGTAGCGCTACTATAGATAGTGGTTTTTTATGACTTGCCAGTATTGGCACCTATTGAAGGAGTAACTCATGCAGGATCCGCGACCGAATGAAATGGGCGCCACAGAAATATTCCGCATGCCATCGCCTGATTCGACTGCTCCTGATTTGCTTTCTGATGCCAATGCTGGCAGACCCATACTGGCTATTGTTAAGGGTCCTCAGACTGGAGCTCAGTTTATTTTGACTGATGACACAACCACTCTTGGTCGTGACCCTTCAAATTCTGTCTTCCTTAATGACATGACCGTTTCTCGCCATCACGCCCGTATTGATTTGCGTGGCATGGCGTCAGGTTTTGCCACAATTGAGGATCTAGGCTCGCTTAATGGCACGTGGGTAGACGGTGCTATTGTCAATAAAGCAATGCTTAAAGATGGTTCAACTATTCAAATTGGTACCTTCCGTATGATTTTCCATTCCAATGGAGGCCGCCAATCTAGGATTGAAACCGGAGCTTAAGTATGGCTGATGCCGGTTATCTGACAATCGGTAAAGTGGTAAAGCGGCTTCAGTCGCAATATCCCGACCTATCTGTTTCGAAGGTTCGTTATCTTGAGGGTGAAGGTCTGCTTAACCCAGCACGTACGCCTGGCGGTTATCGCCTGTATTCTCAACATGATGTACGTCGCCTTGAAAAGATATTGTATTTACAAAAGTCACGTTTTATGCCTCTTTCCATTATCAAAGAGCAGTTTGAACAGGGGAGAGTAGACAACTCTGCCGAAACCCCGCAAAGCGACATGAACGCTCTTCCCTTATATCAGGATAGTCCCGAAGATATTGAAAAACTTCATCCTATCGAGCGTTTGCCTGAGCTTTGTGGTGTAAGCGCTGGTTTTGCGCAGCAGCTTGCTGAAGCGGGTGTTATCAAGCTATCCCGCTCTCCGCATGGTCGCGATTTGGTAGATGGACATGACCTTTCATTGATTCGTGCTTGTGACCGTCTGCGTCACTATGGTATGGAAGCCAAGCATCTGCGCATTTATGTGCAGGCAGCTCGTCGTGAAAGCGGAATGTTGGAACAGGCTTTAGTGCCTTATGCACACCGGGGCAGTATCGATGCGCCCTTAAGTGATGCCACCCGTAAGCAATTTGCCGAGGCTCTCAACGAGATGATTCAGCTTACCGATATGGTGCGCGATGAACTTTTGCGTCACCACATCAACAATGCCTATAAAGAAATGTCAGTCTCAGCTACAAAAAGAAAAGGTTAAATGGATATCTGTAGCACAGATGAAAGGAACCATTATGTCTGAATTCGATCTTGAAAGCCTTGTCATTGATATCCCTGATTATCCCGAGCCTGGCGTAATCTTCAAGGACATCACACCTTTGATGGCTGATTCCCGCGGTTTGGCGATTTCCATTGATCGTATCGTGGATCACTTCATTGGCAAAGGCATCACCAAGGTCGTTGGCGCTGAGGCTCGTGGTTTTTTGGTCGGTGCACCCGTAGCATATCGTCTCAAGGCGGGCTTTGTTCCCGCTCGCAAGCCTGGCAAGCTTCCGCGTGCAGTCTACTCTCAACAATATGCGTTGGAGTATGGCACCGATGAGCTTCAAGTTCACAAAGATGCAATTACTGAAGGCGATAAAGTTCTTATTGTTGATGATTTAGTAGCAACTGGCGGTACTGCTGTGGCCACAGCCAAGCTTGTTGAGCAGTCAGGAGCCAAGGTTGTGGGATTCTCCTTTATTCTAGAGCTTGCATATCTAAATCCTCGTGAGACCATTGCCGCTCAATATAGTGACGAGGTATTTACCCTGATTCAGGTCAAGTAGCTTAGAAAATTTTATGGGGCTTCTTGCATAACGCTATAATTAGCTAGATTCGTGTTGCGACTTTTGTCGTAGCGGAGCTATGGATATTAAGGATTTGAGCATGGACATCAAGCACAAGGCAGTTGTAGCTGGCCTTACGGTCGCCTTTGCGTTGGCCACCATGAGCCCTTTTGCGTTTGCTGCGCCCAGTGCTGCTGATTTGAATACTGCCCAGGCCAAACTTGAGAGTTTGGGTGGAGAGCTTGCTTCAATTCAAAGTGATCTTGACTCTCAGGCAGCTACGCTTCAGCGGACCCAAACTGATATCGCAAAAAAGCAGACACAGATTGACTCGACAAAAGAGGATCTCAAGTCTGCACGCAAGGTTTTGGGCAATCGTATGCGCTCAAATTACAAAACAGGTGGGTTCAGTCTTCTTTCGCTGCTACTGGGCTCTGAAAGCGCAGAAGACCTCATCTCCAACATCTATATTGCAGATCGTATTGCAGACCAAGATGCTGCAAACATCTCTGCTGTGCGGGATCTTGAGGATCAACTCAACAAAGAAAAGTCTGATCTTGAGTCCAAAGAAAACGATCAAGAAGCCAAAATTAAGAAGACTCAGCAGCGTGCTGATGAATATTCTTCCAAGGTCGCTGCAGCTCAGGAATACTATGATTCCCTAAGCGCCGAGGTCAAAGCACAGCTTGAAGCCGAAGCTGATGAGGAAGAAAAACAAGCTGCAGAAACAATTTCCAAGGGCGGTACGGTCAAAAAGCAAAGTGGTACCTCAACAGCAGTTGGTGCTATCAGGGAATACGAGCAGCAGCAAAATATTTCTCAGGCTCAGAATAAATCTGCGGGCAAGTCCGAAACAAAGAACAAGACCAAGAACAATAAGCCTAGAGAGTCTGGCACCAAGACACCTTCCAAGAAGGGTAGTGGTGGACATGCCTACAGTGGTGGTGGCTTGAGTTCTGCTTATTCTGCAATTGGTCTGCCCTATGTCAGCGGTGCTGCTGGCCCTGATAGCTTTGATTGTTCTGGTCTGGTGTGCTACTGCTATGGTTATGCCCGTGGTCGCACTACCTATGACATGATTGATTCACTTAAAGCTTCTGGCGATTGGCATACCTCGCTTTCTGAGCTTAATCCTGGTGATCTTGCCTTTACCCACTCAGGTCACGTGGGAATTTATGTTGGCAATAATATCTTTATTGATGCACCGAGCCCTGGCCGTACCGTAACTCAGCGTTCTATGTGGTCTTTCATTGGAGGCGGACCCTACTAGGATGTCTGAAAATCAACATTCTCCGCTCATAATGAGACTCTCCTCAGAGCATCAGCTTACGCTGGTCGGGGAGGGTCTTTTGGTAGGTGTCTTTTGCGGTATTATTGTGACCCTCTACCGTCTTTCTTTGAGTCTTGCCGAAAAGGTGCTCAGAGCCTATCTAGCTGCTATGACAGCTAATTTTATGGGGATTGTTGGATGGATTTTTATACTCATCCTTATTTGTTTTGTTGTCTGTAGGCTGATGCTTTGGGAACCTTATACCCAAGGCTCTGGCATTCCTCAGACCGACGCAGAGGTGATGGGGCGTATCAATATGCCTTGGCACCGCGTGCTTAGTGCGAAGTTTATAGAAGGTACTCTTTGTGCATTAGCAGGTCTTTCTCTTGGTCGCGAAGGCCCCAGCGTGCAGTTGGGTTCGATGACCGGCAAGGCGGTCTCTCGTGGTCTACATCGTGGCAGGCAAGAAGAACGACTTCTTGTGACCTGCGGGGCTGCTGCAGGTATGTCTGCTGCTTTTAACGCTCCTCTTACAGGTGTTCTCTTTGCCCTTGAAGAGATCCATAAGGAATTTACGCCCACACTCATTTTGTCAGTTATGGCAAGTTCGGTTGCCTCAGATTTTTTGGTCTCGCAGATTTTGGGTGTAAAGCCTGTTTTACAACTGATTTTTATTGGCAATCTGCCACATAGCAACTATGTCTTTGTCGTATTTTTGGGTCTCGTATGCGGTGTATTTGGCGCACTTCATAACCTTGGAATGTTTGCCTGCCAAGAAAAGTTCTATGGCAAGATCATGACACACCTACCGTATACCCGCCTCGCTATACCTTTTGCCATGGCAGCCTTTGCGGCTTTTTTGGCACCAGATTTGATGTGCGGTGGTGACGCCATTGTTGAGATTTTCCAAACAAGCGCTCTGTTGCCTTTGGGTACTATTGTCCTTCTACTGGTAGGGAAATATATCTTTACCACCATGAGCTTTGCTTCAGGAGCTCCCGGTGGCACGCTCTTTCCGCTGGTAGTGCTCTCGATGCTTGTGGGAGAACTGTATGGAGTGGTAGTTACTCAGTTTTTTGGCGTACCTAATAGTTATGTGGTGAACTTTGTGGTAATGGCCGTGGCGGGGATGTTTGCCTCGGTTGTACAGGCTCCCGTTACAGGGGTTGTCCTTGCTTTTGAGTTAACTGGCAGCCTTGATGCTTTGCTTTCCGTTTCTATTGTCTCGATTATTTCTTTTGCAATTGCTCGTTCGCTACATGTTGATGCCTTTTATGAACATCTTCTCGCAAATCTGTTAGGTTCGACACCACGAGATCCTGACAAGACGGGACTAGCAGGGGAGAAAGTACTGCACACTTATTATATTGGCGCTGGCAGCATACTTGACGGCAAACGTATTCGTGACATTGTTTGGCCCAAAACTGTACGTATTGTTGCTATTACTCGCGCAGGTTTAGATATCATTCCGCGCGGAGATGTGCAGCTTTATGCAATGGATGAACTTCTTTTGATAATGAGTGTTGAAGATGAATTTGAGTCCCAAAAATGGGCTCACAATGTCTGTCGCGGATCTATTAAGCCGCGCAGCACAAGCGCTCTATCGTCAACAGATAAAAGCTAGTTTCATACGACGTGTCACGTAGCCATCTGCCAAGTCAGCTCGTATGTAACAGGGGAAAGCAAGTCATTAAGATAGATTTTCTTTATAAATAATACTTTACATAATATATATTATCAGTTTTATATCTCTACTTACGCAGTTAAAACTCTATAGAAGACCCCTTAGCTCACTTTTCATTGGAAAAGAAATACTAAGGGATCCTATTGAAACTATCTATTGGTGATTAGTCTGTTGTATCATCGCTTAGCCTTCGACTGGCTGACCGAGATATGCAGACGCAGAGTTCACCGCAATCGCACCATCTGCTGCCGCAGTAATTATCTGACGCAAGGGTTTTTGACGTAGGTCTCCTGCTGCATATAGGCCAGGTGTTTTGGTTTCAAGGCGATCATTTGTCACAACATAGCCTCTGGAATCAAGCTCAACCAAATCAGCAATGAGCTCGCTTGCTGGCACACGACCAACAAAGACAAAGATGCCAAAGCTACCTTCTGGGTAGCTTTCGGTAGTTTCCTCACCAGTCACATTATCCCTGAAGGTGACCGCGCTAAGCAGCTGTCCCCCATCAACTCGGACAATACTAGTTAGGTACCTAACTGTAATTTTCGGATTCTCATCAACAAGCTTCGCTACAGATGCCTGTGCACGCAGATGATCCTTGCGAACAACAAGTACTACCTCATCGGCAAACCTTGTCAAAAACAAAGCCTCTTCGCAGGCAGAATTACCTCCCCCAATGACGAAGACTTTTTTACCCCGATAAAACATTCCATCGCAAGTGGCGCAATATGAAACGCCATGGCCCGCGTATTTTTCCTCGCCCTCAAAACCTGCATGTCGAGGGGTTGCACCGCCAGCGACAATTACTGTAGCGCTGTCATAATCAGCCTCGGGTGTATGTACAAGGAAACGCCCCTCCCCTGTATGCTCAATGCCTTCAACAATTGACATCTCAATCTTGGCACCCAAATCTTCCGCTTGCTGTTGCATAGCATCAGTCAAAGTAAAGCCGTCAGTATGAGGGACACCAGGATAATTATCGATTTCATTTGTAGAAATAACCTGACCACCGACTGTCTCTTGCTCAAGCAGCATGGTGTCAAGCATGGCACGTTGCGCATAAATGGCAGCGGTCAAACCTGCAGGACCTGCGCCTACAATTACCATATCCTTTATACGTGTCGTCTTTGTCTCGTTTGCCATATCAAACCCTTCTCCTACCCTCAATTTGAAGGCTGAATTATCACTGCAAGAAGGATACCCAATAAAAATAGATACAAACAGAAGCTGATATAAGTTGATTACAAAAACAGCAGCTAAGACAGGTTGTTCACATTTAGACAGGTCAAATTTGATATGTTCTTACGGCGCCGCCTTTCAAGAAGGCTATCGTTAAAAAAAGAGGCGCTGACCTGCGTCAACACCTCTTATAAAAAAAGTTATTCTTCAGCCGTAGCTTTTATTCTTTTTGAGAAGAAGAGCTATGAGGCAAAATCAAATTGAGCAGGATACCTATAAGTGCCGAAGTTGCCATACCAGGAAGGGTGTAGTTGCCCATAGGAATGGTAATACCACTCGTCTCCATGCCTACACCTAAGATAATGACAACAGAGGCAATCATAAGATTGCGATTGTCATCAAAATCTACCTTATTGGTAACGAGCATATGTAGACCGTTACTCGCAATAAGGCCAAAGAGTAGCAAGCTTACCCCACCCA
Source organism: uncultured Olegusella sp. (assembly GCF_947253395.1). Lineage (GTDB taxonomy): Bacteria > Actinomycetota > Coriobacteriia > Coriobacteriales > Atopobiaceae > Olegusella. Next base: position 16,571 of record NZ_CAMXYY010000016.1, read on the forward strand.
TTACAGGGGTTGGAATAGAGCTAATGAGTGCTGCGAGCTTGGGGCAAAAACCACCAACAACCAGCGCAAAAGCAGCTGCATACCAAAAAACTTGTGTGGCATATACGCGGGTGACACTCATAACACCGATGTTTTCAGCATAGGTTGTAGTGGGAGGGCCACCAAGAAATCCCGAGATAACAGTAGCAATACCATCGCCTGCAAGGGATTGTGGCAACATTTCGCGATAATCGCGACCAACAATCTCGCCCACAGCCAAGAGGTGACCGATATGCTCAATGACAACTACCACAGCAACAGGGGCAATAAGTACAATAGCGCCCCAATCGAAGCTCGGATGAGTAAAGGTAGGAAGTCCCAGCCATGCTGCATCGAGTACCGGCTTAAAATCTACAAGGTGAATGAAACAAGAAAAAATATATCCCACGATAATGGCCAGAAGAACTGGCATGGTACCAAATAATCCACCCATACTCGAAAAAAGAACCGCTGCTACCAGTGTTACCGCTGCAGCAATGGCACCGAGGGCCACAAAAGAATCCGTTGAGGAATACAGAGCCATTTTTGCTGCAGTAGCAGATAGGCCAACACCGATAACAATCATGACCGAAGCTACAAGTACCGGTGGCAGCACTCTATCAAGCCAAGTAGTACCAATAATCTTGATAAGTAGGGCGGTCAGTAGGAACACCAAACCAGAGACCACAACACCACTCATAACAGCATTGAGAGAGCCTGTAGTGGCTGCTACGGCAATGATAGGACTAATAAAGGCAAATGAGCTGCCGAGATAGCTAGGAATCTTATTGCGGGTTACGAGAAGGTGGCACATGGTACCAATGCCCGAACACATAATTGCAACCGAAGGCGACAATCCCGTAAGTGTAGGTACGAGCACAGTAGCGCCAAACATACTCATCATATGCTGAATACCCAGAGGAATGGCACGAGCAGGAGCTACATGATCATCGACGGCGATAACTTCACGTTGTTTTGATGCCATACGACCTCCTTATTTAAAAAAGAGCCCGGATATCCGGGCTCTTAACCTGCACTTGTTAAACAAGTAAGAAATAAATGATAAAGGCAATAGTTGCCACCCACATCAGTGGCTTGATCTTCTTGATTTGACCAGTTACCGCAGCAACGAGTACATAGGCAATAAAGCCCATACCGATGCCGTTGGAGATGGAATAGGTAAAAGGAATGCCCGCAACAATCATAAATGCAGGGAAGCCCTGGAGAACATCTCGCCAGTCAATGTCGGCTACATCAGTCATCATCAAAAAGCCAACAACAACAAGAGCGCCACAGGTGGCAGCAGAGTTGATGATAGCAATAACGGGAGAGAAGAAAGCAGCAAGAATAAAAAGTACGCCCGTTGTAACAGAGGTCAAACCAGTGCGACCGCCATCAGCTGCACCAGATGCAGACTCGACAAAGGTAGTAATAGAAGAAGCACCAAGCAGACCGCCCATAGCAGCTGCAGCAGAGTCAACAATCAAGATCTCACGAATGTTTTCAACGGAGCCATCCTCATTGAGGAACTCACCTTGTTTTGCAACAGCCATAGCTGTACCCATGGTGTCAAAGAAATCAGACATCATCAGAGAGAAAGCAAAGACAAGCAAAACGGGGGTGGTCATCACCTTGACAATACCAGTCACTCCGTTGGCATCAGCTAAGAAGGGAGCGCCAAAGGAAGAAAAATCGAGGCCAGAAACAATACCTGTAGGCGTCTGAGTAACACCTAGGGGTATGCCAGCAAGTACCGCGATAAGAATGCCCCACAGCAGAGAACCAGGCACCTTCTTCACATACAAAATAATAGAAGCAGCAATGGAAATCATGCCAACGATAAAGACAGGTTCAGTCACTTTACCGAGGGCAACCATAGTTGCCTCATTGGCAACAATAATGCCGCCGTCCTTAAGACCAATCATTGCAATAAAGAGGCCAAGACCAACGGAGATGGCATGACGCAAAGATACAGGAATTGCATCCATGATTGCTTCACGTAAGCCGCAAAGAACGAGTACCAGAATAGCAACGCCCTCAATGAAGACGACCGCCATTGCAGCATGCCAGTCATTGCCAGCAATTGCGGTGAGCGAAAAGGCAACAACTGCATTGATGCCCATACCAGAAGCACAAGCCAAGGGCCTATTAGCAAAAACGCCCATCAAGATGGTCATGAGGCCTGCACCAAGACAAGTTGCAGTGACGGCTGCAGTTACAGGTACACCAGCAGCTGCAAGTAGCGAGGGATTGACTGCGATGATATAGGCCATCGCAAGGAATGTCGTCAGGCCAGCACGAATTTCCTGACCAGTTGACGACCCCCTCTCTGCAAACTTAAAGAACTTCTCCATTACTTTCCCCTTCCCTTTTTGGAAAACATGCTGTCAGACCTAAAAGACAGCAGTATTTCAAGGCACACCAGCCGTACCTCAAAATCAAGTATTAATTGGTGCCACTTGATCCAAAACCAGCAGCACCACGATCCGTCTCATCAAGCTCGTCTACTTCGACAAGCTCAACAATAGGAACTTTTTGAATGACAAGTTGTGCAATGCGTTCCCCACGCTCAATTACGAGGGACTTATCGGGATCCAGATTGATAGCGACAACTTTAAGTTCACCACGATAGTGACTATCAACTAAACCAGGAGTGTTTGCCATAGAAAGACCTTCGCGCAAAGAACGACCACTGCGAGGCTGGACAAAACCTGCATAGCCTTCAGGAATGGCAATGGCAAGGCCAGTAGAAATAAGTTGGCGCTCAAGAGGAGCTAGAGTAAGTGATTCACTTGCACGCAAATCAAGACCTGCGTCGCCTTGATAAGCATAGGTAGGAAGCTCAACGGACGGATCAAGGCGTTTAATCGGCAATGAGATATGCTCAGAGGTCACTGTGCAAGACTCCTTAGCTCTTCGTAAAATTCATCTACATCTTTAAAGTCGCGATAAACGGAAGCAAATCGAACGTAGGCCACTTTGTCAATATCGCGAAGCTTAACCAAAACCAGTCTGCCAAGATCTCGAGACAAAACTTCGGTTTGTCCCTGATCTCGCAAGTCTGCTTCAATATCACCAATGAGTTTATCGAGAGTTTCGATACTGATATTTCGTTTGACGGTAGCAGCAAGTAATCCACGCATAAGCTTTTGGCGGTCGAAAGTCTCTTTGGTGCCATCTTTTTTGACAACAAGAAGCGGTACTTCTTCACGACGCTCATAGGTTGTAAAGCGATAGCCACAACCTACACATTCACGACGCCTTCTAATAGCATCAGCGCTTTCGGATGGACGGGAGTCAACTACTTTGGACTCCTCACAGCCACATTTTGGGCAGCGCATCGAGCTCCTTTGTGATTGTGCCATTAAAACCAGTCACAAACTTTACACGATGTACAAACAAAATAAAGGCAAAAACACAAATTGAAACACTATACCTAGGGTTTGGTAACAGAAGTGCATACAAGCAAGACAAACTAAGCAGGAACAGATAAGTTCATTCCCACTGATAATGATTGAGCATCTATATTATTGAGCTGCTCAATTAAACGAAGTGTCTCAGAAGTACTCATGCCTTTAATCTGATGAGATTCAGCAATAGACCAGAGTGAATCCCCTGGCTGAACCGTAGTTGTGGCATAGCGAAGGTTGAGCTGAGCTGCGGCAATACGATCTGCAACCAACTGATCGCTGATACATAAACTCGCAGCAAACATGACACCAACAACGACTATTGCAGCAAAAATAGTAAACCTATACGAGCGTTTAAGAGCCGCATTTTGACATAAATCATCACTTTGTGCCTGAAAGTTTGCTGTAGCATCTTTGCCGCCCCGGATAAGCGTAAGCGTGGTATGACGGTATTGAGGTATCAGCGCAGAAGACCCTGCCGTTTCATAGCTATAGTTTGGGTTGCTGCGGTAGTTCATCTTTTTCTCCTCCCGTTGCTTACACACATGTTCTCATGGTAAGTGGACACCAAAATGAGATACGAACATATGTGCGTAGAACAACTGTACTTTATTATGAAGAAGCAAGAGATTATGTCAAGAGAAAAAGAACATCTGTTTTATTTTTTTGCGCAATGCTTTATACTGCTTTTAGCATCAAAGGAGGCGGCATGAGCAATAAGCAATTGAGCAAAAGGCAGCGTGCGATTTATGAATTTATCTGCAGTTATACCAAGGAGCACTCCTATCCTCCTTCGGTACGTGAAATTGGCACTGCAGTTGGTCTTGCTTCTCCTTCGACCGTCCATACGCATCTCAAGATTCTTGAGCAACATGGCTATATAACAAGGAATTCCAACAAGCCTCGCACCATTGAGGTTGTCGAAAGCGAAGAGACTTCCTCAGCAAAATTAGCCGATGTTTCTCAGGATTTGTCTGCCGATATCATTACATTGCCGCTGGTGGGTCGTGTGGCAGCAGGTATTCCTATCTTGGCTGAGCAAAATGTTGAAGATACGCTTTCTTTGCCCACAAGTATTGTGGGAGATGCAAGTTCTTTTGTGCTTCGCGTGCATGGCAGCTCAATGATTAATGCCGGCATTTTCGACGGCGATTATATTATTGTCAAAGAGCAGCATGATGCCCATGATGGTGAGATTGTTGTGGCTCTTATTGATGACTCTGCCACAGTAAAGACGTTCTATCGCGAAAAAGAGCACATTCGTCTTCAGCCTGAAAATGATTTGATGCAACCCATTTATATTCGCAATCCCACTATTTTGGGTAAGGTCACCGGCCTTATTCGTCAGATGTAACTATGCCAAGTTACCACGCAACGCAAGATACTCATCAAGATGGTCCCGAGTCTTTGCGCTTGGGGCGTCTTTATACCTTAGATGTCATTCGAGGCTTCACCATCATTTCGATGGTTCTCTTTCATATGTGTTATGACTTGCAGTTCTTACAAGGAAAGTTTCTTTTTTTCTTTCAAGCACCTTTTATTGATATATGGCGCGCTTCAATATCTTGGGTTTTTCTCATAATAGCTGGCCTGAGCTGCAGCCTCTCAAGAAATAATCTTTATAGAGCGCTCCGTTATGGCCTTTTAGCGTTTGTGATATGGCTGGCAACCACCTTGGCTGCAGTAGATGCCCCCATTAATTTTGGCATCATATTTTGTATAGCTGCGTCCACTTTTATTGCCTGGTTAATCGAACAGACCATCCTTGCAAAACGTTGGCATACTATACAGCTTGTTGCCTGCGTTATGCTTTTCTTACTTTGCCTCCCACTTGCAGCTGGTTTTGTGAGCATTGGTCAAGTAAAACTCATGCTGCCCACAGGTTTATATCAAAGTGAATGGCTTTCTTGGTTAGGATTTCCTGGACCTCATTTTGTATCGGGAGATTATTATCCCCTACTTCCCTATGGTCTTCTTTATATGGCGGGGGCACATCTTGGTTGGCAATGGAAACAATTGGAGTATCCCGAATGGCTTTTTCGATACCGCTGCGATCTGCTTGAATGGATAGGTCGCCATCCTCTACAGATTTATATCCTTCATCAGCCTATCATTTTGTTGCTCTGCTATGCCTTATAACAGGTCTTTATCAGTATCTTTATCCTCGATTTGATAAGGCTGAAGTGCTGCTGCCATCTGCTTGTCGGCCTTTACCGTAACTAACACACCACTCTGTTCGTACCTCTCGCTCATCATCTGACAACGTTCGTGTATGCGAGCAAGCAAAGCGCCCCTGTCATAAGGCACACAGGCTGTCAACGTACGCTCCCCAGCAGCTGCTTCTTGCGCGATACGATATAACAAGCCTCGCAGTCCCAAGCCCTGTTGAGCAGAGATGGCCACAGAACCAGCTTCGGTCATTTCAATGGTATGTATTGCATCGTCAGCAAGCAGATCACATTTGTTGTAAACCAAAACAGTAGGAATGTGATCAGCCTTAATCTGCTCTAATACCTGACGCACCGCTATAATTTGCCGTTTTGCATTGGGGTCCGCAGCATCTACAACAAGCAAAATAAGATCTGCAGATACAACCTCAGCGAGAGTAGACTTAAACGCTTCGACCAAAGTGGTCGGAAGCTTTTGAATAAAGCCGACCGTATCAGTAAGAGTAATTTTACGACCTTCCTCAAGGGAAAGAGAGCGTGTTGTGGGATCTAGGGTGGCAAACAATTCATCTTTGGCGTACACCTCAGAGCCAGTCAGGCGATTTAAAATTGTTGATTTGCCCGCATTGGTATAACCCACGAGCGCGACACTCCACACACCCGAACTCCAGCGAGCTTTACTCTGAATACTGCGTCTTTGATCAAGGTTCTTAAGTTCTCGACGAAGTGTAGAAATACGTGCACGAATCAAACGACGGTCAACTTCAAGCTGGGACTCACCCATGCCAAAGCGGCTACCAATACCGCCGCGTGTGGAGTCACCAACAAGATGACTCCACATGCCACGAAGTCTTGGATAGAGATATTGCAGCTGAGCTAGCTGCACCTGTAGTCTACCTTCACGAGTTTTTGCATGGCGTCCAAAAATATCCAAAATGAGTGCTGTGCGATCAATAACTTTGGTAGGTTCTCCGATAAGTCGTTCAAGATTGGACTGTTGAGATGGCGAAAGTTCGTCGTCAAAGATAACAATATCAATATCAAGAGCTGCTACGAGGCGTTTGAGTTCAAGAGCTTTTCCTGAGCCAATAAACGTGCGTGAAATAGGCGCATCAAGTTTTTGTGTAACGCGGGTAATAACTTCTGCACCATCAGTTTGAGCCAGTCGTTCGAGCTCATCAAGGGACTCTTCCAAGGGCCAATCACTCTTGCCCAAATCTACACCCACAATAATGGCGCGTTCAGGCACAAATTCAGTTGAGCGCAGATTAAATCTTGGCACTCAGGTCACCTGTTTCTATAGAAGGATATGCTTTGTAAGCACTAAGGATTTGCTCTGTTGCTTCTTCTTCGGATAGGGTTTCAAAATCAAGCCACTGTACACGTCCATCATGTTCAAACCAAGAAATTTGACGTTTGGCATATTGACGTGTCTTAATGATAACTTGCTCTTTCGCTTCCTCAAGCGTACAGGCACCATTGAGATAGTCTAGAACTTGTCGGTAACCAATTGCTTGTTTGGAAGTAAGTGCCGCTTCCAAACCTTGTTGTTGCAAGCGAAGCACCTCATCCACCAAGCCCGCGTCAAACATCTGATGAACACGCTGTTCGATGCGTTGATGTAAATGTGGGCGATCACGCCTGATACCCCAAATAAGACAGTCATAGTGAGTTTTGCGCGTGTGCAAGCCAGCATGCTGCTGGGCATATGATATGCCCTCATCAGACATCTCAAGCGCTCTCACTATACGCTTTACATTACGAG
>NZ_CAMXYY010000017.1 GCF_947253395.1 uncultured Olegusella sp.
CTTTAGGGCTTTCTGCAGGACTTTCGTTTGATGCCTCTCTTGAGCTGTATTGCAATCGGAGTACAACGGAGCTTTCAAGTGCTTTTCGCCATGCGATGGATTCCTGGCGTATGGGCATTGCAACTCGTGATGAAGCGTTAAGTGAATTGGCGAGTGAGTTGGAACTTGTTGCCTTAAAGCGCTTTTCAGATGCAGTTTCTCAAGCGCTTGCTTTTGGTTCCCCACTTGCAGCGGTGCTTGAGCAGCAATCACAGGCAATTCGTGATGAGCAACGTTCTCAAGTAGAAGAACAAATTGAAAAAGTGCCGGTGAAGATGCTGATTCCTTTAGGAACACTCATTGTGCCTGCCATGTTATTGGCAATATTGGGACCTTTGCTTGGATCGGCTATAGCTCTGGGATAGCTATTTACATCCATGAAGGATGTGAGAATACGGATGAAAGGACCGCGTATGGACAACTGGATTTATGCACAGACGAACGCTTTACGTTGTTGGGTTACAACAACTTTAGCAAATGAGAAAGGTCAGGGTACTACTGAGTACGCGATTTTGGTTGGCGTGCTGGTGGTTATTGCAATTCTTGCCATTATTGCCTTCCGTGGCAAGGTACAGGAGCTATGGTCAGCCATTGCCGATGGTATTAATGGTTTGTAGAAAAAGGCAAGCAAGCAGAGCGAGGCGTGTGGTTCTTGCACTTGCAGCGATGGCATTTTTTCTCATAGTGGATTTGCTTGCATTTCCTGCTCCAAAAATAGGGGACAAGCAGGATAGTGAATCGCAAGCTCAAAGCGCTCGACACACTGTGGATGTAGATAAGCGTCGAGAGGCCAAGTCTGGCGAGTCCTCTCAGCAGACCGCACCAAGCTCCCGTACTGATACAGCGGGTTTGGAAGAGAAGCTCGATCAGCTACTGGTATCACTTGCAACTGCTCCACGAATGCAAGGCTCTGCTTGTATGCAGCAAAGCTCTGAGTTTCCTATGGCTCAGGAGGCTCAGTTGTTGATGCAGGCCTATAAAAAAAGAAATGACTGTGTGCTTGTGACGACTGACTATCTTGATTTGTTTGGTCGCGTTTGGGGTTGTGTGGTGCAAGGAGACCGTTGGGTTGACGTTTGCATAGTTTTTGCTGAGGGAAAGCACAGCAAGTTGAAGATAACGCGGATGGATCCTGATGCCTGGAAGGAGGAGATGACAGATGTGTCAGGGAAGGAGGAGTAGTGGGAATCTCGAACAGCACAAAGCAGCTCGTATGTGCCAAGGTCAATCGACTCTTGAGTATGCCTTGGTACTGTTTGCTTTTTTGTCCTTGGTGGTGGGTCTTGCTGCAGTGTGGCATGCGGGTAGGGATGGGCATTTGCTTAAGCTGGCGACGGCAGCAGCATCGCATCTCTTTGGTGCAGGAAATACCCTTAATGAGGTCAATGACCTTGTTCTTTTCTAATAGCTTGCATACATGCAGCTATAGGGCAAGTTTGGGTCAATCAACCATAGAAGCAGCGGTGCTGATACCAAGTGTCATGGTATTGATTGCCCTGCTTGTTCAACCTGCTTGCTTGCTTTATACGCAGATGCTGATGCGAGGTGCCGCTGCAGAAACAGCTCGCGCTGTCTTGACTGCCCGGAATGACTCGGACCTTTCTGCCTGCAAGGACTTTAGCCTAAGAAGGTTGGCTGCTGTGCCAGAAGTATCTTTTTTTCATGTGGGTGGACAGGGAGATTGGCAAGTTAAAACGAGCGATGGGGAAGGGGGATGTGTTCGTGTTTCTATAACGGGCCACGCTCGTCCACTTCCCTTATTTGGAAGTCTTGCCTCAGCGTTTTATGAGCGCGACGGTACGGGCTTGGTACTGCAGGTGGATATGACCGAACGGATGCGACCAGAATGGTTGGGAGGTGCGTATGCGGATTGGGTTAGCGTTTGGAAGTAAAGCCAAGAAAGTGCCAATGGGTATAGGCATGCATTCAGGTGATATCAGCAGCAATAAGAGTGCCAAGCAAAACGCTTCAGTGCATGCCTCATCCTCCACGAGCTGCTCACCGCTGTCAATCTTTATTTCTGATGAGGGCGGTTACACTACTGTGGCAATGGCGGTCGCTCTTCTTGTAAGTTTGGTGTTAGTATTCGGCGCTGCTTCAGTTGCTTGGTCAACCTCGCGTGCGTCAGAAGTTCAAGAAGTGGCAGATGCTACTGCCCTTGCTGGTGCAAATGCAGTGTCGGCCTTTACGACAGTAGCTCAGGTGAGTGATGCCATCGTACTTTCTATGGGACTTGCAGGTTTGGCAACTATGGGGACGGGTCTCATGCTGTCCGCTCTTCCCATTACGCATGCAGCTGCTATTGAGACTATCAATGTCGGCCGTTCTATCCTTGACCTAAGACGGAATTTTGCAAAAAGCGCTGCGACAGGTTTACAGAAACTTGAAAAGGCTTTGCCAGCTCTCGTGATGGCAAATGCGGCATCATGTACCTCGGCAAACAGCACGCAGCAGCTAAAGTATGTGGGTAGCGCAATTCCATTTCCCCTAACGTCAGAGACGGATTATTCCTTTCTTGATGATGGTCTTTCGGGAAAAGAATTGGAGGACAACGCCAAGAAACTCCAAGATGCTTCTGAACGTAAAAAAGATGCAATGGAGCGAGCCGATGCTGCAAAGGAAAAAGCGTGGCGAGCGGACTGTGTAGATAACCCACATTGCATGAGAAGTCGTGCTCAGACGCTTGCGGGGTTGTCTGGTGCATATAATCCAAATTATGCGAGTTTTAAAGAGTGGCGTTTTGATTACGCGAGGATTCGCTCCCTCAATTACTATCGCACACGAACTACCTCGGAACATCCTCATGGGTCTTCGGCAGAGGAGCTGACTCGTAGCGCTGCACGAAAGCAGTTTTATAGCTTTGCTGCCCGCGAGATGGAAAAAGCAAAATGTATAGATAAGCCCGACTACGTTGAAATACAGCTTCCCGAGCTTCCCCATACAGCGGCAATGGTGCGGGCGACTAGCCTGTATACCGATTCAATTTGGCCCTGTACAGATGAGGAAGAAGGTCATACGCTGCATAGTTCCCTTGCTTGTCCTGGGGCAACAGGTGCATATGCCGGCACCGCCTCATTGGGCGATATTGATTCAGGCACGCTACGTTGCTGTCCTAAATGTGGCATGAATGTGCAGGCACAGGCAAGTGCAGCCAGCGCATCAACAAATATTAATAACGGATATGAACACTATTGGCGTATTGTCGTGGATGCATCGCGAGATTATCTTGGAGCAAGAAACGACGAAATAGCTGCAGAAAAAGAACTTGAAGGAATATCAGAAGAAAGCGATGACCTTTTTCAGAAGGCTATGGATATTCTCGCAGTTGAAAGACCTGATTTTGTGCCAGCGGGTGCTTGGGGTTGTGTTGCGGTGGTCATGCGCGATGCGGGCAGCGTGACACCAGCGGAACTAACAGGTGCGTTCTCTCCCGGAGCAAAATTACCTGCAGGCGCTGCAATTTCGGCGGCAACTTTGGCACCAGAGGATAGCAGTGGAGGAAGTACTGTTTTATCTCAGGTACTTGCAGGTATTGAGTCTCAGGCTGGTTTTGGAGTTGCGGGTATTGCCCAGTCTGCCTTGGCGCTTTGGGGAAAATTACTGGTGGACTACGGATCTGCTTTTGAGACCGCGCAATCTTATATAGATGGATTTTTGGATGATGCGGGTTGGCTCATGGGTGAACAAGTAGCCCAGTCTATAAAAAAGATGATTTCAAGTACGGTAAAATCTGCCGGTTTTGAGCCTGCCGATATGAGAGCTCGAAAGCCTGTACTGGTGCATAGCCAAGAAGTACTTGACAAAGCAGGAGATGGGCGAGAGCAGTTAAGTATTGTGCGCGAAATTGTGCAAAAACTTCCCCATAGCGGAGACGCTGCTGCGCAAGTGCTCGCAAGAGAGGTAGCTAGCCAGCTTGGTGGTCCCATCTTTACTGTTGCTGAGATTGAAATACCTGGTACCGGTGTCAAGATTCCCTTAACAATAGATATCTCCAAGTACCTTGGAGGTGGCTAACTATGGTTTTGTGTCGCTGTGGTTTTAGGAGCTTGTTGCCGCTGTGGTGCCTTTCTGGCAAATCTCAGAAATTTCGTAGCTGTTCTGGGCAAATGACGGTAGAACTTGCTGTTCTAGTGCCTGTAGTAATTGTTGTCGCGCTGACAGTATTTAATCTGATGCGATTTGTGAGTGCTTGCTCTGCATTTGATCGTATAGCAGCAGATGCCGTGGTTTCCCAAGGAGTTTCACCAAAAGGTGAGGCAAAGGCTGCGGCAGTAAATGAAGTTGAGCAGACCATAAAAGCTGCTCTGGATATGCGCAGCTGTTCGGTTGAAGTACATGCAGAGCCTGTGTATGGGGGCGATTCAAAAAATGGTGCTGGGATTGGTTTTCCGGTTTCTCCTTTACTTACTCGTTTTGTTTGCACGCTTAGGTACAAGCCTTGGCCAAGTTCGTTTGTAATTGCTGGCGTTGTCTACCGTGCGCCTATTAGCTTGGAACATACCCGCACATTGGTGGTTGATAGATATCGGGGAGGAGTAGTGATGTAAATGATGGCTCAGCTAAAGGTATTGAGCTCTCCTCATCCAGATGCGATAGAAATTGAGGGCTTACAAGTCAGAGTGCTTGAGACTTTCCGTGATAAAGCTTTAGGTTTGTTACGCTCAGGCAAGCACAGTCCTGCCGCCGCGCTCATGCGTTGTAGCTCGGTTCACACCTTTGGCATGAAGTATCCGCTTGATCTTGCCTTTATAGACCGCGATGGGCATGTATTGCGTATTTGCCAAAACGTAAAGCCGGGGGATATTCGCAGTAAATTTGGTAGTTGGACTGTGATAGAGCGTCCCGCAAGTAGGCAGACATGGCTTCGACAAGGTCAGAGGGTTTGGTTAATGCAAGAAGAAAGACGAGAAGGGGAGACCGTATATGGCTGACCTACGAGTTTTTGGGAGAGGTGAGCTAGAAAAAATCCCATCTATCCCACCTCTATCCATCCGAGGAGATACCAATTCCACGATGACTGATAGCACTAAAACTTGTCCTCGTTGTGGACAAATCTTGTTTGCAGATATGGATACCTGTTTTGAATGCATGTACAAGTTTTCTGAACAAGAAGGATCTGATATGACCGACCAGCTGCCTTTAGAGGAGCGTCTAAAAGAAGAGACTTGTCAATCTCTTGTTGCAAATAAGGAAAATACCAGCGAAGTTTGTCTTTGGATAAAAACTCCCGAGCTAGAAGCTCACATTCCCTTGCCCAAACAAGGACTGAGGATTGGAAGATCACCACACAATGATGTGGTCTTGCATTCTCAGGCAGTGTCGCGATCGCATGCTGAGTTGCTTCCTGATGAAAAAGGCATGATAGTAAGAGACTTAGGGGCTACAAATCCCATAATTTACCAGGGGAAAGCTTTGGAAGATACTGTGCTTATTCCTTTTGGAGAGACGATTTCGCTTTGCGGAAATTATCTACTTGCTCAAAAAATTTATTCCAAGAAACCAAAAGCGTGCTGATTATTTTCAAAAAATTGGGGTTTCATCAGAATCAAGAGTTGACAGCGGCATGTCCTTTGTTAAGATATACAAGCTTGCAAGCGCAGGCGTTTTGGCTGGGTAGCTCAGTTGGTAGAGCAGGGGACTGAAAATCCCCGTGTCAGGGGTTCGATTCCCTTCCCCGCCACCATAAAACACAAGGTCAGAGCTTCGGTTCTGGCCTTTTTTGTTGCCGAAGTGACACGGAGTGACAAAAAAGTGACAAAAGCCTTTATATCTCTCTATCTAATGCTTTGTCAGCGATTATCAAATTGCTATATTCCTGCTCCCTCTCTTTTCTTGCCTGAAACTACATAGCCTCCCGCAATCTCCATCATTGAGCTTGTGTGCTATCGGTGTCCCACAAGAATTTATGGGACACAAATGGGCTATATGATTTGAGTTTGTTCGGTAATGTGAAGAAGAGTGAGGTATAAGCAAGAGCTTGCCGCAAGAATGGTAGAGAACTCTCATAAGGTCGTCTTGCCAACAGGAGTTGAAGAGGTTGCTTTGGGATATTATAAAGAGTGCGAAGTATAAAGAGTGCGCTGCCCCTTTATATATTTTTGACACTTCTGGCGATCTCTTTAGATTCGATTGACTACAAAAAAATAGCTTGAAGATACAGATCTAGCTGATATGTGAGTAGGCGAGCGTTGGGTTGATGAGATAACCAGGCAGGAGGCTTTAGATGGCATTGCAGCAAGAGAAAATTGCGCAGCGCATAGCAACTAAAGCGCATGCTGGGCAGATAGATAAAGCAGGAAAGCCCTATATTGAACATCCTGCTTATGTTGCTGCTCATGTGAGTGGTGATAATGCTAAGGCAGTGGCATGGTTACATGACACACTCGAAGATACTGATACCACGTCTGATGACCTTTATGCCGCAGGTCTTTGTACAGAGGTGGTGGAGACAGTCAAGGTTCTTACCCATCAAAAAGAGGTGCCATATTTTGAATATATCGAGCGAATTGCTACCAACAAACTCGCGACCATGGTTAAAATCGCTGACCTAAAACATAATATGCAACTTGAGCGACTTCCTAAAGTTTCGCCTAAGGATCTAGACCGAGTTGAAAAGTATAAGACGGCGTTAGATTTCTTGCTATCAAGTTTTTAGGTACTCCTATTGCTTGTGTTGAACTGTAAAAACAAGAGTGTAAGGAGTAAGTATGCTGCTCGCAGCACAAGTCCATCGCAATACGGCAAGGTGAATAGTAAAGAGTTTTTGCTGAGAGTTTTGTAAGTATGACTGGCGGGAAGCCAAATGCACACGGCCGAGCACTCAACGAATGGTTAAAGAAGAACAAATTTAAGAAGGGTCGCCATGTTTACATCAGAAGGCGAAGCGGAATACAAAAAATGGGAAAAGTGGATATCAGACGATGAGTTTCAATTTAGTCCAGATTTCATTCCAAATGATGACACGCCTCAAGGGGCAATTGATTATTACAAAGACATGTATAGAGAATTTTTCCCCATGCTTGAAATAGATTCTCCTAACTTTCAATGGCCAACAGGAATAGGTCTAAATTGCTAGATTGCTGAGCGCATTTGATGAGCAAAAGAAAGGCAAAGCTTGTCACTTCTTTATTGATGATTACCAGTTTGAGAGAGTCTGGGTAAACCCTTTGCCAATGCGAACCTCGGAAGGCCAAATGCGTACGAGATTTCTATGCGGGATTACATGAAGAGACACAGATTGTAGGTGATAGAACATAACGCTTGATGAGCCATTGTTCATGAAAAATCGAGCCTGGTACATCATCCCAGCAGATGAGGGAATCGAATCTGCCCTGTTTGATGATGACAGGGGTTACCATCTGAAGGACGATGTTCCTGATGCAGTCAGGAAGTCTTACGATGAGTTCTACGCTGTGCTCGAGGGTGGAATCGAAGCACTGATAGAGCACTAGGTTGGCTTTTTCTTACCGAAAGATGTTGCAATGGCATCAAATGATGCGTTTGTGCTCATGTACAAGATAATTGCGTATATCTACCAGTGCATGAAAGATGGAAAACCTGCCGTGCGGTCGCATTATTCAACAGATGCTCTTGGGGTTCCAGAGGACTACTGGAAATACGTGATAGAACAACTTGTTTCTCATGGTTATATCGAAGGTATTACGGTTACTAAGACGTTTAGTAATACGATTATAATACCTGATGATCCAAAGGTAACTATTGAGGGTATTCAATTCGCTAAAGAAAATAGCGTTATAGCCAAAGCGAAAAAGTTTCTCATAGAGATGAAGGCAGTGATTCCTTTTGTCTAGCGCATTATGAGTAATCGTTTCTGTGCCTGAAGGTTGTGACTATATATGGGTGGTCGTGGTGCCTCGAGTACCATAGTGATTATGGCAATCGCTATGGCACGCAATACCTCTCCGTCTACGAATCTGGAAATATTAAATTCCTTAAAGGAAATGTAGGGAAGCCAGAAGAGCTGCTCGAAACAATGACTAGAGGTCGTGTGTACGTACTTCTTAATTCGAAGGGCAACATAAAGAGCATTACATTCTTCGATAAAGAAAACAAGAGGAGTAGGGTAGTCGAAATCGACCATGGGCATCAAAAGATGAGAGAACATGTGCACAGGGGATATGAAAGACCAATAAAAGATGGCCAATCTTATGCCACAAAGCCTACGGCGAAAGACCGAGAAATGATTGACAGGGTTAAGAAACTCTGGGAAAGTCATAAGAAGACAGCATTGGTGCAATAGCCAGCACGCCTTGATGGAGGAGATTGCGTCTAAGAAGGCGCGATGCTGTCTTCATTAATTAGCTTGCCAAGCAAGCGCCGACTAAGGAACGCAAGACAGAAGCAGTCTCTAGCTTAAAGCAGTAGTAGGTCCTGAGAAAAACTCAGGACCTACTACGTCATGTCACTTGACAATGCTTGGCTCATATTAAAAAGATAATAAATAAAGCCCGCACAGGGACCATGAAGGCCCAAGTACAGGCATTTCATTTCAATTAATCAGCTCAACGGGTTGTTAACCAGTGTGTCACCTTGGATAGGAGGCGTTATATGACGCTTACACATAAGGCATGGGTTATAAATGCAACAAATGCGGCAACACCCAAGAGATAAACCCTCATACAGACAAGTCATTTGCTTCTGCCAATCGTGTGGGTGCATACAACCTTCAAGGGTATGTGATATTTCCTAACACCGATATTTCATGGCATGTATGATGGAAAGCCAACTTGGCACAAGCCTATATTGCATCACAAGCAAATAGATGGTTCGTCTTTCGGCCCCCATGAGCACAGATGGTTCACTCCTCGAGTTTTCACAAATTCTGACCTGCGGTTTTATGGATGGACAGGCCGAAGTTTGAACCATCTGTCGTTTGAGTCGCCGAAGCTCGAACCATCTGTGGAGCAGTACAGCAAAGCAGTACAACTAATCGTCACCAAAAGCCAGTAGTAAAAATACAAAGGGCAGCCCGTAGTAGTTCCTTTCAAGAGCTTATTTTTTGTGTCCACAGGGCTTGATAAAATACTACCTAAGCGACCAGGGTTTGTCTGTCGTGCACTGTAAAAGGCAAGTTAACGTCTAGGTTTTTTTGACCGCTTAAATTTTCATCGGCGGTTCGAGAAGATAGGGGAGTTATGGTAGCCAAGAGAGAAGAATCGCATTTCTTTGCTCTGCTTTCTCGATTAAAGTATATTGACCGTTGGGTCTTGATGCGCTGTTCGCGCACGGAAAATCTTTCTGAGCATTCGCTGGAAGTTGCGATGATTGCTCATGCGCTTTGCGTGATTGGTAACGTACGTTATGGTCGCAATCTCAATCCCGAGCGGGCGGCGTTGGCGGGCATGTATCATGATGCATCCGAAATTATTACTGGCGATATGCCAACACCGGTAAAGTATCGTAACGGTCAGCTGCGCGATGCATATCACCAGGTAGAAGCTGAGGCAGAAGATGAGCTGTTGGATACGCTGCCCGAAGATTTGCGCGATGAGTTTGAACGAGCATTTCGTTTTAGCGTAGATGACGAGTTGATGTTGCGTCTTGTCAAGGCAGCTGACAAACTTTCTGCTCTCATCAAATGTGAGGAAGAAGAGCGTAGCGGTTCGAGTGAGTTTGCGACTGCCTCAGCTTCCACACGTCAGAAACTTGAAAAGATGGCACGAGAGCTGCCCGAGGTGCGCGACTTTATGGAAGAGTTTTTGCCGAGCTATGGCCGTACCTTAGACGAGCTTCTTTAGTTTGAGCTACTAGAGGTATTTGTTTGGTTATCGCTGGTACCGCTCTTACTCGGATCTGTTCCTGTAGAAGAAGTGCCGGAGTCAGACTTGTCGGGGTTCTGTTTGTCCTCGCTTGGGTTGGTCTTGTTAGGATCACCATTTGCTGCATCAGAACTACCGTTGCCGTTGTTTTCGCCATTATTTTCGTTTGAATGGGTGTTTTCGTCTGTCTTTGCGGGGTCGTCAGTCTTGCTGGGGTCTGTTGAGTCTGTAGGCTTGTTGTCGGTTGTAGCGGCCGTGTTTGCGTTTTCGTGAGCTTTTTGCTGGGTATCTGCTGAGTTGTCCTGCTCGCCTGAATCTGGCTTGGTGTAGGTTGATGGCATCAATACGGTTTTTGAGCCAAGACCCTGACCTGCTGTGACAAGTGAAATTATTCCAGCTGTTATTGCGAGAGCTAGTAGTGCTGCAGCAATGGCTACGCCTAGACGTCGCCATGCCAGCTTGTTTGTGCGTACAGCTACGGCTTGGCGGATAGAATGTGGGGCTATAGGAGTTCCTGTTGTTGCATGGGAATGCGGGCCTGTTTTGTCCGAAATAGTGAGTGGGCGCTGTTGTACCACAGTCTGATCCATTGCAGGCTCTGACATTGCCGCAGTCGCATCGCTGCAGGTGGAGTCCATGTTTTTCTCATAAGGAGAAAAAGCTGCAGGTAGAGAAACATTCTGCAGCTTAGCTGCTGAACGATGAATGATTTGCTGGTAAATCTGACTTGCAAAAGACGAGGCGGCCGCTGCAATTATGGTGCCAATAAGAGAGCCTGCAACGCCAATTTTGGTTGAGAGTATGAGTGCCGTACCTGCCGCCATTGCACTTGCAAATACTGTCGCAAAGGAAACCTCGCCAAACAAGCCTTTCTTTTCGTCAGAGTTGGCAGCTGCGGCATTGATATCGTTTTGCTTGTAAGCCATAGCTATTGAAGTGCCTCCTCAAGGTTGGTTGTCTTGCTCATTTTCCCGAATTGGCCTAGCTTATACCAGCCAAGCTAATATTCTTGGCAGAATTACACGAAAAGCTAATCGCCCTTGCATGTTTTCGTCAAAACTCTTCCTAACTTAGCATTCCTATAAGATTGGTCCCTCTTTAGACTTTCTTATTAGATTTTCTAAAAAAGCAGCGCCAGCTGACAAATGCGGACGTTTGAAGGCGGATTGGCTGGTAAAATGTTTTGTAGGACGTGTTCGGTAGTTGCGACATTAGGAGGCACACATGCTTGTCAACGCAACACAGATGCTCCAGAACGCTGAGAAGGGTCACTACGGCATCGGTGCATTCAACACCAACAACCTCGAGTGGGCAGACGCCATCATCACGGCTGCTGAGGAGAAGCAGTCTCCGCTGATTATTCAGTGCACCAGCGGCGCCATGAAGTGGCAGGTCAGCTTCAAGGTTGTTTCCAAGATTGTGCATCAGATTGTTGAGGATAGGAATATTACTGTTCCTGTTGCTCTGCATCTTGACCATGGTTCGTATGAGGCTTGCTTTGCTTGCATCGAAGCTGGTTTTACCTCCGTTATGTATGACGGCTCTCATGAGGCTGACTTCCAGACCAACCTCGATCGTACCGCTGAGATTGTGAAGATTGCTCATTCCAAGGGCATCTCTGTTGAGGCAGAGGTCGGTGGCATTGGTGGTACCGAGGATGGCGTTACCGCTCAGGGCGAGCTTGCTGATCCTGAGCAGTGCAAGCAGATTGCTGATCTGGGCGTTGACTTCCTTGCTTGTGGTATCGGTAACATCCACGGCCTGTACCCTGATAATTGGGCTGGCCTGAGCTTTGATCGTCTTGCCGAAATCAAGGCTGCTGTTGGCGACCTGCCTCTCGTTCTCCATGGTGGCACGGGCATCCCTGTTGACCAGATCCAGAAGGCAATTGCCAACGGTGTTTCCAAGATTAATGTTAACACTGACCTTCAGGTTGCCTTTGCTAACGCTACTGGTAAGTATTGCGCTGAGCATCCTGGCTTTGATGACAAGGCATTCGATCCTCGTAAGCTCCTCAAGCCTGGTCGCGAGGCTATTGCTACCCGCACCAAGGAGCTCATTGACGAATTTGGTTCTGCAGGTAAGGGCTGGGCATAAGTTTTTGCTGCATACGCCAAAACGAGCGTATTGCTTGTGTACTGATGACGTCTTACTGCATGTACGGGTGATTGTCAAAAGGGGCCAACCTTCGGGTTGGCTCTTTTTATGCTGACGATTCTTTAACAGGTGGCATCGCCGACACTAAAAATGAACAAACCACAGATGGCGGGCATTCCACACACCGCAGATGGTTCGAGTTTCGGACGTGGCGAGCGTAAAACTGCAGGTCAGATTTTCCTTTAGTTCGACAAACGAACCATCTATCAAAGTTTTGGCAGTATCGCAATTGCGGCAGTATCGAAATTGTGACAATGCGGGAAAAGATGGCGTGTGCATCACCGTAGCGGGAGGCCTTTTGCCTAGCAGGGTGGTCGAGCTAGGTGTTAGCAGGATGAGTTTCAGATCCGCCAGTAGGTAAAATGTCTGCCAAAGTTTTGCTGTCCAGATACTCAGCGGTGACCTGGCCGAGACCTACCCATACTTTTACCGTAGGACAATCAAAAACCTGTGGGCAAATCTCATCGCGGGTGCACTGTAAGCAAGCTACCGGTGCCAGAGAACCTTCAGCAGCACGCAATATTTCGCCGATGGTGTATTCCTCGGGTTTGCGTGTTAAACGATAGCCGCCACCCTTGCCGCGCTGACTATCAACGTAGCCTGCGCGGTGCATAAGCGCAATGACCTGCTCAAGATACTTGCGTGAAATATTTTGTCGCTCAGACACATCCCCAAGCGAAATCCATCCTTCATGCGTTGCCAGATCGCTCATTGCGCGTAAGGCATAGCGCCCCTTGGTGGAGAACATATTTGCAGCCATAGCTAGTCCCCCTTATCTTCCAGCATTTCTTCAAGCGTGCGCCACGCCAACTCTGCACATTTTACACGCGCGGGCATATGCGAAATATCCTTCAAGCTCGACGCGTCTTCAAGCAGAGCAAGTTTGTTAGGATCGGTTTCGGTGCCACGTACCATGTCCATAAACAAGCGACACAATTCGATTGCCTGCTGGGGTGTTTTGTCTGTTATAAGGTCGGCCATCATATCAGCTGATGCCTGGCTGATTGCACAGCCACTACCCTGATAAGCTGCTTCTTCAATTACCCCGTCGCTGCCAATTTTGACGGAAAATACAAGGTCATCACCACAGCTCGGGTTAATGCCTTCATGGGTGTGCGTAGGGTTGTCCATCTGATATTTGTAGTCGGGATGGGCAACATGATCCATGAATGCAGCATTGTAAAGATTAACGGTTTCCATGGAATACCTGCCAAACCTGTTTTAGGCCTTCGACCAAGCGGTCGATATCGGTCTTATCGTTATAAAAAGCAATACTTGCGCGGCTGGTACTTGACACACCCAGCTCAATCAAAAGTGGCTGAGCACAGTGATGACCTGCACGAATACAAATGTCTTGCATATCAAGAATAGAAGCGACGTCATGCGGATGAACGTCTCCTACGTTAAAGGCAACCGAGCCCAAATGACGTCTGCCATCGGTAGGGCCGATGATATCGATAAAGTCGAGCGCTGCTAGTTGATCGGTGAGGTAGCGCACCAGCAGACGTTCGCGCGTCTCAAGAGTATTCCAGCCCTTTTCTTCCAAGTAGCTTAATGCTGCATCTAGAGCATAACTACCCGCGGCGTCTTGTGTGCCCGCCTCAAATTTTTGAGGCACAGGAGCCCATACAGCATCAGTTTCGCTAACAGAGTCAATCATCTCGCCACCAGTCAAGAAGGGCGGCATAACATCGAGTAGCTCTGCTTTGCCCCAAAGAACGCCAACACCCATAGGACCGCACATTTTGTGAGCCGAGAAAGCAAGCAGATCACAGCCAAGTTTGCGCACGTCAACAGCTATATGCGGTACGGACTGTGCGCCATCGACGACCACCTTTGCACCCATAGCATGTGCTCGTGCGGCAATCGCGGCAATGTCGTTTTCGATGCCAAGCACATTGGAAACCTGCGTAACCGAGACAATCTTTGCACGTGGACCAATCTTGGCTTCAATTTCGGCAGGCGTGATGCGGAAATCATCATCAAGTCGCAAAAATACCAACTTTGCACCGGTCTCGCGACAAATCTGTTGCCAAGGAATCAGATTGGAATGATGCTCCATAATAGAGATGACTACCTCATCACCTGGCTGTAGGAGCAGCTGTCCCAACGAACGTGCAACAAGATTGAGACTTTCAGAAGCATTCCGCGTAAAGATAATCTCGTTCGCCTGCGGGGCGCCCTGCTTGTCCACAGCACCAATAAAACGTGCGACATGCGCCCGCGCCTCTGCGATAGATTGCGTCGCGTCAACCGACAGACGATACAGGCCACGTAAGGGGTTTGCATTCATCGTCTCATAGAATTTGCGCTGGGCATCAAGCACACAAGCAGGGCGTTGTGCCGTTGCAGCGCTATCCAAAAAGACCAGTTGTGGATTGTGAGCCAGCAGAGGGAAATCCGCCTTATAGGGGTTTTGCTCAATGAGAGCGAGCTCATCAGCATTCAACATTTAAGCCTCCTTGCTCTCGTCAAGCTCATGCGCAACCTCGGTGCCTAAAATGGCTTCTGCTCGTCTGATGGCGGCAGTACGTAAATCCTCGACAGGCGCATTGATGATTGCATCATCAAAGATTGCACGTACAAAAAGCGCCTCTGCTTCCTCGCGAGAAAGACCGCGGGCAGCAAGGTAGTCCAGCTGCTCGGGACTCACCGAACCAATGGTGGCTCCGTGATTGCCCTGGACATCATCCTCATCACACAGTACCGTTGGCAGCGTTTTGTTGACAATATCGTTGCCGGTCACCAGTACCGTTTCGGATTCGTTGCCTTTGGCATCTTTTGCACCGTGAATCAAATCAATGGTTTGACGCAGAGTTTTTTTGCCAGCGTCGGCAAGGACACCTGTTGCGTGCATCTCAGAGCGGCTATGACGACCGCCCATACGACACAGCTGATTTACGTCAAGCAGATCTTCGCCGCTCACGTGGTATCGCATTGTCAGATCCAAGCGGCTGGATTGGCCCGCCAGCTTGCATCCAAAACCAAACGCAACCTTCTTGCCACCCAAAGCGTATTGGCGTATCGAAATCTGTGTGTTTTCATCGGCAAAAATGCCTACAGTTTCGATGTGTTGGCCTTCAACGGCAACGAGTTCAGTTAATTGCAGTTTGGCACCGCGCTCGACATAAATACGGGTGAGTGCTGCTGATGTTAGATCTGATTTGTTGGTATTGCTGTTATTTGGCGAACTCGTGGTGTCAGCAGCGACTACAGCTACCGTTGCGCGTGATCCTGCGCGTAGCATCACCGCGGTATTGGCAATATGTCCTGCAGAAACATTAATAACGATGGGTTCGGTGCGTGTGGTATTGCGTGGCACTTCAATATAGTGACCATCGCCTGCAGCAGCTGCTATCCACATAGCTGCCTCGCTGCCTGAACCTGTCTCGATACTATCAAAGATGCGCGGTACTGCTTCGTATACCTTGCCCGTCGCTTCAGGTGTGGGCACATCGAACTGCACATCGTTAATGCGCAAATAGTTCCAAGTTTCAGCAACAGGTGCGTTGACGTGCGAAAGAGTTTGCATATCCATTAGCCGATTGCCCCCTCCATCTCGAGTTTAATCAGGTTGTTCATCTCGACCGCATACTCAAGGGGGAGCTCCTTGGACACGGGATTAGCAAAACCGTTGACAACCATTGTGCGAGCTTCTTCTTCGCTACATCCACGGCTCATCAGATACAAAATAGTGTCATCAGAAATGCGGCCAATGGTGGCTTCGTGACCCACCTGTGCAGAACCGCAACGTACATCCATTGCGGGGATGGTGTCTGAGCGACTGATATCGTCAAGCATTAGTGACGAGCAGCTCACAGACGCACGAGCACGTTCGGCATTGCGACCAATGACAACAGAGCTACGAAACGTATTGATGCCACCGTCCTTTGAAATTGACTTGGTCTCGACCGATGCGGTGGTATCGGCGCCCTGCAGAATGACCTTGCAGCCAGTATCGAGATCTTGATTTTGACCAGCAAAGGTAATACCGGTGAACTCAACGCTGGAGCGGTCGCCCTTCATAATAGAGGTGGGGTAGAGGTAGGACACATGACTGCCAAAGCTACCCGAAATCCATTCCATTTGTGAATCGGCGCCCACTGTGACACGTTTGGTGTTGAGGTTAAACATGTTTTTCGACCAGTTTTCGATGGTCGAATAGCGCATATGTGAGTGGTTGCCAACAAAGATTTCAACTGCGCCTGCATGAAGGTTTGCGGCATAGTATTTTGGTGCTGAACAACCCTCAATAAAGTGCAGGCTCGTATCATCTTCGCAGATAATCAGCGTATGTTCGAACTGTCCTGCACCCTGCGCATTGAGGCGAAAGTAACTTTGCAGCGGATAATCTACTGTGATGCCGCGGGGCACATACACAAAAGAGCCGCCTGACCATACCGCGTAGTGCAGTGCTGCAAACTTGTGGTCACGAGGCGGGATCAACTTGCCAAAGTACTGCTTGACCAGCGGCTCGTATTCACTGTGGAGCGCATCTTCGATGGTAGTGTAAACAACGCCTTGCTTTGCCATCTCTTCTTTCATGTTGTGATACACGATTTCGGAATCATACTGGGCACCTACACCAGCGAGACTCTCGCGCTCTGCTTGCGGAATGCCTAAACGCTCAAAGGTATCTTTGATATCCTCAGGCACTTCTTCCCAGTTGCTGGCCTGCTTGGTCTTGGGCGAGACGTAGGTTGAGATATGACTCATGTCGAGCCCGCTTGTATCTGGACCCCAATTGGCAGGCATTTTGAGATTTTGGTAGGTTTCTAGCGCGTCAAGACGCATTTGCGTCATCCACTCAGGCTCATCTTTTCTGGCCGAGATAGAGCGCACGATTTCGGGGGTCAATCCATCGGCGTAACGCTCATAGCCCTCTTCTGATTTGGTGAAGTCATAGCGTGAGCGGTCAACGTCTTGGACCTGTGTCCTTTCTGCCAAGCTACTCACCATCCTCAGCACTTGCAGTGACCGTGTTTTCAAAGCGCTCAAAGCCGTTGCGGTCGATATCATCAATCAAAGAAGCAGGGCCATCGGCAACAAGTCGACCCCTGACCATGACATGGGTGTGATTCACATCAAGACGCTCGAGGATGCGGGTATTGTGTGTAATCATAAGCAGTGCGCCGTCGCAATCTTTGCGATAGGCTTCAATGCCACGAGACACAACGGAGAGTGCATCTACGTCGAGACCCGAGTCAGTTTCGTCAAGAATTGCCAGCTTGGGACGGAGCAGCAAAAGCTGTAGCATCTCGATTTTTTTCTTCTCGCCACCTGAAAAACCTACATTGAGTTCACGGGTGAGAAAACTCTGATCCATGCTCAGCTGTTCGCAAATCTCGCCAACGCGCTGGCGGAACTTGCGGGCGTTCATCTTGAGCTCAGGGCGCATCTGTGTAATGGTGCGCAAAAACGAGTACAAAGGCACGCCCGGCACCTCGACGGGTGCTTGATAGGAGAGGAAGATACCAGCGAGACTACGCTTGTTGGCAGCTTGCTCGGTGATGTCAATACCATCAAAAATAATTTGACCATCGGTAATTTTGTAGGTGGGATCGCCCATGATGACGTGACCCAACGTAGATTTTCCTGCGCCATTGGGACCCATCAGGACATGGGTTTCGCCTGATGCCACTTCCAGGTTGGCATGATGGAGGATTTGCTTGTCCTCGGTGCCAGCGGAAATATTACGCACACTGAGGAGTGCGCCATGAGTTGTGTCGGACATAAACGTCTCTCCGTTCGTATAGCTGCAACCAGATGTAGCAATTCACGCGAGTTAAATCCGGTGCTTGCGGTATCGTGCTGCTGCTTCCCTCCCTCGAAGAAAAAGCTCCTGTTCGAGCAATTTCTTTGTGGAAACTCTCCGCGCTCAAGCATCGCTATGATGATGTGCGCACTCGGGTGAACTTCCTTTGTAGAAAAGCTCTCACCCAGAGAGGTTTCCCCTTTTTCTTCTAAATCATACTAGCTGAGGGGTATTT
The DNA here is from genome assembly GCF_947253395.1 of uncultured Olegusella sp. Taxonomy (GTDB): domain Bacteria; phylum Actinomycetota; class Coriobacteriia; order Coriobacteriales; family Atopobiaceae; genus Olegusella. The sequence goes on from NZ_CAMXYY010000017.1 coordinate 17,966, forward strand.
AAACTGAAAGAGAATATTTGGCTTTTTTGAACTCCTACACAAGCTCCAATTGCAACTTTTTTATAAGCGGTCTCATCGTTTTTGCATTAACAAATACAAAATTGAGATCCCACCAACAGACTATTCACGCTAGAGTTTTATATGAACAGAAGGAGGATTACCATGCTTGCTCATAATCGATTTGAATTGGTGGCTGTAGGAAAGCAGCTGGCAACGACTGCTTTGATGGCTGTGCTCGCAGGCTCTTTGATGGCATGCAGTGGTGGTACGGCAAAAAATACACCAGCAGAAACAGGTGAAATAGGCTCTCAAGCTGCAGAAAGTTCAGCTAGCAAGAAAGATGCAGCTCATAGCGATAATAGCGATAAAACTGATATTACTGATACCCAAGAGGCCAAGGATGCCTCTGCTGAAGGCTCAAATACAACAACAAAGACGGTATCTACCGAAGTATATGCCAACAAAAAATATGGCTTTACCTTCGATCCATCATTTTGTAAAGACCTCAACAAGTTGGATGAAACCGAGACTTCGGTGCATTTTAACAGCAAAAATTGGGAAATGGATCTTGTTGTGCAGGCAAAGGAAAATACTGCGAATCTCAAAGCTTCGGCAGTAGCTGATGCTTATACCAAGTCAGCGGATAGTTCACTGGAACCTGACGTTTTGGTAGATGAAGATGACAATGTCTCGTATTGTCTGGTAGTTCAGGCTGAAAAAGATAAAGATGACCAAACAATCGTTGCCGTTTATATCTCTTATGTGGGTTCAGGCAGCATCCAAGGTCTGCGTGCAAGCTTTCCCGCAAAAAAATATGCGAATTTAAGCGAGGGACAAGCTCAACAGCTGATAGCATCTTTTGTCCCGGGTGATTTGAAGACGCGCCACTAGTAAAAGAGTAAACGCTGCCAAGCATAGGCGATGCATGACATAAAGATTATGAGAACGTAACGCTTCCATGTCAGCTCGTAACAAATCCGCGTCTGTCCAAAAAGCTGTGCGATAGTTTCCAGAGCAATCGTGTGATTGCAAACTGCAATGATAGAGAGAATAGAGGACGTATGAGTCGCGTATACAATTTCAGTGCAGGGCCAGCCGTGCTACCGGAAGAAGTTCTCTCATCTTGCCAGTCTGACCTGCTTGATTATCGTGGCTGTGGTATGTCCGTTATGGAAATGAGTCACCGTTCAGCTGTTTTTCAGGAGATTCTCAATGAAGCCGAAGCCGATCTCCGCGAGCTCCTTGCCGTTCCTGAGAATTATAAAATTCTGTTTCTCAGTGGCTCGGCGCATCACCAGTTTGCGGCTGTGTGCATGAACCTTATGAAAAACCGCGTAGCTGATTACATTATCACAGGTCAGTGGGCAAAAAAGGCCTATGCAGAAGCCAAGCTATTTGGTCAGGCAAATGTAGTAGCAAGCAGTGAAGACGCAAGCTTTAGCTACATCCCTGACTGTTCAAAGCTTGCAATTGATGAGAATGCTGATTTTGTTTATATCTGTGAAAACAACACCATCTATGGCACAAAATTTCACCAGCTGCCTTGTACTCGCGGCAAGATTTTGGTTTCTGATGTATCGAGTTGTTTCCTCTCGGAGCCAATGGATATTTCTCGTTATGGTGTCGTTTATGGCGGTGTCCAAAAAAATATTGGCCCAGCAGGTATGACTATCAACATCATTCGCGAAGACCTTATCCGCGACGATGTATTGCCCGGTACTCCAACCGTAATGAAGTGGAAAACCCAGGCAGATAAGGGCTCTCTCTATAACACGCCTAATTGCTGGGATATTTATGTCTGTGGCCTTGTCTTTAAGTGGCTCAAAAAGCAGGGCGGACTTGCAGCAATGAAGCAGCGCAATATTGAGAAAGCCCAGCTCCTTTATGACTTCCTTGATGCATCATCGTTGTTTAAGGGTACGGTTCGTACAGAGGATCGCTCTCTTATGAATGTGCCTTTCATAACGGGGGACAAGGCGCTCGATGCAGAATTTATAAAGCAGGCAAGCGCTGCGGGTCTTGTCAATCTCAAAGGTCATCGTAGCGTTGGCGGTATGCGTGCCAGTATCTATAACGCGATGCCCAAGCAGGGCGTTGAAACCTTAGTCAAATTTATGGGCGACTTTGAACGTGCACATAAATAGGGTGTTTACCAGTAAAAGTTCAGAGCGCGATTGGTTGCAACAAAATGTGTTGCAACAAACATAGGGGAGATTTGTATGAAAGACCGCAAGGTTTATTGTCTCAATGCAATTTCTGCTATCGGTACTGATAGCTTCCGCACCGGTTATAGTCTTACCGATCAGCTAGATGATGCCGCAGGTGTCATGGTGCGTTCCGCAAAAATGCATGACATGGCGTTTCCACCCAGTCTACGTGCTATTGCGCGAGCGGGTGCGGGTGTCAATAATATCCCGTTAGAACGTTGTTCGGAAGCAGGCATTGTTGTCTTTAATACTCCTGGCGCCAATGCAAATTCTGTCAAGGAACTTGTGCTTGCGGGCATGCTGCTCGCATCGCGCGACCTACTCGGTGGTGTTGCGTGGGTACAAGACAACGCATCCGATCCTGCTATTGCCAAGTCTGTCGAGAAGGCAAAAAAAGCCTTTGCAGGTCATGAAATCGCAGGTAAAACCCTTGGTGTTGTGGGTTTGGGTGCCATTGGTTGGCGTGTAGCAAACGCCGCCATCGACCTTGGCATGAAGGTCATTAGTTACGATCCGTATATGTCGCTCAGCAGTGCCTGGCATTTGAGTCCACAAGTGGGCAATACCTCTGATCTAGGTGAACTTGCTGCGCAAAGTGACTTCTTGACGGTACATGTACCTGCAGGCGATAAGACAAATAAGATGATTTCAGCCGATATCATTGCTCGCATGAAGCCAGGTGCGACCTTGCTCAACTTTGCCCGTGATAGTGTGGTTGATGAACAAGCAGTTGCAGCAAGCTTGCAGGAAAAAAAGTTGCACAAGTATGTGACTGACTTTGCAAATCCCCTGACGGCCAACCTGTCTGGAGCAATTGTTTTGCCACACCTTGGCGCCTCTACGGAGGAAGCAGAAGATAACTGTGCGCTCATGGCAGCACAGCAGCTCCAGAACTACCTCGATAACGGCGATATCACCAATTCTGTTAATTTCCCCGCTATTGATCTAGGTGTTTGTGAAACCGCATCTCGTGTATGTGTATTGCATCGCAATGAGCCTAATATGCTGTCGCAAATTACGGGCTTTTTTGGCAAAGCAGGACTCAACATCGAAAATCTTGCCAACAAGAGTCGTGGTAGGTATGCGGTGACGTTGCTGGATATTGATGAGACAATGCCGCACGATACGGCAGAGCGTCTGGGAGATATTGCTGGAGTTCTTCGCGTGCGCCGTATTGAAGGTTAGTTTACGAGCAGAGCGTGGCATCAGTAGAGCAGAGCTGTGCAAGATTGTGACGCATAAAGCAGCAATAAATAACGCGCGACTTACCTTTGGGTCGCGCGTCTTTTGTTACATAAAAGGATATTCATACGTTACAAGTAGGAATTAAGGGTATAGTGACTCAGTAGAAAAATACGTCGTCCGTGGGTGAACAACACAGGTGTTTTGTCTGCGTACGTCGGGATGAGCATTGCCGAATCAGGGGAGGTTTGACCTGCTCATTTGTTGGGAAGAGGAGTACATCATGAAGATTGCAAATCGTGTAGAAGACCTTATTGGTTCTACGCCTCTTGTTGATTTGTCAACCCTGACATCTAATAGCTCTGCTCGTATTCTCGCTAAGTATGAGGCCAAAAATCCTGGTGGATCTATCAAAGATCGCGTTGCGCTTTTTATGCTCAATGCAGCCGAAAAAAATGGCAGTCTTGCTCCTGGCGGCACCATTATTGAGCCCACCTCGGGCAATACCGGTGTTGGTCTTGCCATGCTTGCTGCCGCTCGAGGGTATCATCTTATCTTGACGATGCCCGATACTATGAGTATTGAGCGTCGCCGCCTTGCTGCAAGTTATGGTGCAGAGATTGTCCTTACGCCAGGTGCTGAGGGTATGGTAGGTGCAGTCAACAAGGCCGAGGAGTTGCACTCAACAATTCCTCACTCCATTATTGCTGGTCAATTTTCTAATCCTGCCAATCCGCAGGCCCATTACGAGACCACGGGCCCCGAAATTTGGCGTGATACCAAGGGAAGCGTTACAGCAATTGTGGCGGGTGTTGGCACGGGGGGCACGATTTCTGGTGTTGCTCGCTATCTTAAGGAGCAAAATGCCAGCGTTCAAGCGATTGCTGTCGAACCTACAGAATCGCAGGTGCTTGCTGGCAAACCTGCTGGTCCTCACAAAATCCAAGGTATAGGTGCCAACTTTGTCCCCAAAAACTATGATGCACATCTTATTGACGAGGTGCTTTCAGTAACATCTGCGCGTGCCATTGAGGTAAAAAAACTTCTTGCAGAAAAATATGGTCTGCTTGTGGGTATTTCCTCAGGGGCCTCGGTGGCTGCAGCTTTGGAACTTGCCTCTCGCAAAACCTATGCTGAGGCAACTGTCGTTGCCATTTTGCCCGATACTGGTGAGCGTTACCTCTCAATGGAGTTCTAAGCATGGCACCAATTACCCCAGCTCCCATCAACGCAAGTGCGCCAACTGCCGAAGGCGTACCTCTGCGTCAGCTGATGCGCGAGGATCTCGATGCAGTGTTTGCACATGATCCTTCCGCAACTTCGCTTTCCCGTGCACTGATGTTTTCGGCGGGCCTGCGTATTGTTTGGGCATATCGTTGGCAGCATTGGCTGTGGCAGCATGGACATACGTTTTTGGCCCGCCTGTCACATCGTCGTACCCGCCGTCGTTATGGTTCGGATATCCATCCCGCTGCTCGTATTGGACGTCGTTTTGCTGTGGATCACGGTGTGGGTGTGGTAATCGGCGAAACTGCCATTGTGGGGGATGATTGTCTGATCTACCAGGGCGCAACCTTGGGTATGACAGCGAAGAGTTTTGCCGCAACAGGCAAACGACATCCCACCGTGGGTGCAGGTGTACTCATCGGTGCAGGTGCCATTGTGTTGGGTGATATCACGATTGGTGATCGCTCCAACGTTGGCGCTGGTTGTGTTGTGGTCAAACCCGTGCCTGAAAATTCCACCGTTGTGGGGATTGCGGCACATATTATTGGCGATCGTCGGACATGTCCGGCAGCTGTCTCTTATACACATCTCCGAGCCCACGAGACCGTTATTCTAATC
>NZ_CAMXYY010000018.1 GCF_947253395.1 uncultured Olegusella sp.
ACACCCATAAGGTTTCGTCGGCAGCGTCAGATGTGTATAAGAGACAGCTCTTTGCGTTTGAGAAAGTGTTCTGCAAGATCTTTTGATGCGCAGAAATTGCTCTGCTGTTTTGGAATTCAGCAGGCCAACATAACCAAAAAGAGTGCCAATCAAGAAGACGGCGATTGTCCAGAGAGTCAGCTCTCTAGGGTTTTTATCAAAGGCTTCTGTGATGACTTTCATCTGTGGGGCAAGCAGAACCCCTGTAAGCGTAGTCGCGGCTGCGGCAATGGTAGCCGTGAGGTGCTCAATCAGGGAATCAACGAACTTTTGCAACATAGCAACTCCAATCCTTTTGCAAATTCTCTCACATTGGAGTGGTTGAGATGAGCAATAGCACCCTTATTTCAGTCTGGCTCATTTTCGTGATGAGTATTGGCGTTTTGTTTGGTTATAGCAAGCGGTAGACCTCTGGCGTAAGGCGGGCATGCTGGCAATCCCGCTCATTCCTTTCGGCGGGAAAGCGTGGCACAGGTGGATGGGCGGGGCAACTCGCACTCTTTGAGCCCATCCGCCCGAGACTCGCTCTGGGTGCCCGTCATACGGCGGAGGTCAATCGAGAGAGAAGCGAGAAGGGACAACCAATGGAAATCAGCGAGAGATTACAAGCCGCAATTGATGCAGTGGACGACCTGACCTATGCGGAATGGATTGCTTTGAAGAGGGCAAAGGACATTGCATGCAAACCTGGATTAGATGCCATACGTCGTTGTGTGGAAAAGGAAGCTGTGAAACGCATCTCACGGGCAACAAGCACCACCAGCCTTAAAAGCATAAAGGCTTGGCTTGCATGGTTTGATGAGGACTAAGGCTTCTGGCGGAGTCGGCAGATCTACGAAGGGACGAAAAATGGCAACAGGAGAAGAAAAAGAACTCGCAAGCATCAGTGAGGATGAACCTTTGCTACTCACTACACGACAAGCAGCAAAATATCTCGGCATTAATGAGGAGAGAGTGAGGGAACTCACAGCTCAAAAGCGGCATCCGCTGCCAGCTATTTGGCTTCCGAGAGCGAAATACCCGCGCTATACCAAAGAGATTTTAAAAGAGTACGTTTGCAGTCTGGCTGTTGCAGGCATTCCTGGGCAGGTGCGGCGCTAATGACGACGGAGATGCTCATGCAGGGACAGCATGGAACAGGGCAGGAAAGGCTAACCAGTAATGTGGAGGTGCTGCCCCTGCATGGGCATCTTTCAAGTCCTCCCGCGCGACAAGTATCACAGCTCAGGATAAGTGGTGTGCGCATTCACACCTGCGACACGTGTCGAAAGTTTAGGACGCGCGAGTGCTGCGCTCAGGCGACATCCTTTGAGCATCCAGCGGCACTACACCACTACCCCTGTCATGATTTCGCACGATTTTTCACAGGGAGGAAGCCACGTGGAAGGCGTTAAGTGGATAAAACTCGACACAGGCATCTTTGACTCTGAAAAGATACGTCTCATTGAGTCGATGCCAGATGGTGACACACTGGTGGTCATCTGGATAAAGTTGCTTGCGCTTGCAGGCAAGCAAGGTGCCACAGGTGAGCTTATGGTGGCACCTCATGTGCCTTACACCGATGAGATGCTCGCCATTTCTCTCAATCGCTCTCTCACAACCGTGCGCCTGGCCCTAGATACCTTTCGGCGCTTTGGGATGATAGGTGAGCGTGATGGCGTGATTTTTCTTGCCAATTGGAGCGAGTATCAATCCACTGGAGGAGATACAGCCAAGCGACAAGAGCGCAACCGTCGTTATTATCTTAAAAAGCAGGAAGAAAAAGCGCTGGTAGAAGGCACAGAAGAACTTAAAGTGTCTGAAACGTCTAACGAAAAAGATTTAAGACGTCTTAGTAAGACGTCTTACAAACAAAATTCAGACGCTCTAGAGATAGAGATAAGAGATAAGAGTAAAGAGATAAAAGAACATTGTCGAGATGGCTCTCGACAGAACGCTTTTTGCGATGTAGTCGTCGGCTATCTCAACGCTAAGACGGGCAAGAAATTCAGGCCTGACAATAAAAAAACGCGCTCTCTGGTGTCTGCGCGTGCAGCTGAGGGCTATCAGCTTGAGGACTTCAAGGCAGTCATCGATGCCAAATGTCGTGAGTGGCTAAGTGATGCCCAAATGGCTAAGTACTTGCAGCCGACAACGCTATTTGCCATCTCGCATTTTGACGAGTACCTCGCGAATTCAAAGGTTAGAGGATCTCCTTTGGTTGCAGAAGAGCGGTTTTCGAAGTTTGGGTGAGGGCGGATACCGAAGGGAGTTCAGGTGGGCGACATCGAGATTAAAGTGCGGACATGTCCGCATTGCGGGCAGCGTTTGGTGCCGCGAGTACTGGAAGTGCCTTTGGCGGAAGGTGCTCCCGTATCGATGCAGATGGGCTGGTACGACTGCCAGTGTGCAGGGGCGGCCGCACAAAGGCAACGTGAAGAGCAGCAAAGACGTGCTTGGGCAGCCACAGGGACGGAAGAGCAAAGGCGTGCAGCGCTCATAGCAGCAGGAATCCCTACACGCTACTGGCAAGCGGAGCTAAGCCGCAAGCTCAAAGACCATGTTGCGGGCGGTCTTTGGCTTTGGGGAGATGCGAGCCGTGGCAAGACGCATCAGGCGTGCGCAATTGGCAGGCTCTGGCTTGCTCGCGGGCGGCGCGTGAAGTTCTCAACGATGCTGGCTCTGAGTTCGCAGATGCGTGCCACATGGGGCGCACGTGGCGAGAGCGAAGAATCTGTTTTAGATGCCTATCTCAGCTGTGACCTGCTGATTTTAGATGACCTTGGAACCGAGCACCTAGACGGACGTGTCCTAGATGAGCTTTTTCGTCTAGTGGACGGGCGCTACGGTCGCCGTGGCACCACGATTGTGACTTCAAATTGGCGACCACAGGCGCTTGCGGCGCGAATTGCTGAGAAGAGTGATGACGTGATGGCGGAGAAAGTGGTTGCTCGTCTGGTTGAGATGTGCCCGCCGTTTGAGTGGGTGGATAGGGATTGGCGGCTCGGGCGATGAGAGCGCGGGTTGATTGGCTTGCAGAGCGTCTCGATCGGATGCGAGTTGCCCTAGATGGGCTGCCGAAAAGCCTACAAATTGCACTGCTTATCGCTAATGGGGCAAAGCACGTAAAGGGAGATTCATGAGGAAAAACAAGGTAATACTCGGAATAGTTTCATCTCTTGCGGTAGTGGTACTTTTGGCAGGGACACTTGGCATTACAGCCTGCACAGAAGCAGATCAGGTATCGCACAACATCAGTCAGGAGGCTGATAACTTCAATGTCGTGCGCCGACTGACGGTGATCAATGCAAGAACTGACAAAGTGATGCTGCAGATGACAGGTACCTTTTCGATCCATACCAACGATAAAAAAGAGCTTGAGGTCACCTGCGAGCTGCCGAATGGTAAGTACTCAAAGCATTTCGTCTACCTAAACGGCTGGACCTGCTACACGGTTGAGGACTTGAGCGGATCGAGCGTCTCCAAGTACTCCTACGAGCTTAATTTCCTGCCGCAACAGATTCCTGGCATCAAGATTACGTCTCGCGATTAGGAGTGCATATGCTCAGAGTTTTGGCGCTTTGGTTTGTGGTGTACATCCTATTCATGTGGTGGGTGATCTCTCGTGACGAATACTGATATGGCAACCGCAGACCAAAGGCGAGCAAAACGTATTGGATTGTATTTGTAAAGGAGGACGGATGATTCCATATTTGACTTTTTGGCAGCGTATTTTGGCAAAACTGCTGTGGAGATATGAGCGCAAACACGGATGGGGCGCAGGGTTTGATGATGACATAGACGGTGCGGCATGGCTGCTGCTAGACCCTGAACATGCGAGCTTTTCGGCATCATACGGTCTTATGCGTGACTATCTGTATTTGCGCAAGGCAGGTGAGACGAATGAGTAAGCCTACCGATGCAGAGTGCTGTAAGGCGTGCATAACCGGCAGCGCAGCCGAGACGATTATGCGTATAGCACGCGAGCTGCGCAAGAACGTATCAGACGCCAGTAAGAGCTGCCAGGCGCAACCCGTCTACTACGGCATCATCGACAGGGAGGCTGTAGTCACACAGGAAGGCTACGGAGACTTCTACGAGTGGTACGACGAGATGAATTGCGAGGCGCTCTCCGACGAGGAACTCAAGGAGCGTATGGCGGAGTATGCCGAGATCCACGGGGGAAACATCAACGGGTGGGGTCAAGACATCGTGAGGCAACCCATGCGGTGGGTGTCATTTGTTGTGCGTGACCGCGTATTTCTCACCAGAGATGCAGCAGAGCAGCACCTCAAAGATAACCACTACCATTACAGCGACTGGGCGCACACCTACGCCATGACTGCATGGCGCTCGCCACAATACGAGGAGCTTGTGGACTGCCTACTCTCGCTTGCTGACGAAGAGGAGGCGGAGAAATGAGATCGACTGACCAAGAGCGCCGCAGGGTGGCGGGGGGCCTGAGAGAAATGAGGTGCGGATAAATGGCTGCGTCTAGCCCCAATCCCGCCTTTGACCCGTCACGAGTGCGTGTGGTGCGCACCCGTGACGGGTCTTGGTGTTGCCGGCCATATTTAGGCAAAGACGAGCTTGGCCGCGAGCGACGACCATACAGAGCGTTCCCTGGCGAACTTAGCAAAGAAGAAGCGCTCAAGCTTGCGCAGGAGTGGTGTGAGCAACTCTTGCACCCACGTGTGTCTGAGATGCTAGACGCTTATGTGGATGTGGTCTCAGAGCTGGGCACACGTCGTGGAGGAGCGCCGAGAGAAAACACCACGCGTACGTATCGTTATTACTGTGGCCTTGTGGATGCGGGCTTGCCAAAGCTCCGTCTTACGCAAGCAATGCCGCGCGATATCACACGCTTTTACTCGCAGTTGCTTAAGGATGGTAAGTCGCCCACGACAGTCGCGGGGCTGCACTGGTTGTTATGTTCTGCGTGGGATTGGGCGGTAGAGCAGAGTATCGCAGATGCGAGTCCTATGCGCTCAGTGCGACACCCGAGTGCCGCGCGCGCTGATGGTCGAGCCCTGGATCAGGCAGATGCAAGTCGCGTGGACATGCGCATTAAAGAGCTCATGGAAGCAGATGACCCCAAGACTGCAGCATGTGCCCTAGCAGCGTGGCTTGCTCTTTATGCAGGGCTGCGCGTAGGTGAGGCATGTGGCCTGCGCCTGCGTGACTGGCGCCCTGTGGTTCCGGATATTTGCATTGAGGGCACTGCCATTGATGCAAGGGGTGCACACTTACAGCCTATGGCCAAGAGTGTGCGGTCTCGTCGTCGTGTTGCTCTCTCAGGTGAGCAGCGGGACACACTTGAGCAGTGGTGCATACGTCTTGGCCAAGCAGGGCTGCTTACATCTCCCGATGTAACGCTGGTGACATACAACGGCGAGGTGATGAGTCCTCATGCAGTTTCCCGCTGGTTTAAAGAACTTTGTAAGGAGATGGAGCTGCCCGCTTGGGTGCATTTTCACACTTTGCGCCACACACACGCAACCACACTGCTGCTCTCTGGAATGGACCCGCGTACCGTGCAAGAAAGGCTTGGTCATGCCGATGTTGCCATGACCATGAGAGTCTACGGACACGTTATGCCAGGACGCGATGCAGTAGCGGCACGGGTCTTTGATTCGGCTCTAAATCACCGGCAGGATTACGGCAGGCACTCTCAAACATCTGCAGGTGATGTGCTATGCGACCGATAAGAACTAATTATAGGAAAGAGAGGGGAGAGGGTATCAAACCTGAAACCTTTGCTCCTCTTGAGCTGCGATGTTTTGACTGTCTTTGGTGGCGCGAAAGATGGCAAAAAGCATGGTGCGCTCGTCCTGCAGGACACCATGAGACGCAAGGCGCTTGTGATGATTTCGAGCGGGCTGGGATAGATTGGATGGGGATGATGACTAGCAATGGGGAGGTGCGCCCATGATTGAGGAGAGTTGGACGTCTCCTGAGCTTTCGGACTATCCACTAGCCAACGATCTCTTTAGTGCTTGTCGAGCGGCAGCGCTGGATGCCGATAGGATCGCCCGCACACTTGCACGCATGGAATCATGCGAAGGTGTGCAGGGACAGAGCTACGATAGCTCGGGACACTCGGGGCACAGATGCGACCCTCATGCAGCCACTGACGCGCGCATGGCATACGAGACTCGTATCGCCAAGCGTCAGCAGTGGGACTACCAGCTCATTGATTTGGTAAGTGCTTTGGCTTATGGCAAATCGTTTACAGGATCGAGTGGTATCGCCGCTCTGGATATTGCAGCTCTGGCTAAAGGCAAGAAAGGCAAGAGGGGTGATGGCACAGCTTACGCCGATGTTATTTGGTGGCGCTGTTGTGCGGCAGCATCGTGGGATGAGGTGGCGCACTGGTGTGGCAAAAGTCGGCGCTGGTGCGTGGATGCCTATACAGACGCGTGTCGGGTGGTTGATTTATACGGGGCAAAGCGAGTGCTTGAAGGTGTTAGGTTGTCAGAAGGTTAGGGGCTTTACCTTACATTCACAATTCAAACACATATCTGTACGGCTGTTTATCTTGTGTTTTGCACGACCCTGCACTACTCTGCACGGTCGTGCACTCTTCTGCATTCAAAAAGCTGCTATGTTGATAGCGTTGAATTTGTATGCGAGTGTACACGCACTAATTGCAGCTCGCATCGTGAAGCGTTACTAATCACTCAAAAACTGAATGATTTATGACCTAGATATCGCAAAGCTATCTAGCGTGCCGAATACGGGCATCACAGCTCCTGTAACAGTATTTATGCAGATAAACATGTATAAAGAGTTGGTTCGATATGGGAAGTAATATCCGTTCGAAAGACGGCAACGCCCGTCGTAAAGCTGTTGCATGGCTCAAGTCACAGCGGAGGGACTGTTGGATCTGCGAAGCGTTCGGTCGTCCTGCAGAGATTGATTACTCATTACCAGGCGGTCACCCATTGTCATTTGAATGTGATGAGCTTATCCCAGTCAGTAAAGGCGGGAGTCCAACTGAGCGTAGTAACCTCGGTGCAGCACATCGCAGGTGTAACCAATGGCGGAGCAATCGTAGCGTTGAAGAGGTCTTGCGTATAGCTCGCAATGAGTCCTCAAAAGCACAGCGAACCATTGTAAGTAGCAAGAAGTGGCTCTAGATACAGTCCTCTTACCTGCGAAAATGTGAAAGAAAAATGAAGCCGGGGGCAATCCCCTCCCGCCTGCTCCACAGGCGACCCCGGCGGCCTAGAGCCTTTTTTTCAAACGGGATTTAAAAACTGTCTAAGGTAGGGCGTTATATGGGCAAAGTTAAGCCTATTTCTCAGGTCGAAAAAGACTTTGTCCGCAATAACTATCCTGCTAAGTCTATTTCAGAGATAGCGCGGTCTTTAGGCAGGTCAAGGAGTTGCGTCTACAAAATTATTAAAACTGAAAAGCTCGCAGAAAAACACTGCGAGTCAGCAGGAGAGCTTATCCGCGGGCCTTGGGGAAAAAGTGTTCAAGATAGGCGCGATTTTGTGAACGATTCACGTCCAAGTGACATCCAGCGTCTGCATGAGTTGCGCGATCTCCTTCAGGAGGCACTAAAAGAAGCAGGTCCTCGAGAGATGGCGGCAATCGCTCGCGAGTATCGCGCCACGATCGAAGTAATTCAGAGGATAGAAGGGGAGGAGGCAAGTGACGCAGAAGACGGCCTTAATGCGCTCGCTGCCGCAATCACTCAAAAGATGTCCTCCTAGATATTGGGTAGTGCAGCAAGGAGCGAAGGGCAATCTTGTCCAGGAAGTTGTTGCCTTTGCAAAAAAGACTCCTTACAAGAGCTTGGGATGGCAGTCAGGAGTCATTGAAGCATGGTCAAGTTTTGATGAGCAGGGAAAGTGGATACATCACCGTGCAGGGGCATCGGTTCCCCGGCAGGCAGGTAAGTCAGTCGTTGCAATTATTTGGGTTTTGTTCCTGGCGGTGATGCTTGGCTATAAAGTGCTCTGGACTGATCATAACTACTCAACGACCTGCGAAATGATTGCACGGTTTAGAGCTATTTTGGGACGCAGACCTCATGATGGTAAGGGGGTTGCATGCTTTAATCGCCAAGTTATGGCCACAAACTCAAAGACAGCGCAGGAAGCCTTTGAGCTAAAGAGTGGCGGAGTTATTGCATTTTCTACGCGCACTGATTCGGCTGCTTTGGGGTATTCCTTTGATATCATCGTCCTGGATGAGGCACAAGAGCTTATGCCCTCTCATCTGCAGGCAATTCTTCCGACAACTTCATCAGGCGCAAAGAAAAACGCGCAATTTATTTATCTTGGAACACCTACTCGCGCTGGGAGCAGAGCACCCAATTTTACCGAAATGAGGGATGAAGCTTTAAGTGATGAATGCGGAGATGACCTGTGTTGGGTCGAGTGGGGCGTTGATGAGGTGGGAGACGTGCTGGACACCTCTCGTCTCGCAGAGGTAAATCCGTCATATGTTGAGGGTAGAGCAGACGAGTCGGCAATTATTGCAGGCATTCGTGCATTTAAATCGGACATCTTAGCAGCAGCACAAGAGTATTACGGCTACTGGCTACCCAGAAAAAAGGCTAACTATATCTTTGACCGTGAGACATGGATGGCATGTGGGACGTCAAAAGCGCCTGCAGGGGATGCAGATGCCTTTGGTGTCAAGTTTTCTCCTGATGGATCTACAGTCTCTGTTGCTGTTGCCAAAAAGATGGGGGATGTAACCCACATTGAGCTTGTGTATGTGCGAAATACGGCATCTGGAATGGGCTGGCTTGCAGATGCAATCGTGGCAACCGCGGGCAAAGCAGTTTTTTGGCTTGATGGCAGGTCAGGTGCGGATGCGCTGTATGACCGTGTGGCTGATCTAGTGCCCGAAGGAAGCGTGGGAATTGCAAAGACAGGCGAAGCAATTTCTGCATCTTCAGGGCTTTTGGATGCTGTGCGCGAGCGCAGTATCACGTGGTATCAGCCTGAAGGCACTGATGGTGATGATCGCCTGAGCGAAAGCGCGCTTACTGCCGTGAAGCGAAAAATTGGCAGTAACGGTGGATGGGGTTTTGACGGTGATGATTCAACGCCTATTGAGGCTGCAGCTTTAGCACTTTGGGCAGCACGAAACAAGACGCAAGAAGAATACTCCGAGATGGAGGTCTATTACTAATGACAAGAATTAGTGAAGAGGTGGCACGTGCAGAGGGGCTTAGGGAGCAGGATGTCCTCGTTGTGCGTGAGCTCGTCGAAGAGTGGCGCCGCCATCATCCTCGTAATATCTTGCGCGACGAATATTATCTCAGCCACCGCTCTACCAAAGACCTAGGTGTGTCCGTCTCAAAGCAGATTGCAAAAAAGCTTAATCCTCATGTGGACTGGGCTGCAAAATGTGTTGACTGGTGGGCTGATCGTGTGCAGTTCGAAGGCATCACTATGGATAGCGATGATGCCACCGAGGCAATGGAAGCGGCGCTTGATGCCAACGATATGAAAAATACCGTGCATAAGGCAGTTTCTTCTGCACTGCGCCATTCTTGCTCTTTTTTGACGGTAACGCGCGGGGATATTGATGCGGGTGAACCTTCAACGGTGGTTAGCGCTTATCCTTTGACGGCTTCGTCTGCACTTTGGGATGACGCAAAGAAACGCATCCGAGCTGGTCTTGTTCTCGTGGCTTCTGCGCGACGCACTCCACGTGGGCAAAAGGTTCCCGTGTTGTTTTACGTTTTTACAGACACCGATTGTATTGTGCTGTCTCGAAACTCTGCTTTTGGCGGCTTTAAAGCAACGTATATCCCTCACAACATGGGGCGTGTTCCCATGGAGCCAATTGCCTATCATGCAACGCTCGGGCGGCCTTTTGGCCGTTCGCGTATCACGCAGACGGTAATGGATCTCGTTGATGATGCTCAGCGCGAGATGATGAATATGACCGCAGCGGCGTCATTTTCCGCATGGCCACAAAAGTACTTGCTCGGAGCAGACCGCGAAACAGCAAAAGAGATAGGAGAGCATTCTTTTGGCGCTTTTATAGGATCTCTCTTTGTAGCTACGACTGGAAAAAGTGGACAAAAACCAGAGTTTGGACAGCTTCCCCAGCTTTCTATGCAACCGCACATTGACTATATGCGCTCGCTGGCATCACAGTTTAGCGGTACTACGGGAGTTCCGCTCTCCTCCCTGGGCGTAGTGAGTGACAACCCAAGTTCTGCAGAAGCAATTTATGCAGGCAAAGAAGATGCAGTGGTTGACATTCAGTCTTTTATTGAGGCATGCAAGCATGCGCTCAAGACAATTGCCGTGATGATTGTTGCAAGTGAAACTGGCGAGACATATGGAAAGACCTTACAAGCGATAGGTACGGTATCGGTCAATTTCCGCAATCCTGCAATGCCAAGTGTGGTTTCGCAGTCTGATGCCATGGTCAAGCAAATTAGCGCTATTCCTTGGCTTGCAAATTCTGATGTGGTCTTGCGCGAGCTTGGCTACACCGATGAGCAAATCCGCCAGCTGAGAAGCGATAGGCGTAGAGCCCAGGCGGTGCAGGGAGGAAACTCCATCTTAGGCTTGGAGGCAGGCGGTGAGGATAAGCCAGGCAGCTCAGGCGAAATACAGGCGCAATCTTAAGACACATCAGTCAAATGCGGAAAAATATGTACGCAATAGATTACGTAGAGAAGCTCAAAATTTAGCAGTTTCAGACGCTAGGGAAAAGGCAATAGAGATTCTTAAAGATTCTCTATCGATCTACGGGGACAGAGCTCAGGCGCTTTCTGCGCAGTTATTTGATGAAGTATGTGAAGCAGAAGGTATAGATGCAGCATCCGAGATGTTCGACGGTGTCATTGATGAGTCGTTTCTTGAGGACAAGATTCGCTATTATGCCAAGTACCTTGCGGGTGACGAGCCGGATGCCCAATCTTTTGGGGATATGTGTTCTCAACTTGCCTCTTACTACGTTCTCCGAAGCGCCTATGAGAACACGGTGCGAAATTGCGACAAGAGTAACGTCAGTTATGCTCGTATCCCCGGTGGTGGTGAGACTTGTAACTTCTGCATGATGCTTGCTGGTAGTGGTGCCACATACAAATCAGAGCAGACTGCAATCGGTTCGCATGGGGTTCATGCACACTGCGATTGTGTAGTGATGCCGGCTAAGAAAGGTAGTACGGTAATCGACGGATATGACGCCTATGTGTGCAAGATGCTCTATCAAAAGTTCGAAGAGATAGACGGCTATGACATGCCCGCAGCCCAGAAGGATGCCATAAAGACCGCATGGTCGAGTGCGTATACGAAGGCTGACCACCCTGGACTCGTTGCAAATCAAAAGGAAGTCGCAGATACATATGAGCGGGGAATAGAATCTGCGATGAAAGCGTTTAAGAAGAACAAGACGGTCGAAAATTATAACGCTACAGTAAATCGTTTCCTCGGGGAGCTTGGGAATGCCTATGGGTGCAAGATGTCTGGAATGACGGAGATTGCAAAGAGCGGAAATGCGATAGGTGCCTCGCCAAACGGAAGCGAGATATGGACAACATTAAATAAACACGGAGAGGACAGCAGGTTTATATGTGCTATTTCAAGTGTCAGGCGTCCCGACGTCCTTATCGATGGGAGACCATTTGAGATAAAAACACCAACATCGGTGGAGAAGTTTCCAAAAAGAATGAAGTCTGCATCAGGACAATTTGTTGAATACCCAGGCTCTCCGAAATCTATTCTTGTTGATGTAAGTCTGTCACCTCAACACGAATCGGAATACATGAGAATTGGTGAGGGCTTCGTAAAGAGCGGTACGGTTGATGCGTTCGAAGTAATCCACAGAAAGCATTAGCGACGCCCGGTGCCCCGACTTCTCGCCCGGGTCGCTGCGTCGCTACTTTGAATATACCACATTTCAATTGATTATTTTCATTCCTCGACCTAAGTACGTCGTAAAACTGCTCACTTTTGGAATTTTGCCCTCGCCGCATGGTGGGGGCTTTTTCATGCCGACAAATCCCGCACGGGAGGAGCGGCACTATGTCCCTGCACAGGGAGAAATGGAGTCAAACATGGCTGACGAAAATCTCGACCCTATGGATCCTGAGGGTGAAGGCCTTAAGAATGAGCCGGATTGGAAAGCTCTTGCTCGCAAATGGGAAAATCGAGCAAAGGAAAATTCTGAGAAAGCAAAGGCTTTTGATGAGAGTCAAGCGAAGCTTACTGAGCTTGAAGAGCGTGCACAAAAGGCAGAAGAAGAGCTTGCTAGCGCTCAGGCAAAGGCTACGCGGTCTGCACTGCTTAGCAAAATAGCCTCTGAAACAGGTATTCCTGCAGAGTTTTTGCAAGGTGAGACCGAAGAGGATATCAGAAAGTTTGCCAAAGTAATGTCTGATTGGTATAAGCCAGTAGCTCCTAAAGTAAGCAATCCAGGCAAGTTCGACTCGAACACTGATGAGTTTGTTGCTGCAAAGCAAAAGCTCGCACGAGACGTTTTTGGCAATTAGTACATCTATAACGTTTGGAGAACGATATGGCACTTATTGATACCACCAAGATTACCCTTCCCAAAGAAGTTGCTCAGGGTATTATTTCAAAGTCCCGCGATACCTCTGTTATTCAGACCCTCTCTCCGTCCACTCCTATGATGTTTAAGGATATGAGCCATATTCTTTTCACCAAAGAGCCTGAGGCGGAGTTTGTGGGGGAGGGCAAGGAAAAGGGCAATGCAAATGCAGAGTTTAAGCCTGTACCTGGCACAATCCACAAAGCACAGGTAACCGTACGCTTGACCGATGAGGTTAAGTGGGCTGATGAGGACTCTCAGCTGGGAATTATCGATGCACTTATCGATGCATCTGCAGCAGCTGTTGGTCGTGCTCTTGACTATGGCATTTTGCATGCAATAAATCCTGCAACCGGATCTGTTGTTGATGGAATGACTGCTCTTGTTGCAGGCGCAAATGTGGTAAACGCTACTACAGATGCTTCTGCCGACCTTGATACTCTTGTTGAAAAGGTCAATGAGAACTTTGAGGTTTCTGGTATTGCTTTGTCTAAGGCATTTGCCAACAGCCTTCGCAAGATTCGTATCAAAAATACGGGTCTTCGCATGTATCCCGAGATTCCTTTGAACCTCAAGGCTGGCGTGATTGACGGTATTACCGCCGCAACGAGTTCTACGGTCAATGGCAAGCTTGCAACCGCTCCGACCAACGTCTTAGCGGTTCTTGGTGACTTTAGTCTCATTAAATGGGGTATTGTGCGTGACCTTGGTCTTGAGATCATCGAGACGGGTGACCCTGACGGCTTGGGCGATCTTAAGCGTCTCAATCAGATTGCTTATCGTACTGAAGTTGTGTACAGCTGGGCCGTGCTCGACCCCAAGGGCTTCGCCGCTCTTAAGAGCGCCTAATGGAGCCATTTGCCACTGTTGACGATCTTGCAGCGGCATGGCTTGGGTATGACAGAGATAAGGAGGGAGCTGCAAAAGCGGTTCTCTCCTTTATTTCTGCCGCGCTCAGGATCATGTGTGATACCGCAAACATCGACAACGATATCCTCAAAGGTGTGACTTGCCGTGTGGCCATACGCATGCTGCAGGCAGGCGAGAGCGCTGGCGTTAGGCAAGAGTCTTGGACTGCGTCCCCTCTAGGTGGCTCTGTAAGCTATGCAAATCCTACAGGTGATATTTATCTCACTGCTTTTGAAAAGACCCTCTTGGGCATTTCTGGCGGTGATATGAGCGCTACCTGGGTGATGCCAGGCGGTGATAGCGATGTATAACCCTGTGGTGACGCTTAAGGTACGCCTGCGTGTGCTGGGTACACAAGATCGCCTCGGCAATGCCACATGGAGCTACTCCGAGCCTGTAGATGTTTCTGGCTGCTTATTTGCGCCTGGAGTCCCTGCAGATATTGGTGCTGGCAGACCTGAGGGCGTGAAAGTCTCCGCTACAGCGTATTTTCCCAAGAGTTATAGCGCTGATCTGCGGCGTGCGCTGGTGTCGCTGGATGGCAAAGTCTGGATGCGCGTAGTAGGCGATCCTATGTCATTTCCTGCGAGTGCAATCCCTGGAAGATGGACAACTTACGCAATTTTGGAGCGATACGATGGCTGAAGTAAAGCTCATCAAGTACGAGCCCAAACGTGGATTTGCTAAAGCTCTGCTTACAGGCGCTATTGCTCGTACTCTTGTTGAGGTAAAAGGCAGGAGTATCCAGGCTACTGCGAACTCGATGTATGGCGCTAACAGCTATGGATTTAAAACCAAAATGGGACGCAATCGTATCCGCGGCATTGTTTATACCGGAAGTCAGCACGCAATCAACTCCAATCTTAAGCACAATACGCTGCGCAAAGCAGCAAAGAAGTAGGTGGTAAATGTTTTCTTCTGTGGAATGTTCGATTCGTTGGGCCTCAGCAATTCTTGAGGTGCCTGTAGGGACTTATGCCCCTGAGGAGTCCGAAAAACTCGCGGCTTTTGCTATTGCTGAGCGCACAGGGGGCAGCCTTGACTACCCGCACGATAGCCCAGATATTACTTATCAGATTTGGGCAAAAGACGAGGCTCGTGCAGAACAGCTTGCAAATCTCTTGGCTATAGCAGCAAAAACGATGCCCATGGACGACCCTCATGTCAACGCGATGGGCGTGCCCGAAATGATGAGCTACGGAAAAGCAGAGGGCGATTGGTTTATCTGGCAAGTATCCGTAGGTCTTAATGTAAATCTTCTCGATTAAGGAGCCAATATATGGCTGGAATTGATGTTTCAAAGGTGTTGGCTGGCGCTCCCGATCAAAAGACCACGGGAGCCATTAACGATGCGCCTTTGGGGACGGCTTTGCCGACAAATGCTACGGCTCAGCTTGACCCTAGTTTTACCTCTTCAGGCTATGTGTCACAAGATGGGCTGGAGCTCGCAACTGACCGTTCCACCAACGATATTAAAGAGTGGGGTGGCGCTACAGTTAAAAAGATCTTGGAGTCATTTGATGGAACGATTGCATGGTCTGAAATTCAGATGTCATTTGAGGCTCTGTGCCATGCCTTTGGCGCTGACAATGTCCAGAAGCTAAAGGCGACTCAGGAGCATGGAGAGCAGATTATCGTAAAGATAAATGCCTCGCTTCCTCCTGCACGTTCTTGGGTGTTCAACATGAAAGACGGCAGCAACCGCATCCGCATCGTAGTGCCCAGTGGCCAAGTGACGTCAGTGGACACTCTTAAGTTTGCCGCATCTGAGGCAATTGCTTTGCCAATTACACTGTCTTGCTACCCCGATGAAAACGGCGATTCTATACTTATTTATACCGATGATGGCGTTAAGGCAGGTGCATAAAGATGCTCTCGCTCACTTCAAAGCGCCCTACCATCGAATTTGAACTTGATGGCGAGGTTAAAACTGTTCCGATTACTTTTAGCCGTGCTGATATAGCCAAAGTGGGAAGCATTGGTAGGGCTACTGCCGACGATGCCACTGAATGGTTTTTTGAATTTTTGCGTTCCTATGTGGGAAACGTCGTTGACGAGCTTGGTGATGACGTGATTACTGCCATTTCTACCGAGTGGAATAGCGCTCGCGAAGCTCTAGGCGAGGCAACTGTGGGGGAACGTTAGCCCTTGCAAAATTAATACGAGAACATGAGTCGGCAATTGAATATGACCTTATGACGCTCGCGCATTACACCCTCGACGATCTCGGGGGTGTATTGTCGTGTCGTGCATTGTGGTCATTTGTAAATCATCTGCCAGTCACATCTCAATTTGCAAGGGAGACGGGTCCTGCAGAATTTTGGGCTTGGTCACAACCTGAGACAACAAATGAATTGCTTGCAGAGCTTGGTGATGAACTGAGGGCTTGGGGCTATTCCTACTTCAAATCTATGGGTGCCAAAGGCCTCCGCAAGCCTAAGCCACGTCCGCGCCCTGGTGTTAAAGATGAAACTACCAAACACATCGGGTCTGAACCTGTGACCGTTGCCGAATTTAACAAGTTTTGGAATGGAGGTGTAAATGGCTAATACAGAAGCGGGATCTGCTTACGTCTCGATTATTCCTTCCATGAAGGGGTTCCAAAAGACTATCGGCGGTGCGTTTTCGAAAATAGGTAGGGTAGCTGCAGTGGGATTTGGTGTAGTTATGGCTGCTGCCGCTGCTGCAGGAGCAGCAGCGCTCAAATCCTATGCTGAATATGAGCAACTGGCAGGCGGTGCCGAAAAGCTCTTTGAAGGCGCCTCGGGACAAATTAAGGCCTATGCAGATAATGCTTACAAAACAGCTGGTATGTCCGCAAATCAATACCTTAAGCAGGCAACAAGCTTTTCTGCATCGCTCAAAAAATCTCTGGGCGGCGACGTGGTCAAGGCTGCACAGCAGTCTGACGTGGCCATGCGGTCGATGGCAGACAACGTCTCCATCTTTGGTTCGAACATGGATGATGTGCAAAACGCCTACCAAGGCTTTGCAAAGCAAAATTACACCATGCTTGACAACCTTAAGCTTGGCTATGGTGGCACAAAGACCGAAATGGAAAAGCTCATTGCGGATGCAAATGAGTGGGGGAAAGCCAATGGTAAGGCCTCAGACCTTAGCATTGACTCGTTCTCAGATGTCGTAACTGCAATTGAGTATATTCAAGAAAAACAGGGAATTGCAGGAAATGCCGCAAAGGAAGCAGCTACTACCATTGAGGGCTCAATGGGGATGGCAAAGGCTGCGTGGGAAAATTTGCTTACAGGGCTTGCGCGTGACGATGTAGATCTCTCTCAGCTTACAAAAAATCTCCTTGATGCTATCGGCGCGGTTGCAAATAACGTGGTGCCAGTAATCAAAAAGATTGCTGGGGCTATTGCTTCGAATTTGCCTTCAGCCCTTTCTGAGGCTCTTAACGCCGCGTGGCGCTTTGCTCAAGACTCGCTTCGAAATGTTGGCATCCATCTTCCTTATATTGATTTTGGTGATATTGGAGCAAAGCTTAGTGACGCCTTTGGTAAGTTAGATCTATCTCCCATCACAAAGCAACTGTCTTTTATTGATGACTTTATAAGCACTCTTGTTGGTCAGGTTTATGCCAATATGCCCTCAATTCAGGCTGCAATTGGAGGCTTACAAGGGGTAATCCAGACGGTGGCAGATTCGATTGCAGGCTTTAAACAGGGATTTAATGAGGCGTTTAACGACCCAGAAGTGCAAGCAGCTATAGCCAATCTTCAAGCGACCCTGCAGCCTTTTTATACTGATGTTCTTGTGCCTTTGGGGGCCTTTATCTCAGGGACACTTGCCCCGATTCTTGGACATATTGCTGCGGGTACGATTGGACTAATTGCGACAGGTATTAAGGCAGTTATGGTGGTGATTAATGACATCTCTGTTGTTATTCAGACCGTGGTTGGCGTTGTACAGGGAGCGGTTAGCAACGTGCAAGCAGCAGTCGCCACTATAAGCGGTGCAATTAATATTGCTCATACGGCAATATCCAATGCGATGGGTGCCATTAACTCAGCTTTTCATTGGGTGTTTGACCCTTTAGTTGGCTGGATTACGGGGATATTCAACGGGGTAAAATCGGCAATACAAAATCCGATGCAAGCAGCAAAGGATGCAGTTAAGCGCATTATCGACAGCATCAAAGGATTTTTTAACTTCCATATTAGCTGGCCACATATTCCAGTGCCGCACTTTAGTATTTCGCCTGCCGGGTGGCATGTAGGGGATTTGCTAACAGGGAGCATTCCGTCACTAGGCATTAGCTGGTATCGCAAAGGCGGCATTGCTACTGAGCCAACAATCGCTGCTGGGTATGGCGAAGCTGGAGGCGAGCTTTTTTGGCCGTCATATGGACCATATCTGGATAAATACGCATCGGCCATTACCGATCACATGGATGGCACAGGCAAGATCGACTATGACCGCCTTGGCGATGCTGTAGCGAATGCGTTTGTACGTGCTGGTATTGGTGTGAGCATTGATGGCCGCGCCTTTGGAAAGATGGTGAGAGAGTATGCCTAGAGGACTTACTTACATCACCTCTGATGGGGCACACCATGATTTAGGGTCACCAAGGCTTTCCACGGGATCTGCCGAAGCGATACGCTCGCGGGTCTGGAGCATTAGTCTTGGTGCCCACGCATTGATTTCAGCATCTCGCCCCGCACGAGAGGTTGAACTTGAGGTTAAGTCAAGCGACCCTGTAGCACTAGATGCTGCAGAGGTCGCTTTTGATCGAGATGTAGACCTTGGTAATCCGGGCAAGCTCGTATCTCCTGACGGCTGGACACAGAGGGCATTTGTGACCAAGACGGTGCCATCTGACATTTTCTTGGGCAATGTAACAGCAAAACTCACGGTGATTTTGCTTGACGGCGTTTGGCGCAAAATAGTACGGCACGCTCTCAAACCTGATTCTCAGGCGCTAATCTCTGGCTCTGGGCTTGATTATCCGCATGATTTTGACTTTGACCTATGCGGATCTATCCCAGGCAAAGACATGGAATTTATCCGAGACTCAAAGGTGCGCATTACCTTCTGGGGGCCTTGCCAAGACCCTTATGTGCGCATCGGCAACAACCTCTACGGAGTTAAAGGTGTTACGGTCGCGGCAGGCGAGAGGGTCGTGATTGACCCAACGCTAGTCGGAGAATACGGGCGCGCTATCCGTCTGGTAGGCACTTACGGAGCTGAGCGCAATCTTTTCTCAAGGCGCATTCGCGGTGCTAAGGGTAGCGGCAGCTACGCCTTCGAGCCAGTCTCAGGCGGATACCTACCAGTATCGTGGCCACAAACCTACGGCATTGATATTGACGAAATCCGCGAGAGGGGAGGGTTGCCGTGGAGCTAACCTACACTGACGCGGGTAGACGCGATATTGGCCTTGTGGAAGCAGAAGGAGACTTTGACTGTGGCGCGAGCGAGGATGACTTTGAGCTTACATGGCCAAGCAACCTCCCTCTGCCTGCAATGGGCGCGATTGTCTACTGCGAAGGCACCGATATTGGTGGCGTTGTGCGCGGCTGGGATACCACAGGAGACGCTCCTAAAGTCTCAGGGGTGACGTGGACAGGCTTTTTATCAGAACATGTGATAGGTCCCAACGCAGGTCAAGCTTACCTCACGCTCAACAGCACATGGAAAAACATCGTCTCACAGCTCGTCTCTCGGGCTGCATTCGGCGGTGTGGTAGTAGTCGCGGGTGCAGATGGCCCAAACTTCAGTCACACCTTCAAAGGCTCGCGAGACTCAGCCCAGGGCGAAGCAGGACGATACATGTCTTGCTGGAATGCTATCTGGCAGTGCATGCTTGAGCACGGGCTCACCGTGCGCGCTGTCTGGGGCGGAGACCCGGTAAGGCTCACTCTTAGCTGTGATACCTCCACCGACTGGTCAACCACCGACGAGCTGCCCACCGATGCCCTCACCGTACGCATCAAGCGCAAAAGCGTGGTCAATCACCTTATCTGTCTGGGTGCGGGCGAGGGTGCCGCACGTGAAGTATTGCATCTGTACTGCGATAAGCAGGGCATCATCTCTACCAAGCAGAGTCAAAAAGGACCATGGGAGATAGCGGATACCTACGACTATCCAGGCTCTACCACGCTTGAGAAGGATGGGCGTAAGCGACTCACAGAGCTTTGGCGCTCTGCTCAGACGGTAGATGCTCAAATCCCTGATGGCTTGGGCCTTACGGTAGACCTTGGTGACCTTGTAGGTGGCGTTGACTTACGTACAGGAGTATCGGCTAAGGCTGTTGTGAGCCGTAAGCGCACGCACGTGCCAGAAGGCACGACCGAATACGAAACAACTCTCAGATAGGAGAGACATGATTACTGATGGATACAGTCACTACAAATGTGACATCCAAGGTTGTGAAAATGAGGTGTATGCGCTGCCTGACACAGACGCGGCTGACGGATATGTCAAGCGTCGCCGCATTGATGCAGAGGGCATCGAGCGCACAATCGTACTTTGTCCTAAGCACGCTGCTGTGTATGCACAGGTCGTCAAAACATGTGATGGCGCATACACTACGCTTAGCAAAACAGGAGCTGCATCACTTTACAGCCAAGCAGATATCGATGCGCTACAAACCAAGTTTGATGAGGCAGAAAAAGCCCGCAAGTGGTGGGGAGATCGCTACCGCACTCTACAGGCGGAGTTTAATGCATATAAAGAAGCTCATCCGGATGCTCCCGCGGGTGGTGATGCGTAATGGCGCTGCATCTTATTACTGGGCACGCGGGCTACAGCCACATCACCTCATCCGATGCAGCAGCGCTTTTGCGTGGCATCACAGGCAATGATACGCGCACACTTGGACGTGTGCCAAGCGTCACGATGAGCGACGCAAATACGTTGGTAATTGAACCTTTTGACCTTATCTTTCAAGGACGCTTTGTGCGCTCCACTGCCACAGAGACAGTAAAGATAGAAAGCGGCGGGCAAGATGCCTATCGCCATGACCTTGTGTGTCTGCGATATAGCACAGATGATGGTGGCACCGAGGGTGTAGAGCTGGTAGCCATCAAGGGTGCTGCAGCTGCAAATGCAGACAGCGCATCTGACCCCGTACCACCTAATGTGGGAGGAGATTCTAGCGCTGGCGCTTCTGTCGATATCCCGATTGTGCGTGTGTCGCTGGATGGGCTGGCGCCTGCTGCCGTGTGGCTGCCCTCTGAAGGATCGGCCCCTTTGTTTGTCTTTGCAACCATGGCTGAGTACCAAGCAGCGCAAATTACGTCTCGTGCGATTGCCTTTGTCTTATCAGGCACAAACGGGAGCCTAGAAATTTACTTAGAAGACGGGAGGGGCTAAGCATGACTAATTTGTCTTTAACCTTGCGTGGGGGTGGTGCTGCATGAGTGCCACCCGCATTTTTCCGCCTGCCCACTTAGACCCCGTTGTGTTATTTGACGATGCCAAGCCAAAGCTTTCTGGTGCCATCACTCTTTCAGACAATCTTGCAAATTATCGCTGTATTGAAGTGTATTTTTCGACCAACGATGGAAACGCGGGCGGCATGGTTAAGGTGCGCAACCCTAACGGGAAAACTTTCATTTGCCAGGCTACGGTTGTGTTTAAACAGTCTGAAACGAACCCTGCATGGAGAGGCATTGTAAAAACTAGAGTCTATCTAGCAAGTGGACTCACCATTGACGTACCGCGGCTCAATGGAGACTATGCTACAGGCGAGATATCGCTTGTAAACGGCTCGTCAAACGTTATTGTCCACAAATATAACGCCATAGGTATTACATGTGTCATTGGCTACAAGTAGCAGCGCTCTAAGCAGCCAATAAAAGCATCAACAAGGCAGCTCGAAAGGGCTGCTTTTTTATGCCGCGTGACACAGGGCTTATCTTGCGCACAGTAAGTGGAGGTGAGGTATGTCAGACATAGAAGGACTTGAATCGCGGCTTACCGTAGCTGA
>NZ_CAMXYY010000019.1 GCF_947253395.1 uncultured Olegusella sp.
ATTAGAATAACGGTCTCGTGGGCTCGGAGATGTGTATAAGAGACAGATCAAGTACTAACAAGCGCTCATCAACATAAGAAATTGCGCCAGCTGAGGTCACAGCTTCGATACGGCGGACATTTGCGCCCGAAGAACTCTCAGAAATAATCTTGAAGAAGCCTAGATCGGCAGAGTTATGAGCGTGAATACCACCGCACAGTTCACGACTGAAGGGCTGTTCTTCTTTACCGACAGATACCACACGGACAACATCACCATATTTTTCGCCAAACAAGGCGATAGCGCCTGCTGCCTTTGCCTCAGTGATGCTCATAAGCTGCGTCACAACGGGCTTTGCAGCAAAAATTTCGGCATTGATAATGCCTTCAACGCGAGCAAGCTGATCTGCGGTCAAAGCTTCAAAGTGAGTAAAGTCAAAACGCAGTTTATCGGGAGCCACCAGCGAACCAGCTTGGCTCACATGCTCGCCCAATACCTCACGCAAAGCAGAATCCAATAGGTGAGTTGCGGTATGGTTGCGGCGAATAAGCTCGCGACGGCCGTGATCGACCGTGGCCGTTACGGTAGAGCCTAAAGCAAGCGTGCCTTCCTCAACCATGCAGGCATGAGCAACAATGCCACCCTCATGATGTTTGGTGTCATTAACGCGCAAAACAACGCCATCAGCGGTCTCGAGATAGCCAGTATCACCGACTTCGCCACCCATCTCAGCATAGAAAGGCGTAGAGTCAAGTACAACTTCAACTTCACTACCAGCAACGGCTTGCTCAATCTCTGTACCCTCAGCAATCAGAGCAATCACCTTGGCACCCTCAAGACATTCGTGGTCATAGCCCACAAACTCAGTTTCGGGCAAACGGTCCGAGAGACTTACCCAAATGCTCGCAGCAGTAGACCAAGCATCGCGATTGGCTGCAGCACGCGCACGCTCACGCTGATTGGCCATGCACGCGTCAAAACCATCCATATCGATGCCGCGCCCCTGTGACTCGCAAATCTCACGCGTCAAATCAATGGGAAAACCGTAGGTATCATGCAGGCGGAAAGCTACAGAGCCAGGCAAAACCTCGTCAGCAGCAAGCTGGTCAAGCTCAGCGGCAAGAATTGCTTCACCAGCGTCCAGCGTAGCCGAGAAATGCTCTTCTTCGGCACCAACAATGCCATCAATCAGCGCTTGCTGCTCAGTTAATGCGGTATATACATCACCCAAAAGACGAGCCACCTCATGGGTATAGGAAGTGAGGAAGGAGCCGTTGATACCCAACAGGCGACCATGGTAGACAGCACGACGCAGCAAGCGACGCAAAACATACCCAC
This sequence comes from uncultured Olegusella sp., assembly GCF_947253395.1. Classification (GTDB taxonomy): domain Bacteria; phylum Actinomycetota; class Coriobacteriia; order Coriobacteriales; family Atopobiaceae; genus Olegusella. The sequence continues at coordinate 1,318 of NZ_CAMXYY010000019.1, forward strand.
GGCCATCGTTGCCTGGCAAGATACCGTCACCGATCATAAAAGCTACCGCACGACTATGGTCAGCTACGATGCGCAGACTGCGATCAACCGAATCATCCTCGCCATAACTCTTACCCGAAAGCTGCTCGCCTACGCCAATGAGCGTGCGCAAAACATCACCTTCATAGTTGGTGTGTTGATGCTGCATGATGGCAGCAATACGCTCGAGGCCCATGCCTGTATCGATATTGCGGTGAGGCAGGTCAGGCATCGAACCGTCTTCTTGACGGTCATATTGGGTAAAGACAAGATTCCAAAACTCAAGGAAGCGGTCTCCATCGTCCCCTGGCGCCTCTCCATCAAATTCAGGACCTTGGTCAAAATAAATCTCAGAACAAGGACCACAGGGACCTGTAGGACCAGCTGCCCAGAAATTGTCTTCTTCGCCCAGGCGCGAGATGTGGTCGTATGCCACACCCTGTTTGTGCCACAGCTCGATGGCCTCATCATCGTTTTCAAAAACCGTCATATAGAGGCGATCGGCAGGAAGGGCCAGATGTTCAGGCGAGGTAATAAACTCCCAAGCCCAGGCAATAGCATCTGCCTTCGAATAACCACCAAAAGAAAAATTGCCCAGCATTTCAAAGAAGGACAAGTGACGGGAGTCGCCGATGTTATCAATATCATTGGTACGCAGACACTTTTGGCAAGATGTCGCGCCAATCTCATGCATAGTCTTTATGCCTTGGTAGTACTCCTTGAACTGATTCATGCCCGCATTGGTAAGAAGCAGCGAAGGATCCTCGGGAACAAGGGAAGACGAGGGATAAAGTTTGCAGCCCTTGCCTTCAAAAAAACGTAAGAAGTCCTCGCGGATTTCTGCAGTGGTCATGTACTTTCGGTCAGACGTGCTCATGGACTGTCTTCCATTCATCAATCGGATGCCTGTGCAACCCTCACAGTATATGCTGTATCAGCGCTTCTGCAAAAAAAGAGTGCTAAACCTACAAGGGTCACAAAGCCCGCTCTTTGCTATTTTTTGGTCTTCTCTTCTGAGCTATCCTTGGGCTTGGCTTCAATACGCTCTTGCATTTTGCTCAAAGTACGGCGCAGCAAACGAGAAACCTGCACCTGAGAGATGCCGAGCTTTTCGGCAATCTCTACCTGTGTGAGGCCTTCAACAAAACGCATGCGCACAATATCGCGCTCGCGAGGCGAGAAGTCCGTCATCACTTGCTCAAGCAACATACGATCATCGGAACCCTCAAGATCTTTGTCAATCGTGACATAGCGATCAATCACGGCTGCCGACTCATCATCTTCGTTTTTGCCTGACTCCAGAGGCACTGAGTTATAGGCACTCGAAGACTCCATGGCTTCCAGTACTTCATCCACCGTCGCGCCCACGTGCTCAGCAAGTTCTTCCACCGAAGGAGAGTGCTGTAGTTCGCGAGTTAGGGTCTCGGTAGCTGCAGAAACCTTTTGGGAAAGCTCTTGCAGACGGCGAGGTACCCTCACTGACCAGCCCTTATCACGGAAGTGGCGCTTAATCTCGCCCATGATGGTAGGCGTGGCATACGTCGTAAACTCAAGACCACGATCGGGCTCAAAACGGTCAATCGCCTTGATAAGACCGATGGTGCCCACCTGAATGAGGTCTTCTAGCGGTTCTCCGCGGTTCTTAAATTTGGAAGCCAAAAAACGCACCAAGTTGAGATGATTGACGATAAGTTGCTGACGAGCGTCTTCATTACCTGCACGATACTGAGCAAAGAGTGCTCTTGTGCGGTCGCGATCCCAAACGGGACGTCCACTCACACGAGCACGAGCGCGAGCACGACGACGAGCAGAGCGTGCCTCATCTGTCGAGCTAAGTTCCGACAAGGGTACCTGAGAACTATCAGGCTTGTCTGCGCTCACGCCCAAAGTCAATTTTGACTCACTGCTCGCAGGGGGAAAGGTTTCGCTACTCGACATGTGCCGTCCTCTTCACGAGGTGTAGATATGAGCCCTCATCACTATCTATCAGCGAAAACTCATCGCACACGGCCTCAAGAAGAAGAGCTACCAAATAAAGGTCGCCCCCGAGTTCAGCCTCGTTGTCTTGATCGGGACGTGCTTCATTAAGGCCAAGGCTAAAGTCGATGGTGACCTCATTGGGTGCCAGCTCAAAACTGATGCCACAAGTCTGAGGCGCAGTTGAGCAAGCATACACAAAGCCTTCCTCGGCAGCCATACGCACATCTTCGACATCATCTACCGACATACCACAAGAAACTGCCAGAGTAGCTGCCAACATGCGAACAGAACGCGCATAGTGGGGCTCTGCGGGGACATTCAAACGTACTCGATCCTGCATTATTCCTGCTCCTCAAAAGTAGGTTGAGCTGCTGTGTCATAGGTCACATACCCACTGTCCGCCTGTGTTGGCGCAGATTCGAGAGCAGTCTCGTTTGAATTGGCAGCAGATGGTTCGGATTCACTGGCATCAGTTAAGCGTGCGGGTTCGTGTGCCGCATTCGGCGTATCTAAAGCATTCTTGTTCTTTTTACCAGTAATCTTGTTGACTAATCCTGCAGCAGCAGAAGCAGCATGATCAACGACCTCACCAGCAGCAAGGGTTGCCTGAGAGGCAGCGCCCGAAACATTGGACATATCACTCAAAATACCATCAAGCTCTGCCAAATTGGCATTCAGTAAATCCACTGATGTAGTGGCCTTGAGCAACATAGGATTGACATGCTTCATAGAAGGCTGTAAATCGTCAACCATACCATCAGCCTTAGCGATAATAGGCTGAACTTGCTCGATAGCCTCCTGTGCGGAATGTGTCACTTCCTCAACAGCACTGCGGGTTTTGCGCAGCGTAAGGGCAAGTTCAACAATGGCCCAAATGCCTGCGACAACCAAGACGATGAGCGCAATTTGTAGCGGTTCCATTTAAGCCTCCAGATACAGTAACTGCCATGTTGAGCACATTCTACCCAACTTGACCGTACTACTTGCCTGACTGTTCTATACGATCACGTCCTGTCGCCTCTATACGCCATGCCTCCCAGCCGCGCGTACTCGGGGTATAGAAATCACCTTTTTTCAAACCATCAGGCAGATATTGCTGTTCGACCCAACCTGCAGAGTAATCATGTGGATACAGATAGCTGCCATATTCATCGGAGCCAGGACGATGACGATCACGCAAATGACTGGGTACTTCGCGGCGAGGACCCTGCCGTACTTCTGCTAAAGCTGCATCAATGCCTGCTTCGGCAGCATTGGATTTGGGAGCCAAAGCGTTATAGATGGCCGCTTGTGCAAGATTAATACGACATTCAGGATAGCCAATCACCTCTGCTGCCTTAAATGCAGCTTCTGCTACAAGCAGAGCTTGTGGATCAGCGTTGCCAATATCTTCAGATGCAGCAATCATGATACGACGAGCAATAAATTTGGGATCTTCTCCCCCATCAATCATCCGAGCCAACCAGTAGAGTGCCGCATCAGGATCCGACCCGCGCATGGACTTGATAAAAGCCGAAATAATGTCGTAGTGCATGTCGCCAGCTTTGTCATAGGTCAAGCCTCGTCGAGGGTTGGCATCCCGCACATGTTCAAGGGTAATAGTAGAGGGCGCTTCAGGAGTAGCCGGATCACTCATCTGACTTGCAAGCTCTAGGCTGGTCAGTGCAGCACGGGCATCACCACCCGCAAGAGTAACAATCTCTGTGAGTGCCTGAGGTGCCAAAACATACATTCCTGCAAGGCCGTTTTGGCTTGTTAGAGCGCGAGTGACAAGTTCACGGATATCTTCATCGCTCAAAGGATGCAACTCGATAACCCTTGAGCGGCTAATCAGGGCAGAATTCACTTCAAAGAAAGGATTTTCAGTCGTAGCGCCGATGAGCACAACTGTCCTGTCTTCCACGGCGTGAAGCAGGGCATCTTGCTGTGAACGATTAAAGCGATGGATCTCATCAACAAACAAAATCGTGCGGCGTCCAGAGCTTAACAGGCGACTACTTGCAAGCTCAATCTCGCGACGTAAATCTTTGACCGTGCCCGTAATAGCTGAGACCTCAACAAATTCAGCATGAGTGCTATGCGCGATGATGTGCGCCAAGGTTGTTTTGCCCGTACCTGCAGGACCATAAAAAATCACTGAAGAGAGGGCATCGCGTTCAATGGCACGGCGGAGCCAACTCCCCTCGCCTACCGCTTCTGTTTGTCCCACATACTCAGCAAGAGTTTGCGGACGCATACGAACAGCAAGCGGCGCATTGAGATTGCGCTTATAACGTTCTATGTCAGAAAAAAGCGTATCCATATCTTTGATAGTAACGCACTACGCCCTAGGGTAAGACGTTCTCAAAATAAGTACGACGGGGGAAGATTTCAGCAGCCTCTGGAAAAAGCGCCTCACAACTGGCCATAAAATACTCATCTGTCATGGAAGAAATAAAATCCATCACCGTTAGATCGAGATCATCTTCCCAACGATAGGTATTGCCATAGGGTGCCAAATGACGACATATAGGCTCAATATGCTGAACAAAAATGGCAGAACTGGTATCACCCGATTTGAGCACCTCCAGCTCATGCATATACAGATGTGAGAAGAACTCCTCAATCGGTCCTGCAAAATCGCCATTGACCTCACTGGAAGTATAAATCTTTGTCGCATTTTCACGCTTTGCTCGGCGTAGTTCAGCAAAGCCCTGCTCACTCATCTCAATTCGATCTTTGCCAAAACTATTCTCAACAACATCAGCAATAAAAGCAGAAAGTGCCCAAGAATTGTATGCACCACCTAAGCCATCATCAAAGCTTTCTTCACTTGCAAGACCTGCGCGGATAGCGTCTTGGCGATCTTTGCCTATATAAGCAATCATATCGGATACGCGTACAACGCAACCCTCAAGCGTCATCGGACGCATATGAGAGATAACTTTATCACCGCGCTCCCAACAAGAATCGACAACACGATCAAAGGTGTCAAAACTCGTAAGACCGCTCGTCTCAAAAACTTGCTGTTCAAACTCGCCATTGTGACAAATTACTCCATCAAGGGTCTGCAAGGTAAGATTGCGCCCACCCAGCACATCAAGTACCCGCACACTCTGAACGTTATGGCGAAAATAGCGACCCGTACGCTTATGAAAAATCGTATCAAGGTAGCGTTCTCCAACATGCCCAAAGGGGGTATGTCCAATATCGTGACCCAATGCAATAGCCTCAATGAGATCTTCGTTAAGACCTAAACCGCGGCCAATATCACGAGCAACACGACCTACTAGTTGCACATGCAGACCGCGACGAGCCAAATCGTCATCTGCACGAAAAGAAAAGACCTGCGTCTTGCCTGCAAGACGATTGTAAGCACCCATGTGCATGATTTTTTCGATATCACGCAAAAAAGCAGGACGCAGAGCCGTGTCGCGATCACGATCAGAAAGGTCACGGCGGATTGCTGAGGTATTTTTACAAGCAAAAGGCGACATCTGACCCGATGCGCGCAAATCAGCAACACGAGCCATCGTTTTAGCAGAGATTTTGATGGGTAAATCGGGTGCAAGACGATTGATCCGAGCTTCTTTTTCGATATCCACAGGCCCTCCTCAGGCTCATCATTGTTTGTCTGAAAAAAGTATAGACGCTCATCCAGACAGCAAAATCAGTATGTGTGGAATATGGCTTCCAAACGGCGAGCAATAGACCTGTGAGCTGCATCCCCTGGCAAACCGCTGTTGCCCCCAAGAGCACGCAGGCGACCTTCCATAAGCTCACATCCATTTACCAGACGCATCTGATCATGAGCAGCAACATTGGCTTCAAGCATAAAAGACAGGCTCCCAAAGCAGCTGCGAGGGTGAGTTGGCGAACTTTCCTCATCATGCCAAAACGGTGTCAATACCCAACAAGGAGTATGTGGCCACACGCGCGCAATTTCAGCGAGAAAAGCTCTGACATTGCGGGCAACTTCTCGCTCTTGACACGGCTCATGACGCAAACTCTCACCAAATGACACTACGATACCTGCAAGTGAAAGCTTTGCTTCATAAAGACTCGCTGCCATACCAGGCTGAAATACCTGGCCCACAACGCCTTGATTAAGCAAATCCCAAGCATTGCTACGCGCAAGTCGTGCGGACCAGGTGCGTGCAGGATCTCCTACTGCAAGTCCTTGTGTGGCTGCATCCCCCATAACCAACAAAACGGGGCGCATATCCACAGCTTTTAGATAGGTACCATCACCAAAAAGCCGGCGAATTTCTACTGCGTAGAGGCAGGGTAACCACAGGCGTACATGATGTGTTTTCCCTAACCCAGGAAGCGCTCTTAAACCAGTCGCTGGCGCTGTCGCAGAATCACTGAGCACAAAGCTCACCAGACGACCAGGGTCAAATCGAAGCTGCCTTTTTGTCGCTTTCTCGTCAACAGAGTCTTCTATGGGGGCTAATTCCTCGGCAGTTGGTATACGCGGCTTGCCCCATGAGGGCGAAAGCCATCTGCCGTCAACCTCACAGGAAACACCATCATAGTTTTCATTGTCCATAGCAGCAGATGCCACCAGTGTCTTAATGCCGTCCCAAAGCGGTTCAACACGTAGCTCAAGAGCAACTTCATGAGAATCTGTCTCAAACTCAAGACAAATTCCTGCACTCGTACGCCCCATTTGACGATACAAGCCTGGATGCCATGCTTGACAACTCCCTAGGGCGTGCTGTTGTACAGACAAGAAACGCGCGGGCTGTTTCCACCCAAAATCGCCTTCATATAGCTCGAGTGCCCCATGCAAAAAGTCTGCCGCTGACGCTTCAATGAGCAGTGAGCGATATTCTGTATCCTCAATCATCTGTATCAAACTCACTACAACTCACCCGCCTCATCAGCGGCAATGCGCACTGGTTCCCATGCCACGAGTAAATCAGCAAGGCGCATACGCGCGTTAGCAGGACTTGTCGATGGCAACTGAACACAGGGTAGACCTAAGTTGGGTTCAATCAGTCTGCGGTAAAGGCGTGTCGCTGTAGCTCCCGTGCAAAATACCTTCTGAATGGATGCGTAATCACAAATGCGACGCAAATCATTAGGCACGGCATCTGTGATAGTTGAGTCCGCAGCGCCTGAGATATGACAACTTGCCAGCACATCATCAATAGCAAGACAATGTCTATGGCAAAAATCATGACGCTCAGCATCAGTGCGAGGCTTTTCTTCTTGCCAAAGAGCTGAGACAACCGCCCAAAAGCGATTACGTGGATTGGCATAGTGAAACCCCAGCTCACGCGAGAGCGGACTGGGCATCGTACCAAGCAAGAGCACACGGCTTTGCTTATCAAAAATTGGTGGCAACGGATGAGTCACCAACTGGGAGACTTGCATTTATTCGTCCTTGCCCACTGGCTCGTAAAATTCCGACCCATCATCAAGACGCAGGAAAAGCAGCTTGCCAAAACCATGGCCACCCGCACAACCCGAATCGATATCCCAACGATCGGCAACATTGCCCGTCTCTGCACAGGCTCCCACACGTACCATGCGACCCAAACCATCCTTATCAGCGCCGCTGCGATCAGGACGGTCCGCCATGATATCTAAATAGGGAGTAGGCGTATGACCTGCAACAACAATGATGCCTTTGCCTTCTTTATCCACAAGACCAGTCGGACATCCCCAAAACTCCTGACGCACCCACATCAAAGCTTCGGGGCTCTGCTTGTCCACAATGGCATGAATGCGATCTTCATCACGAGCGGTCGCATCGATTGCCATTGCAGGCACAGGAATGATTGGTTGAATACCCGCATGAGCAAAGAGATAGAGCTGTCCCGAGACACGGGTATAAGCAGAAAGTGGCAAGGCACGTACCCAATCAAGCAGGTCCAGAAGTTCTTCTTTGGAAAGAGTCTCGAGCTGTTCTTTGGTAGTACCACCGCCATTTATTGCCCAATTGGCAAAGTTTGCCAGATCGCCAGGGTCATCGTAATAGGCGAGCATTAAATCTTCGTGATTGCCCATCAGCACGGTAGCTCCCCCATCGGCAAGCCCACGGCAAATACGCAGGACAGCCAGGGGATCAGGTCCACGATCAATCATGTCGCCCAACATAAAGATGTGATCTTCGGCAGCAGGCGAGATACGGTCAAGCAGGCGCTCAAGCGTCCTTGCATGACCATGCACGTCCGAAAAAACATAGGTCGCCATCACTACCTCCCTACTCGCTTTGCATCTTCTCCAATTGAGAAACAATATCTGCAGCCACTGCTCCTGGCTCCAAATGATAACGCTGACGCATAACCGCCGCAGGCATACGATCAATGAACTCTTTGGTGCCACCAAAGCAGATAGTGCGTACCTTCGTGTGACCAAGATATCGTGCTACTTTTTCGCCAAAACCACCAAAAAGGATGCCATTTTCAAAGGTTACAACCAACTCATGATCGGAAGAAATATCATCGAGTAAGCGCCAATCCAATGCTGAATAGGCCGTAGCCGAAATAATCGTGGGATCTATATTGCTGGCATACTGCAATTCATGTGCCACTTCACCAAGCAAATCAACCGCAGCTCCAAGACCTAAAAGCGCTACTTTGCTACCGCGTTTGAGCACATCATAACGAGCAACGTCAGCCGTGGTAAATACCTTTGGGGTTTCAATACCCATGTCGGCATCAGTAAGTACATGGTCGGGTACACGAATAACCACGGGTCGATCATCTTGATCAATTGCCCAGTCCAGCATCGCTATGTATTGCTCGCGACTTGCTGGAGACAAACAAGTCAGCCCTGGAATATTGCCTGTAAAGCCAATATCAAAAACACCAATATGGGTGGAGTCCAGCGATGAGAAGCCACCTTCAAAAACGAGGATAACCACGGGCGTATCGTTAAGTGCGAGATCAGAAATCAGCTGGTCATAGGCTCTTTGCAAGAAGGTCGAATGTACAAAAAAGACTGGTTTTGCTCCGCCGCGGGCAATGCCTGCACAAAAACTCACCGCATGCTGCTCACAGATGCCCACATCTACGTACTGCTTGCCTGCTGCCTTGCGAAACTCTGCAGGCAAGCCACAGCCACCAGGTGCTGCCGCATTAACGATAACAACTGATGGATCGCTTTTGAGCTTATGTGCCATAAAAGCGCGGGTAATTGCCCGGTAATCAAGTTCAGGCGGCAGAGGATGTGTGCCTGCTGCAGGTATTGAATGTGAAGCCTCGCGGTGCTGCTCGCCCCAAGCCCACCCTTTGGATTTAGTAGTATGGATGTGGATGACGATGGGATGGTCGATGTCTTTGACCTCATCAAAGACGCGCACAAGCTCAGCTACATCATTGCCCTGCTCAACATAACGATAGTCCAACCCAAAATCACGGAAGATATTGCGGGTAGAGCTCCCCTTGCTTGCGCGGAGCTCAGCAAGTCCTGCGTACATACCGCCCGTATCTTCCTTGATGGACATCTCGTTATCGTTAAAGACAATGATAAGACCGCTATCTAGCTCCGCGGCATTATCTAAACCCTCAAAAGCCTGGCCACCCGACAAGGCGCCATCACCAATAAGGGCCACCACACGGTTGTGACCACCCGTAAGATCGCGAGCTTTTGCCAAGCCACAAGCAAGACTGATTGAAGTTGAAGTGTGACCACAACGGAACAGATCATGTTCACTTTCAGCAGGATTGGTAAAGCCGGAGACCGAGCCATAGCGTGCAGGATCGGTATAGGCATACGCACGACCCGTCAACATCTTGTGCGTATAGCTTTGATGAGACGTATCAAACACAATTTTGTCGCGTGGCGAATCAAACACATAATGTAGAGCCACCGTTGCCTCGACAACAGCCAGATTCGAACCCATATGACCACCAGTCTCGGTTACGGCCGAGATGAGGGTCTCACGAATCTCTGTTGCCAGGCTCCGGAGTTCGTCAACCGTAAAGGATTTAAAGTCCTCCGGCCCTTCGATCCCCTCGAGCAAGGATGGCATTCCTCAGCTCTCCCCTCCATCGTTAATAAGCGTTGCCGCAGTCTGAGCCTGCACATACGTTTCAGGCAAATCATCTGCGACTACCTCGCCGCTGAAATTAAGACCGCCTGTCAAGAGACGAGCCGCCCTCTCATCAAAATCAGCCGCAAAGAAAGCCTGCGTTGCACTCTGAACGCGCTCCTGCGCCGCTTGATACAAATCCCAAAAGCCCTCACAACGTAATTTACCCGTAAAAGGATCGGTCCAAGTGGCACGCTCGCGATTGTCAAAATCTGATGTAGCCTCAGCACGAAGACGATGCGCCATCGCACGATAGAGCGAGTAGCGCTGGTGCGAAAATCTCTGCTCTAATTTGCCAAGTAACTCACGCTTAGCAACACATGGTGCCCAAAAGAGATGCTGCACCAAACGGAAAGACTTAACCGCGTGTGTAAAGGTATGACGTGGCAAACTGCGCCCATATGTCCAACGAATAGCATAGGCGTACATCTTGTCGATTATGCCGAGCGTAGCGTCACTTGCTCGCAGGCATTCCTTCCAAGGAATATGTTCCTTAACAGTGACGCCTTTGTGTGAGAAAAGCACTGCTTCATCGAGGTCGCGCTCAATCTCAGCATGGACACGGCCACCGTCACTGCGGTCGAGTTCTGGAATACCTGCATCACAGATACCGTACTGCTCGGCAAATACCAACGGATGAACTGTGGAATCGAGCAGGTAATGACACAAAAAGCCAGCTGCATAGGCCTCTGCGACATGACGCTCAGCAAAAGGCAGGGTAGCAAGCGAATCGTGCAATGCCAAAAGAAGACGCGCTGGACGTAAATGATGCATGAGCTCACCGACATCATGTGTACGAGCGTCAATGAGTGGATCGGCTAGCAGATAAAACAAAGGATCGGGGCCTTGGTTTCCCAGCAAAAAAGCATCGTGTTCATCGAAGCTTTCAAAGCCGAGAACCGCCGAAACTGCTCCGAGCGAATCATGTCCAAAAAAATCATGCGTAAGAATAGCAGGCATGGATATTCTCCCTCCATTATTGTGAGGTTAGCGCATGTTATACCAAGCGCACAATCAAAAGGAAGCCAGACGGCCGATGCACACGGTAGGCGCACGCTTGACCGATGTCTCAAGCAGGACTCTTGCACAAAAGTAGAACAAACGCCTAATCTCAATTCAGCGAACAACCATAAGAGGGGTGGCCTGTGAGCAACACACAGTTTCAGCAAAATCAACAGTCAGTTATAAAGAAGCTCGCTATAGAAGAGGCTTCGGATATCGACCTAGAAGAGCTGCGCAAGCTTTCGCCCATAGCCTGTGTTGATCTGTTAGAGCGTGCGGCAGCGGCAGGCGATGTCGCACGCATTTCAAGTCTATATAGCGCGTTAGGCACAATCACAGCTGATGCACATCCTTTTATCTATGAGAGTTGGGCACTTGTATTGGCACTGCGCTATGCGCACGTCGAGGCAGCACGTGAGTTACTTACCCGTGAAGTAGATTTGCTTGCCTCTCCCCGCCACCCCCATTGGGCCGGGGTTTTGTTGCACTCCGATGAGGTACTGACCCGTTTTGCTCTCACACGGCGTAGTGTCACTTTTTTGCTCAATCCTATGGATCCCACTGTTGCTACCGAAGTTTTTCGTCCCTCACATGATCATGAGCAGCTATGCGGTGCACCATACGAAACAAATTTTGATATTGCGCGTTGCTGCGCAACAGTACTTACACTGGCTCGAGAAGCGAGGTTTTCAGCAACGGTATTTTGTGATTTATTTCGTGCGTCATTGGTTCGTGCTTGGCATGCACTGCGCCATGACAAACAAGATCAAGAGATTGCACAGGAGTGTTTAACGCTTTGTCATCACCTACTTGAATTGCATCGCTTACATCCTTATGACCCACATTTTGGTGATGAGCGTCTCCTTGAGCTGATGCGCAAGATGTTTGTCCCCCGAGGCAGCATACGCGTCATGAAATTTATCTGTGTGGAGGAACCTTCTGCGTTTTTTGCGGCACTCGAAGAACTCAGCTGGCTACGCAAAGATGTTGAGCTGGTACAGCAGCTGGCCCGGGCGATCAATCTTTCTGCTGCAAAAGATGCTCGTGAAAACCAAATCGCCTATTTGCTTGAAGTACTCGCATCAGCAGGCGATCTTGATCAGGTCAAACGCTGGTCAAGTTTAGCTCAAGTTGGCATAAAAGAACTCCGGCGTGCGCTCGATGCGGCCTCACAAGCGGGCAAAACAGAACTTGTTGCCTGGCTGCTGGGCACCATTGCCGCAGCAGATACGGCAGCTACTCCAAGCTCCTCTCTCGCCGACCTTCTCCTATAGTCGATTGAGGCGCAAAAGCCTATTGATTCTGTTGCTCACTGTGAGACGATGGGTACATAAAAAATTCTAAGTACTTACAGGAGGTGAGCGATGAGTGGCATCTTGATACCTCAGGGGATAGATGACAAACAAAATGCAGAGCATACAACTCTCGCACACAAAGTACTAGAACTTACTCGCAGCCAAATCATCGCCACAGCACCTTTTTTAGCTTCAGCAACAGGTGCATTGCAACCACAGGTGCAGCAACTTCCCTGCGCGATGGCAACGAACGGCACGACGCTATGGGCAAACCCCGAAATTCTGCTGGGCAATTTTGCACGAACACGCACGTTGCCCACACGCGAATATGCACACACCCTGCTGCATTGCATTTTGCTCCATCCTTTTGTGGGCGAGATTGAGCATGCGCTCTGGGATGTAGCGGCGGATATGGTCTGCTGGGCACTGTGCGAAGAGATTTTTAACAAGATGCCCATCATGCCAAAAATAACCACTGAACTTGCCACCAGTTATAGTCAGGCCGAGTACGATCCATCTGAGAGCGAGCGTCTTGAAATTCTCCGACTTGTAGCATCGGAGCTTAACGGTCCGCTCACCACAGAACGCATCTATCATCTTTTTGCGCGTGGGAAGCACAAAGAAAAAATTGCGCGTTGGTCTCAGCTTTTTTTGGTAGATAGTCATCAAGCATGGCACTCGTCAGAACAAAGCTCTTCGCAATCCCCAGATAACAAGCAGTCCAACAGCAAGTCCACAGAAGATGAAGATGCATCGTCTAAGATTGCCCAACAGAGCGACCAAAGTTCGAATATCGCCGATAGCAGCTCCCATGACTTTAGCGATGAGCATATCTCAGGCCAACTCCAATCAAGCGAGCTGCTCAACGACCTTTCCTCTGATGCTGAAAAAACATGGGAACATATCGCCCAGCAAATGCGCGTTGATCTCGAGACACTTTCCCGCAATCAAGCGACTTCTTTGCAAACTCTTATGGGGTCTCTTGAAGTTTCTCACCACAAACAGCGCGATTACCGTGAATTTCTCCGTCAATTTGCCGTTGAAAGTGAAGACTTACGTCTCTCTGAAGATGAGTTTGATTACGTTTTTTATACTTATGGACTTGAACTCTACGGCGACATGCCTCTGATAGAGCCTCTGGAATATCGCCAAGAACATCGTGTTCGTGACTTCGCAATTATTATTGACACGTCTAGTTCAGTTACCAAAAAAGTTGTGCAAGATTTCATCGATGCCACATACGATGTGCTCACTACCGAAGGCGGTTTTTTTGAGCGGGCCTGTATCCATATTATTCAGGCAGACACCCGCGTGCAATCTGACGTTCGCATCAACAATGCCGCCGACCTTGCGCGTTGGCGCAGTCATATAGAGCTGCGCGGACTAGGCGGTACCGACTTTCGCCCTGCCATCCGCTATGTGCAACAACTTTGGCAGGAAGGTGAGTTTACCAACCTACGAGGCTTGGTTTACTTCACTGATGGCTGGGGGATTTATCCCCGTCAAGCACCACCATTCAAATGCGCATTTGTCTTTTATGATGAAGACCATCGACCAGAAATTGTTCCTGCCTGGGCAGAGCAACTAGTGCTCCATCCGGGCGAATTTGAATCTTTATCTGTCTATGGCAAACGCAAAAACACGCAAGTCACGCATGCCGCACAAGGAGGAACGCGATGAATATACTCGAGGCAAGCAAGCAAATCGAAGGGGCAGTACGGGCCTATCTGAGCCAAGACGAACATGGTATGTGGCGTATTCCACCTCAGATGCAACGCCCCATCATCCTGATGGGCCCTCCAGGCATCGGCAAAACCGCCATCGTCGCGCAGATTGCAGACCGTCTGGATATCAACTTTGTAAGCTATTCCATCACCCACCACACACGCCAGAGTGCACTTGGCCTTCCCTATATCGCAAGCTCCAGCTTTGGAGGCAAAGAGTTCCGTGTTTCTCGCTACACGATGAGCGAGATTATTGCAGCAGTTTTCGACGCAATTGAGGACACAGGTGAGTCCCAAGGCATTCTCTTCCTTGATGAGATTAACTGTGCAAGCGAAACCTTAGCCCCTGCTATGCTGCAGTTTTTGCAGTACAAAACCTTTGGACAGCATCGCTTGCCCGATGGTTGGGCCATTGTATGTGCAGGCAACCCACCCGAATACAATCGCGCTGCTCGCCCCTTTGATCCTGCAATGATGGACCGTCTCAAAAAAATTGATGTAGAACCCGACCTTGATATTTGGCTGGATTATGCCCGCATCCATGCTATTCATCCAGCTATTACCAGCTACCTTGAGGGCAAGACAAAAAACTTCTATCGCGTACGTCCCTCGGGCACCGATGCTCGTATCGTAACGGCACGCGGCTGGGAAGATCTCTCACGTATGATGCAAGCTTATTCCCATGAAGGCCTGCAGATTGACGGTGAGCTCATCTCGCAGTACCTGCAAGATCGCGAGGTTGCAGAAGACTTCAATCTCTATTTTGAGCTCTTTGCCAAATACGAGGATGACTACAAAGTTGCTGATATTTTGTCGGGAAATCTTGATGAAAAAATCTATACTCGAGCGCATAATGCAGCCTTTGACGAGCGTGTTGCTGTGGTCAATCTACTGCTGGCAGCTATTACCGCAGAGCTCCACGAGACAGATGCCACCGAACTTGCGCTCCATGCTCTGCGCAAGGACGTTATAAGCTGGCAGACCAGCTGCAATGAATCGTCCGATGCCCAGCCACTTGCACTGCTTGACGAAATCCTCAATAAGCTTCGTCATCGCTTTGAAGACGGGCGCTCTCGGGGCAAGCAGGGTCAACGTCAACTTGTCTTTCTACATCATCTTGAGTTGCTCGAACAGCTACGCGAGCAAGTTGCTCGTAAGACTATGGCAGGCGCCAACAAGCAAAGCTGTCTTGATAGCGCAAAATCCTGCTTTAACGAAGCAGTACATACCACTGCAGCTATGTGCAACGAAACGGCGCTTCGCATGGATCGTGCCCTTGCTTTTCTTGAGAAAGCTTTTGGTGACGGTCAGGAAATGATCGTTTTTTGCTCCCACCTTGCGTGCGATACCACCGCAATGCACTTTGTGTCGGCACATGGACCTGTAAGTTTTGCCACACACGCAAAGTCACTCATGCTAGAAGAGCGAGGATTAGAGCTTTTAGCTGAGGTGGATGCTGCACTAAAAACAACAAGCCCTAGCGAGCAATAGCAGGAAGCTGACCCCCGCTTGCAGCAATCTCTTCCATAATTTGAGCCGGAGCGTCATCGGATGCATCTCCGATGATCCAACGTCCCAACTTGCGTGCTGCCTCCGAGCAGTTTGACACTACAAAAGTTTGCGTGAGACGCTCAAGCATAGTGATGTCATTGTCTGCATCGCCAAAAAAGACAAGCTCGTCGAGACTTAATCCTAGATAGTCAATCAACGCCACAGCTCCATCAGCCTTGGAAAGTCCCCGCGGCAGCACATCAAAAACATGGGGAGATGAACAAACGTAGTCAAACTCAGGAACAATATCCTGCATTTTTTGCGCTGCTTGCTCAACGCTACCTAATGAGTCCCCAAAAAGAATACTCATCGTATAAATGGGCTGGTCAGGAAGCTCATCAATAATGGCAATATCGGGAGGCATCAACGTGTCATCTACTATGCTCAAAATTTTTGCGCGAGTAGTCTCGACCGCAGAAAACGTACTATTTCCCCTCTCATCAGGGGTACAGATAAAGCCAAAGCAATCATCCACATCTCGCAGAGCTTCGACCAAACGATTCATCAGCTTGGGATCCATTGGCTGAGAATAGATTGTCTCACCCTGATAACGCACCATTTTGCCATTGGCAAAAACGCCCGTCTGATAACAAGCGGCATCATTGCGAAAATATGAGGCAAGATCAAAAGACAAGCGTCCCGTCGCAGGACCAAAGGCAATTCCTGCATCAAGCAGCTTGTGAGCTGCAGCAATCGTGCGATCAGAAACGCTCATCTTGCCAAAAGGTACAACGGTACCATCCATATCGGTCAATACGAGCTTAATCATGCAATCCTCCTGCAAAATGAGTGCGCTACGGCATGCGCTGAGGCGTGCTTAGTCTACGCTCTTGAGACTTTCCACCATGTCCACACGATCCAGCTTGCGGCGCATCATCACAAGAACCGCAGCTGCAAAGAGCAGCGTCAGACCAAACGCAAAGCCGTAACTGGCCGGATGTATCAGGCGGCCAAACATCACATAGTCAACCTCAGCCGCAGTTACTACAAATCGCTCGAGGAAGGTGCCCAATATGAGGCCTGCAATATCACCAATAATTACAAGCATACCAATCTCACGGAAGATATAGGCATAGACCTCGCGACGAGTAAAACCTAACACCTTGAGTGAAGCAATCTCGCGTTTTCGCTCCTCAATATTAATGTTGGTCAGGTTGTAAAGCACAATAAATGCCAGCGCTGCCGCCGAAACAATCAGCACGACAACAACCTTATCGACAACCGAAAGCATCGAGCGATAGGTGTTGATAGTCTCATCCACATATTCGACGGTCGCGACACCAGTCAAATCGTGCAGCCCAGCAGAAAGTTTTTCTTTGTTGGTATCAGCGCCACGAGAAAAGAAAATCGTTGAAAAGACCGGATTGGCAGCATCCTTGCCATCTGTCAGCGCGTCGCCAATTTTTGACCAGCTCGCACGACCCACGTATACCAGATTACCTACATAGTTTTCCGCAATACCCGTGACACGCAGACGCTGAGGCTCTCCTACCGCACTACCGATAACGTCCTGCTTGTATAACTCAATCTCATCTCCCACTGAAACGCCTAACAAATTCGCAGCTTTTTCGGTAACAAAAACTGAATCATCGCTGAAGTCTAGACTATGCCCGGACAAGCGATCCTTGAAGCTAATTGCCTCGTCAAACCCCTTGGAATCCTGCGGAATTATGACTTGCATGCGCAGGTGTTTGTTCCCATAAAAAGCAGAGCTCGCCTGTAGGTTTTCTTGGCGTGCACGTACCAGATGGCTCGCATCCGTTGAGTTCATAAGGTAACTTGCCACTGCATCTACGTTGGCCGTAGTCGAACTGTCATTAAGACCGACTGTCGTGTCATAGTGCACCACAGGCCCAAATTGTCGATCAATAATGTCCCAAATTGAATCATGAAGGCCAAAGCCCACCAGCAGCAAAGCCGTACAACCCGCAATACCAATTGTTGTCATCAAAAAACGACGCTTATAACGAAAGAGATTACGAAAAGTAACCTTCCATGAGAAGGACAGATGGCGCCAAATGGGGCTTAAACGCTCTAAAAGAATGCGCTTTCCCGCCTTGGGCGCACGTGGCAACATCAGCTCTGCAGGCGTAGAACGCAAGCTAGAGACCACAGCACCCCAAGTTGCAAGCAGGGTCACACCAACACCCAGCCCTCCTGCAAAAAGCGCAATTACAGGGTCGATAGGCAGGGGAACTTTGAGCTCAGGCACAGCATAAATAATCGAATAAGAGCTCGTGATAACCGAGGGTAAAATTTGGGTCAAAACCAGGGTGCCAATCATTGCGCCTGTAATGCTGGCTGTAGCTGCATAGACTAAATACTTACTCGCGATTGTTGCGGTGCTAAAGCCCAACGCCTTATAGGTGCCAATCTGTATACGGTCGTCCTCAACCATGCGTGTCATCGTAGTGAGCGATACAAGAGCCGCTACGAGGAAAAACATGAGAGGAAATACGCGCGCGATACGATCCATGCGTTGCGCATCTGCATGATAGGTTGCCGCACCCTCGCTTTTTGTACGATCAAGTACGTAAATATCGGGCAGCTCTATCTCGTCGATTTTGCGCTGAGCTTCAGCAAAATCATTTTCGGCATCAGCAAACTTTTTATCGGCGTCGGCACGATTTTGCTCGTAGCTTGCTTTGCCGTCATAATACTTTGTCCAAGCATCATCGAGCTTTGTGCGAGAGTTACTTAACTGTGTGCTTGCGTCATCAATCTTTGCCTGTGCTGCATCAAGTTTTTTATTAGCTTCGGCCTTTTGTGTCGCAAGTTCATCACGACCAGACTGAAGCTTTGTTTTGGCGGTCTGCAGCTGATCAATGCCCTCGCTAGCAAACGTGAGCTGCTTGCGAGAAGCATCCAACTGCTGGCGCTGAGTCTCAAGCTGGGAAAGCTTTGCTTCGGGATTATTTCCCAGTTGAGTTGTGAGCGCCTCAAGCTGCGTTTGTAAACTCTCAAGCTGAGCTTTTGCAGCAAGGAGCTGTTGTTCTTGCTCGTCTGTCCAAGCCGGACCAAGTTGTAGTTTGGCTTGCTCTAGTTGAGAGACAGCAGCTTGTGCTTGGACAAGAGCGTCTCTTAGTTGGGCGAGACCATCAATACCTTGCTTTAACTGATCAATTCCTTGATCGAGCTGACGTATACCAGCGTTGAGCTGCTCTAAATTGTTGGTAACTATCTCTTTTGCAGACGACAAATCCTTTGGGGCAGGATCTAGTTCGGAGAGACTTGCTAACAACTCTTTTTCTTTTTCATCGAGCTGCTTTTTACCCTCATTTAATTTCTTTTCTGCTTCAGCAAACTGCTTGCGAGCATCGTTGCGTTTACGACTGAGTTCTGCTGCGCCATCATCACGCTTCTTCTTGCCCGAGGCATATTCTGTCTCGCCGTCCTCAAGCTTGCTGTAAGAATCTACGAGCTGTTGCTGTGCATCATCGAGCTTTGCTTCTGCATCTGAGCGCTGAGCATCAAAATCTGCGCGCTTATCATCAAGTTTGGTCTGTGCCTCAAGTTTAAGATCATCCTGGCGAAAACGAGCAAGTTCTCCTTCACGGTCCTCTAAGCGCCCTGCAACCTTTTTAAC
>NZ_CAMXYY010000020.1 GCF_947253395.1 uncultured Olegusella sp.
ATCCGGTTTTCAAGGTTCGCTGCGTTGCTTGTGCGCTGCAACGCGAGGAATCACTATACGCACCCCGCCTCTACTTTACGAGGGTTGTAGACGACTCTCTATGGTTTCTCCATATATGAGGATGCTTTGCAAGCTGTGACATAGCCTCAATCAGTGCGTCACGTGCTTCAGCATTTGCCGCCTCGGCATAAATGCGCACGTAGGAGCCTGATCGGGATGGACGAAGCATCGCCCAAGAGCCATTTTTGAATTGCACACGCAATCCCTCGGCATGATTGACCGACACGGGCTCCATTCCCGCCAGAGTAGGCGGATTGAGTCCCGGAAGCAAATTGCGCAGCGTTTGGGATGCGGCAGAATCCAGACGTAAATCACGCCGTATATATGACATGGCACCCAAACGCTCGGAAAGCTCATCTACAAGCTCGGATAACGGACGTCGCTCCTGTGCCAAAAGCTCCAACACCAAAAGGCAAGTCAAAAGGCCATCTCGCTCATACAGATGTGTTGGCACGCAGATGCCACCGTATTCCTCTGCAGCCATTACAACATCACCCTGGCGCACTTCAGCATAGAGGCGATCAAAACCTACGGGCACCTGAGTAACTTCTAAGCCAAGGCGCTTTGCTTGTGAAACAATACGCATAGAACTCGCCAACGTGGTAACCACACGGCCACGCAGCCCCTGGTGTTCGACAAGATAGCCCAGGATTAAAGGGGCAAGGTTGTGTGCAACAACCAGCCTCCCCTTTTCGTCAATAAGCGCGGCACGATCGCCATAACCATCAAGCACAAGACCCACGTCCGCGTGCTGGCAGATAACCAACTGCTCACACTCATCTACCCAAGGCTCTACAGGTTTAGGATGCAAGCCATCAAAATCTTCGCGCCGATCCCCATGAATCTCGGTAACCGAACAGCCCATGATCTCAAGCGCATTGTACAAAACCCCAGACACCGCACCGTACATGGGATCAAGCACAATCCTTAACTGTGCCGAGCGAATCAGATCGGCATCAAAGTAGGACAAAAGATTACCGAGATAAGGTTTTACTAAATCGGTACGCTCGACCTCACCATAGGTGGGAAAAGGATTTGCCAGTACACGCCTCTCAACCTCACGTGCAAATGCAGAGGTTACAGGACCACCATCTTTACCGCGAGCAATAATGCCACCATACTCACAGGGACTCTCAGAAGCCGTAACCATGAGTGCGCCTGCTGCATGGCTATCGTTTGCTGCGGCCCATTCAACTGCTGGCAAAGGACAAGCGCCAAGGGACACCTGCGGCTGTAGCCCAAAAGCCGCAAGCGTCTTGCCTATAAGCAATGCAAATGATTCGGCGTGGTAGCGCCTGTCGTAGCCCACATACACACGGGCATCACCATAGCGCTGAGACCAAATTGCACCAATAGCTCCAGCGACACGCGTGACATTGGCTTCGCTAAAGTCTCCGTCAAAGCGCCCCTGCCAGCCAGAGGGAGCAAACCTAATGACGGGCATACATTCTGCCCCTTAGATTCTCGCTCCGCCGAGGCCCTCAATAAAGGCGTCACGGGTTGCGGGGTTAGCAAGCGCCATACGAGCGTTAGTGGCCGCCCAAGCGGCGGGAGTGCCCGTATCACAGCCATCGTTGGGATCCACGACAACAGCGTACATTTCTTCTTCTTCAAGAAGACGTGCCATTGCATCGGTAAGCTGAATCTCACCACCAGCACCGGGGCCTTGAGTACGCAAAAGCTCCATCACTCGGGCAGACAAGAGGTAGCGACCAACAATAAAGAGATGGGAAGGAGCATCTTCTGGATTAGGTTTTTCTACCAGACCACTAACCTTCCAGACAGCACCAGCTTCCTCATCGGCTGCATCTTCAAAACCAGAAAGACTCTCAACGCGTTCGCCGGCGATAATGCCATAGCGGCTCACTTGTTCAGCAGGCACAGGTGCCACCGCAATGACAGAGGCGCCGCCATGAGCCTCAGATACCTCTTGCATGTGTACACACATCTGCTTATCGGGCACAAAATAGTCACCAAGCAGAACAAAGAACGACTCGTCGGCTGTCTCTAGAGCAGCACACAGCACTGCATGACCAAGACCACGCGGATCATCTTGATATACAAAGCTTACCGGCAGAGCACCTGCTTCATGAACAAGCTCTGCTTCTTTACGTTTGCCATGCGCTTCAAGATACTCCTCAAAATGCTTATCTACCGAAAAGTACTCATTTATCTGTGGCTTTTCATGAGAGTTAACGATCACAACACCATCAACTGCAGAAGGCGCCAATGCCTCTTCTACCACATACTGAATAACAGGTTTATCAAGTACAGGAAGAAGTTCCTTGGGCAGCGCCTTGGTAGCCGGAAGAAAACGGGTCCCAAGACCTGCGGCAGGGATTACGGCCTTCATAAAAGAGTCCTTTCGTTTGTGCTGCATTTTCTAGCAGATATCTTTATGTATAGAGCAGAACGCGCGAGTAGCTCTACAAGTTACAACTCGATATTGAGAGAAACGCCCTGCTTCTCTAGATAACTAACCCAGCGATTCATAGTGTCCGCAGAAAGATCGTGTTCCATAAGACAAGCTTCAGCATTTGCTGTCTCGTGATCAACACCCAACTCTTGCTCGAGGAAAGCGCGCAGCGTAAGGTGACGACGCCAGATATCACGACCATACTCGCGGCCTTGGGGTGTCAGCTCGATACGACCATAGCGCACCTGCTCGACCATGCCAGCCTCTCTCAAGGCGG
Organism: uncultured Olegusella sp.; assembly: GCF_947253395.1. GTDB lineage: Bacteria > Actinomycetota > Coriobacteriia > Coriobacteriales > Atopobiaceae > Olegusella. The sequence goes on from NZ_CAMXYY010000020.1 coordinate 2,754, forward strand.
TCAGCGCTTTGTTAACACTTGCCTTAGAAACATTCAGCTGATCGGCAACATCGACCGAGTGAACACCTGAGTCGGGCTTATCGCTTGTCCGACTCAGCCTATAGATAGATTCGAGGTAATCCTCGCTCGACATAGAAAGGCTATCAGTACCGTGAGTGTTGACTTTACCTGACTTTGTAGTCATATGTGAAAACCCTTCGTTCGACATCAGTTGAGGCTAACTTTACCCACTGAAGCGGTTTGTCAAACACCACAATACCCGTGAACGGTCAAGCAGATATAGATTACTCGCTATCAAAACCGAGATCGGGCAAATCGACACGGCGAATGACAGCGCCCACCGAGGTAAGTTTGGGAACAAAGCCTTCATAGCCTCGATCGATATGATGCACGTCGGTAACCGTGGTATAGCCATCAGCAACAAGACCAGCCATGACAAGTGCGGCGCCACCACGAAGATCGGGGGCCTTTACCTCGGCTCCCGAGAAACACGAAACACCGTGCACAATAGCATGATGACCCTTGATAACAATGTCAGCACCCATGCGCTGCAACTCACTGGCAAACATAAAGCGATTCTCAAAGACATTCTCGGTTACAACGCTGCTGCCATGAGCAAGCGCCAACAAGCACATAGTCTGCGCCTGCATATCAGTTGGAAAGCCCGGGAAAGGTAGGGTTTGAATATCCGTTGGCTTAATAGGACCATTTTTGCGCACGACGACACCGTCAGAAAGACGCTCAATATCAAGCCCCATAAGCTCATATTTGCGCAAAACGAGGTCAAGATGACGGGGGTCAAAACCGCGCACAGTCAAAGGACCGCCAGCTAACCCGCCCATACCGATAAAGGTGCCCGCTTCAATACGATCACCGACGGTGCGATGTTCCACCGGATGAAGAGTTTCTGTGGTACCTGTAATCTCAATGACAGGAGTGCCCGCGCCCTTGATATGAGCACCCATTTCATTAAGAAGATTGGCTAGGTCGACAATCTCAGGTTCGCGAGCGGCATTGTCAATAACGGTCGTTCCGCACGCATGCACCGATGCCATCATGAGGTTTTCAGTAGCACCAACACTGGCAAAATCCAAGGTCACCGTCGAACCTATCAAGCCATGAGGCGTCGAAGCATGGATATTGCCATGATCGATATCAAAACTCACGCCCAACGCCTCAAGACCAAGGATATGCATATCAATTTTACGAGCACCAATGTTGCAGCCGCCAGGCATGGCAACAACTGCCTTGCCAAAACGCCCCAACAAAGGGCCAAGCACTGCTGTTGAGGCTCTCATCTGAACTACTAATTGATACGGTGTTTCCCACTTGTCGACACCTGAAGTATCAATACGAAGCGTATGCTCATCTGCAACCTCAATCTCAGCACCAAGACGCTTAAGCACCTTGCCCATCACATGCACATCGGCAATATTGGGCACATTGGTAAGTGTTGTTACGCCAGGGGCCAAAATGGTAGCCGCCATAAGCTTTAGAGTGGAATTTTTTGCACCCTCAACGATAATTTCACCACTAAGGGGATGTCCACCCTCGACTTGTATTGCTTCCATGAGGCCCTCTTTCGTCGCCTGCTACTCCTCTACTGTAGCAGTCGCATCAGAGGAGGCGGCGTGCTTCAGCAGCAGGTTGCACCACTTAATCTTTTCGTCATAATACGCATTGCTGTGGTCATCTGCAGCAAGTTGCTCTTTTGCATCAAAAGCTTTTTGGCGCGTTTGTCGCACAACTTTGGGATCAATATCATCCGAGCGACGTGCGTGGTCAGCCAAGATGATGACCGTGTCATTGCTAATTTCGGCATAGCCACCTGAAATAATAACGTTCACCTGGCCTGCGCCCTCTTCGTCAACGGGGTGCAAGCGCACTACGCCGTCACCAAGAGCGCAAATTTCTGCGGCATGCCCAGGCCAGACACCTACCTCACCCGAAGGGGTGAGGAGGGTCAAATGCTTGGCGTGTCCTTCAAAGAGAAGTTTGTCTGGACGGACAAACTGGCAGGTAATAGAAGACATAGGCGTCCTACTTTCCTGCTACAGAGTTTTCTGCCATCTTGGCGGCACGAGCGCGCACGTCATCAATTGAGCTCGCATAGCGGAAAGCCTGCTCGGGAAGATCGTCGCACTTGCCATCAACGATCTCTGCAAAAGAGCGAACGGTTTCTTCAATGCTGCAGTACACACCTGCATTGCCAGTGAATTTTTCGGCAACATGGAAGGACTGCGACAGGAACTGCTGAATTTTGCGCGCACGAGCAACAACGAGCTGCTGTTCTTCGGAAAGTTCATCCATACCCAAAATAGCAATGATGTCCTGCAGGTCGGAGTACTCCTGCAAAATCTCCTGCACAGCTACCGCAACACGATAATGCTCCTCGCCAACAATGCTGGCATCTAGTGCCGAGCTAGAGCTTGCCAGAGGATCAACCGCAGGATAGATGCCCAGAGATGCAATAGAACGTGAAAGAACCGTCGTGGCATCTAGGTGGGTAAAGGTTGTTGCAGGGGCGGGGTCGGTCAGGTCATCTGCAGGAACATAGACTGCCTGAACAGAGGTAATAGAACCTTGCTGTGTCGAGGTAATGCGCTCTTGCAAATCGCCCATCTCGGTAGCCAGCGTAGGTTGGTAACCAACAGCAGAAGGCATACGACCAAGCAGCGCAGAAACCTCCGAGCCTGCCTGCGAAAAACGGAAGATGTTGTCAATAAAAAGCAACACGTCCTGGCCCTTATCGCGGAAGTATTCGGCGGTAGTTAGGCCAGCCAGACCAACACGCAAGCGCGCTCCAGGCGGCTCGTTCATCTGACCATAGACCAAGCAGGTCTTCTCCAAAACACCAGATTCCTTCATCTCAAGGTAAAGGTCAGTACCCTCACGAGTACGCTCACCAACACCCGTAAAGACTGAGGTACCACCATGCTCTTGTGCAAGGTTGTTAATAAGCTCCTGAATCAAAACAGTCTTGCCAACACCTGCGCCACCTAGAAGGCCTGTCTTACCACCGCGAACATAGGGCTCAAGCAAATCAATCGCCTTGATACCCGTCTCAAAAATCTCTGTTTGAGTAGTCAGCTCATCAAAGGCTGGTGCGGGATGGTGGATGGGATAATACTCAACATCATCAGGTATAGGTTTGCCATCAACAGGCTGACCCATGACATTCCACACGCGACCCAAAGTTGATGGACCAACGGGCATCATCATGGGATGGCCCGTAGCCTTTACCTTGACACCACGCTGCAAGCCGTCGGTAGAAGACATGGCAACGGTACGCACTACGCGATTGGGGAGCTGTGATTCAACCTCGAGGATAGTCGAAATGTGACCCATTGGCGTATCAGCTTCGACCGTTAATGCCGTATAAATGCTTGGCATACGATTGCCAAACTGTACGTCTACGACAGGGCCAACGATACGAACAATGGTGCCTGTACCAGCGGTACGAGACATCTGCTGAATCGCAGCGTCCTCGAGAGCGCTGCGCTCTCTCGTAGTTTCCATAGACATTAGTTACTTTCCTCCAATGCGGCTGCGCCACCGATAATTTCGTTGAGTTCTGTGGTAATCGAACTCTGGCGTACGCGGTTGTAGGTCCTCTCGAGGCCACTCAAAACTTCCCGGGCGTTATCAGTGGCTGACTGCATGGCGCGACGGCGAGCGCCGTGCTCCGCCGCAGCCGAATCGAGAAGCGCATGGTAAATCACCGTTCGGATATAGGAAGGAATGAGATAACCCAAAACTTCTGAAGCCGAAGGCTCAAAACTAAAGGTGGGGAAACGTTCAAGCGTAACCTCTCCCATTGCCTCGGGATTGCGTGGTTTGTTTGGCATCATGAGCTTCTTGCGCGATAAGGGTAGCAACTGCTCAGTGACCAGCTGCTGCTCCATGCGGTTCTTTGCATGCCAATACTTAATAACTACGCGGTCAACCCTACCTGAGGCATACGAATCTATTACATATGAAGCAATACGTTCCGCTTCATCACGAGTAGGCTCGGCAGAAATCCCTACAAAGGAAAGAGCAGGCATTGTCTTGCGATAGCTAAAGTACTCGGTAGGTTTGCGACCACAGGTAATAATACTTACCTGCTTACCTTGGGCGGCAAGCTTTTGCATCTCACGCTCAACCTCGCGCTGAGGCACAATATTAAAACCACCGGCAAGACCGCGATCTGAAGCAATCAGGATAAAGAGTACACTCTTTTCCTGTTGACGCTGCACAAGCAGCGGAAATTCAGACAGCGAACTTGCAGCGGCCACGTTGGCAAGAATGTTGGTAATTGCATCCTTGTACGGTTCTGCTTCCTCAGCTTTCTGCAAAGCACGCTGAATACGCGCCGTGGAGATCATCTCCATTGTGCGCGTAATCTGCATAGTGCTCCTGATAGAGGACATGCGATGCGATATGTCACGAAGATTCGCCATGTCTGCCTTTATGCCTCGGTTATCTTCAGAGCGTCATCAGAATCTTGTGCATCCTCAGAGAAACTTTCGACGTCAATCTCCTCTTGATTGGGATACTTGGCGAGGAACTGTTCTTTAAAATGCGCAATGTGCATCTTAAGGCGCTCTGCCTGTTTGTCGCTGATTTTGCTCTTAACGATAGTGCGACGCAGCTTCCCGTGACGCTCATTCATATACTTGGCCAGCTCGTCGCGGAATAGCACCACATTCTCAAGGTCAATATCATCAAGGAAGTTTTCCTTGGCAGCAAAAATCGAGATAACCTGATCGGCTACCGGCAGTGCTGCAAAACGTTTTTGCTTGAGCAACTCCATCATATGAGCACCATGGTTGAGCTGATAGCGCGTCGTAGCATCAAGGTCAGAGCCAAACTGCGCAAAGGCCTGCTTTTCGCGGTAGCTGGCCAAATCCAAACGCAGCGTACCTGCTACCTGCTTCATAGCAGCCAGTTGAGCAGCGCCACCCACGCGCGAAACCGAAATGCCCACATCAACTGCGGGACGCTGTCCTTGGAAGAAAAGGCTTGACTGCAGATAAATTTGACCATCGGTAATTGAAATTACATTAGTCGGAATATAAGCAGAAACGTCGCCCTCTTGGGTTTCAATGATGGGAAGAGCGGTCATTGAGCCTCCGCCATGGGCATCGCTCATCTTGACTGCACGCTCGAGCAAGCGAGAGTGTAGATAGAAGATATCGCCAGGATAAGCCTCACGTCCAGGTGGACGATGTAGCGTGAGGGACATCTGACGGTATGCCACAGCCTGCTTTGATAGGTCATCGTAGACGATCAAAACGTGTCCACCGGGGTGCTTTGCATCTGCAGGATTACCCTGCTTATCGTTGTACATAAAGTACTCACCAATAGCAGCACCTGCCATAGGTGCGATGTATTGCATGGGAGCGGAGTCAGCAGCAGTAGCAGCAACGATGATGGTCTTGCCAAGAACGCCACGCTGAGCAAGCTCTTCACGAATAGCTGCGACCGTAGATGCCTTTTGACCAATCGCAACATAGATACAAATCATGTCGGTTTCGCGCTGGTTGACGATAGCGTCAATAGCGATAGCGGTCTTGCCCGTCTTGCGGTCGCCAATGATAAGCTCACGCTGACCACGACCGATAGGCACCATCGCGTCAATCGCTATGAGGCCAGTCTGTACTGGCTCGCACACGGGCTGACGCTCCATGATGCCGGGAGCCTTAAATTCAATGGGACGGCGGTGCGATGTGTTAATGGGGCCTTGACCATCGATAGGCTGACCCAAAGGATTAACAACACGGCCAAGCATGGCATGACCAACAGGAATATCCATAACGCGACCAGTCGTATGGCACTCATCGCCCTCTCTGATGGTATCTACCTCGCCAAACAAAACTGCACCAACAGAATCGGTGTCAAGGTTTTGAGCAAGGCCATAGATTGAGTGAGCAGTACGAGAGCTGGTAAATTCTAGCAGCTCACCAGCCATAGCCGTCTTGAGTCCGTCGATACGAGCAATGCCATCTCCTACCGACGTAACGATGGATGCCTCATTAAGATCTACCGTCGTGCCAATTTGTGCCAGCCTGTCACGCAATGCATTCATGACCTCGCTGGAGCTAATGCTATTTGTCATTGTCATCAACTCCAATAAAGGTAGTTGAGAGCTGCCTGCGAATGCTGGTGAGCTGTGCTCGCACCGAAGCATCAAAACGCTTGCCACGCTGCTCGATAATAATTCCGCCCAAAATCTCGGGCTCTACTCGCTCGACAAGGTAAATGGGGCGACCAAGATCTGCTTCGACCTTTGTCTTGACCTTGCGGCGCAGCTCCTCATCTAACGGAACCGCTGTGGTCACCGTAACATTTACAGTGTTATCCTCACTATCGATAATCTCTTTGTACTGCTTGGAGACAGCATCAATAAGCTCTAGGTCACCAGCATGATGCATGGCGCCCAGCGCCTCGAGAACCTCAGGTGAGAACTTACCTGCATGCAGCCACTGCACGAGGTCAGCGTTGGGGCGACCCTCAGCACGACCCGCTTCAATCAGCGCGCGAGCGTAAGCCTCAACCTTCTGCCTGTCGTCGCTACTCTTTGTCATTAGTCTTTCCCACTTCTGCAAGGTACTTCTCAGCAAGGGCACGCTGCTGATCCTCAGAGAGCTCATTGCCGATAATCTTGCCTGCAATTTCGACAGAAAGGTCTACAACAGAGCCCGAGAGCTCAATCATGGCCTTACGGCGCTCGCCTTCAAGAGCTTCATGCGACTTTGCGATAATGCTCGAAGCTTCTTTTTGTGCCTTAGCAAGCACCTCAGAACGCACAGACTCTGCGTCTTTCTTTGCCTCGGCAACAATTTCTCCTGCTTCACGCTGCGCCTGATCTACACGGGTAGCATATTCGTGCTTTTCCTTTTCGAGCTCAGCGCGCGTACGCTCCGCAGCATCCAAGTCTTCTTGAATTTTTGCCTGGCGATCATCTAAGGTCTTAGTGATTGTGGGCCAAGCATACTTTGCCAACAAAAACCAAATGACTAGGAAGGCAATCAGTGCGGGAATAAACTCCGCAGGCTTGGGGATCAGAATGCTCGCGCTTTCTGGCATGTTACAGCCTGAGAGAGAAGCCGCTGAAATCACAGCGAAACTCAGTGCAGCAAGCTTGTGCACACCCTTCGGCATCTTGTTATCCATATTGCTAGCCTCCGTCCAGAACGTCTTTGCCACCCAATGCTTATTTAGCAATCAGGGTAACAACGAAGCCGATCAGAGCTAGGGCCTCGACAAATGCGGACGCGAGAATAAATACGGTGAACAGACGGCCTTGCACCTCAGGCTGACGCGCCATTGCACTTGTAGCGCCAAATGCTGCCAAACCAATGCCTAGACCAGCACCAATAACGCCGAGGCTGTAACCAATAACTCCCACGGTTCCTCCTTATGACTTGCTTAAAAGACGTGCGTGTTCTTTCTTACACGTTATGCCAAGCGGGTCTTATACCCGCACAAGGCCAATTTATACCGTGATATACGGTAAAAATGGTAACTAGTCGCCCTCCTCAGCAGAGTTAATGTAAACAGCAGTCAGAAGCGTAAAAACATATGCCTGAATAGCTGCAACTAGTATCTCTACAAGGTAGATAATGATGAGAACGAGTACCCATGCAATCGAAGCAAAGATGCCTGCAGCATTTGCAGGGTTAAATGCGACCAGCAGGGGCTGGAAAAACATTGATGCCAAAACGGCAAAGGTACCCATAACAATGTGGCCTGCGTACATATTGCAAAAAAGACGAATAGCCAAAGTGATAGGGCGTAAAAGCGTAGAAAAAATCTCAATGACCCATACAAGAAGAGCTAAGGGCAGCGGCAAGCCTTCGGGTGCGAGACTCTTGATATAACCCCAACCACCTTTGGCATTAACGCCCATCCAGATAAAGTAGATAAATGAGACAAGAGCAAGAGCTGCAGTAGTGCCAATGGTGCCCGTGCCAGGGTGCATACCAGGCACAATACCCACCACATCATTGACCAAAACAAAGAAAAATAGCGTCGCAAGATAGGGAAAGTGCTTGCGCCACTTGTCGCGACCAAGCATACCAATGCAAAGATCATCGCGTACAAATTCGATGAGAAACTCCATGCCATTGACAAACTTGCCTTTAGGAGCAAGTGATTGTGCCTGGGCCTTAGTGAAGACCACCATGAGAACCAGCAGCAAAATGCAGGAGAGGTACAGCCAGAATGAATACTGAGTAATTCCAAAGCCTAGGTTGCCAAAAGCTGGCGTGGAATCAAAGCCCCTTACGAGCTCATCCACAACCGCTGGCAGCTTATCAAAGACTTCCACAGCAAGTCCTTTCCCCAACCCGACCCTCAGCCTTTTTGGGCATCTTGCCAGGCGCGCACTGCTTCAACAGCCCACAGACTGAGATATGCAGCTACTAACGCAATTCCAAAACTCAGCTCTTGCTTTGGCGCCACCATCCACACGACAAAAAGAGCAAGTTCAAATACACAAAGTGACACAATAACACTCACTAGCCCTAAAGCAATACTCACTTTCCCGTGCCGTTGCATAGCACGCTCAAACAAATATGCCTGTGGGAGAGCTCCCACTATGCCACATATAGCACCTATAACTACTGTACTCCATGTCTCCAAGGCGCTATTCCTTACCGCAAATCAAATCAGACGGCAGTATAGTTCTCGTAAATTGTACTCCCTCTGAACTATGTACGAACTTACGCCTTCATCACATTAGTCTGAGATATTTTTGCATTTCTCACTTACCATATCATCAAAATTGAGTACAGATACTAGTAGGCTACCTGAGAACAGGACTTCTTATGCTACATTGCACGGACTGCGAGTTTGGCAAATTCGAACGCAACGAACGCACTGGTCGCTGGCGTGGAACCTGCATGCGTGGCTATGTTTTGGCAAACCCCCACATAGATGAGGGTCCTGATCATTATTTTGCCGATAGCCCCGAGGAGCTAGTGCCCGTCACCGACCCGCGCGGCCATGAATATCTGCGCACCAAAGCCATTTGTGACAAGTATGTGCATATCTCTGAAGTTGACAAAGCACAGGATGGCCGTGGTGGCATCCTGCGCTTTCTCAAACCTAAATCACCTAAAAAAGATCAGTAGAGCTTGTTGCTCTATTTACTTGGTGCCATAAATGCGGTCGCCTGCGTCACCTAAACCAGGAAGAATATAGGCAGCCTCATTAAGTTGACGATCAAGGGCACAGGTATACAGGCGCACCTCAGGATCAAAGTCAAGAACTGCCTTGACGCCCTCTGGAGCTGACACAAGGGTCAAAGCGCGAATATCTTTGACTCCTGCCTCACGTAGGAACTGAATGGCAGCGGTAAGTGAGCCTCCGGTTGCAAGCATGGGATCAACAATCAGGCAGGTACGATTCTCGATATCCTGAGGAAACTTGCAGTAGTACTGGTGTGGTTCATGGGTTTCAGGATCACGATACATACCAACATGGCCCACGCGAGCAGAAGGAACAAGGGATAAGATGCCATCAACCATACCGAGGCCTGCACGCAAGATGGGAATAATGGCAAGCTTTTTACCCGAGAGACGCTTGCATACGGCGGTCTCAAGCGGAGTCTCAACCTCAACGTCCTCTAGCGGAAAATCGCGCATAGCTTCATAACCCTCAAAAATTGCGAGCTCGCTCACAAGCTCGCGGAACTGCTTCGTAGAGGTGTTCTTATCGCGCAGAATGTGCAATTTGTGCTGTACAAGGGGGTGATCAATGATGGTAAAGCGGCTCTCGTCAAACTCGATTGCCATAGGCGATCCTTTCTTTCGCGTGAACTGCAATGCACCTGATATGTTGTTGCAGTCCCCTAATACCTCCCAAATTCTAGCGCAGAACGACATGTGAATTGTTCATTCGATAGAAATGGCAGATAGAAGTAGCCATGAGCTGTCCCGCCACTCAGTTCATTGTCTGAGCTCTATCGTCTTAAGAAGGCTACCTAAAGCCTCGTGTAAAAATTTGTGCAATCAAAAAACGGACGCTGCCATAAGGTAACATCCGCTTTTTCTCTAGTGATGAGTTTGCTTTTAATGTGCTGCTACCTCGACGTCATTAATCAACCGGAATAATTTATCCTTATGTCCGAGTAAGAAATTAACGATGTTGTTGCATGAAAAAACTTGGATATCCCGCATTGATGAGGTTGAATAAAACGCTGCATGAGGAGTGATAATAACGTTATCCCTGCCTACAAGCGGATGATGGGCAAGGTCAGGAGTTTCGTCATACAAAACATCAGCACCAAAGGCACGAATTTGTCCCGAATCAAGCGCTTTAACTAAAGCCGCTTCATCAACACTAAGGCCACGACCCAAATTAATTAAAATGGGATGCCGTCTCATTGAAGAAAATGCTGCAGCGTCGAAAAAGCCTCGATTGCCTTCATTTAGACTCATATGGCATACGATAGCATCTGCCTTTTCATATAATTCCTCGACCGTTTTTGCTTGGACTACGCCACGCGCCGTGAATTCTGCCTCATCAACGTAGGGATCATATGCCATAATGTCGTGCACTAGATTTTGTGCTTTACCCGCCGTACAACGACCTATCTTTCCAAAACCCACAATGCCAAGCGTTTGATCTTGTAAACGCGGATATTGGGGGGCGGCGGCAAAATCCCACACATGATTCTCTTCAATTTGTTTGGAATAAAACTTAAGATGTTTGTTAAGAGCAAAAAGATATGCAATAGCGCTCTCTGAAACATCCCAGGTGCAATACTCCCCTATAGGACATATGCCAATCCCACGTTTCGTAGCGGCCTCTACATCTATATTGTCCCAACCAGTTGCATTAATGCCAATAACTTTCAGCTTGGGAGCATGCTCAAAAGCATCTTCATTCAGAGGGATAAAAGCTGTGAGCAGTGCATCCGCATCAGAAAGTTTTTCATAAAAATTTGTTCGAGTTTCATCGGTATAGGGAAAAACTTCTATTTCTAGGTCTTCACCAAGACCTTCTCTTAATGTTTTAATTTCGAGTGAATGCTCAGGCATCATGCTTTCAGAATAATCACTAATAAGCACTTTCATGACATCTCACCTCCCTAAAAAGATGCTCGCCCATACAGGCGAGCATCCAAGAAACTATGTTTGATCTAAGGGCGCTCAATGGGCTGAGTAAGGCAGTGGGGTCCACCACCGGCATGCAAAATCTGATCAAACGGCACGTCGATAACCTCAATACCCAAGGCACGCATCTTGTCATTAATATGCTTGTTTTTCTCAATTGCAATGACTTTGTTGTTGCCGATGCACTGCACATTGCAGCCATGCTTATACATGTCTTCACTTGCAACGGGAATAAGCTCAAAATTACGACGCTTGAGCATTTGAAGGAAGTTATACGGTAGCTGATCAATACAAGCCAATGCCACCTGAGGAGCCACAATATTAAAAATCATATCGAGATGCAAATTCTGTGGTGGACAAGGTACACCTACAACGGTGTAGCCAAACTTTTCAAGCTGATAACGCAGACTTGCGACACCCTGATCGTCGGTCCTATCAACCATGCCAAAAGCAAGCGTATGCTCATCAAGCATCCAGAAGTCGCCGCCTTCCATACAACCCGCATTGACGCGTGCAATAATGGGGACGCCCATCTCTTTTAGCTTTGCTTCATACTGTTGAGCCTCAACTTGGCGAACAGGATGGCGGAAGTGCCCCATAATGGCACCTTCCTTAACCATGCAGCCGTAATCACGAGCAAATGTCATTACTTGAAACTCAGGCTTTGCTTCAACTTCCACAACCTCAATTCCATTGTCGCGGTAGGCATCCACTAAGGTCTGCCACTCAGCAACCATAACATCGTTTTTCTCGGTATCGCCCTTCTTCATCCACTCGGCAGTAATGACATTAATATCATTAAAGGTGTAATACCTAGGCGAGCAAACCATAACTTTCTTCAGTGGGTTTGTAGCATTAGAAACGTAAATTTTTTCTTCAGACATTTCTTTTCCTTCCAGCTCAATTACAAATCTCTAACAAGTCATATGCCTTGATATGGAGCTATCCGAGAGTCACGCCAATTACGAGCGTTACGCAGCAAATGACAAAAAACATTCCCAAAATGGGGAGAATCTTCTTAATCCAATCGGCATAGCTCATATGTGCCGCAGAAGTACAGGTCATAACAATGACTGAGGTGGGTGTCACCATCTTTGCTAAACCAAGAGCCATACACATGATTGTGACCATCAAATGTACAGGCACATTGGCAAAGCGAGCTAACGCGGCCATGATTGCCATGGTTGCAGCAGCCAGACCTGTAGAACTGGGAATAAAGAATGCAATTGCAAAATAGAACACCAAAGACACGATAACAAAGGCAATGGGAGGTAGCGATGAGAGAGTTATCTCACCAAAGTGAAGAATAGTGGGAGTAATCTGACCTGCATCCATAACCACCTGAATGCCTCGTGCCATAGGAACTACAAAGGCTGTCGATACCAGAGCAGAAGCACCCTTCATAACAATGTCGATAGTTTTTTCAATGTCATAACCCATGACAAAACCGATAATGATGGTCATAGTAAAGACAAGCATAGATAGTTCATTGAAATACCAACTACCAAAAGGCGTGATGTCTTTGCCAATGACAGTGCCGAGCACAGGAATTTCTGCAACGAATTTTACAAAATCATCAAAGAAAGTCCAGGATGGATTAATTGAGGTCCAGGGAATAAAGCCAAAAATCATGATGGTAAAAACCAAAACAAATAGAATTAAAGCCGTGCGCTGCTTGCTCGTTAACTCTTCGAGAGTCTCATGATCGGCAGCAGCAAATTCTGCCAAATCCTTTTCACGGCGGAAGAACTGGGTAGAAAGCTCAGGGTTCGCCTTAATTTTATCTGCATAGCGACAAATCACAAACGAAGCAAGGGCAACAAGTACAACTAACAGAACTGCACGCAAAGCCAGACCATCACCGCTAGAAACACCAGCAATACCTGAGGCAACACCGACTGCAAATGGGTTTACTGTTGAGGCAAGGCAACCAACCTGAGTTCCGATAATAACAATCATTACCGCAACAACGGTGTCTAATCCCAAAGATAGGATGACAGGAACAAACATTATGTAATACACAATGCCTTCCTCATAAGCGCCCTCAAGAGTGCCAAAGAAAGCCATAATCGCAACCAAAGCAACGATCAATACGTGCATATTGCCCTGACTTTTGGAAGTAACTTGACCCAAGAAGGACTTAATAGCGCCAGTGTTATCCATCATCTCAAGGAAACTACCAAATGCCATGATGGTTAGTGAAATGGCAATGGCAGCAGATGTACGAGCAGAGCCTACCATGCCGATAATAGGTGCAAGAAAGACATCCCAAATACCCTGAGGATTAGCATCTACTACATGATAAGTACCAGAGATTGCCTGACCAGCTTCATTGAGCTCATAGGCGCCTCCTGGAATGAGCCATGATAAAGCAGCAATTCCTAATGTGACAAAAAACAAAATGACATAGGTATTGGGGCTCTTAAGCTTGCGAGGTTTTTTCTCCTCAGCTTGTTGCGTAGTAAGTTCGGCCACGGCAGACCTCCTCCCTCGACCCGTCTTCTGGCGAGCCATTTTGATAAATAAACTTGAGCTACTAGCATTCCGCCCCTCGAGGTCGGCGAAATTAAAGACGAGTCCTAACTAGACAGATGGGACATATAAATTCCCCAGCGTTGCGGCCATGATTGCCTTGATCGTATGCATGCGATTTTCCGCTTCTTTAAATTGATGTGCATGCTTCGAATAAAAGACATCATCCGTAACTTCCATAGCAGAGATTCCAAACTCCTGTCTGATCTCTTCGGCGTATTCGGTATCTGTGTTGTGGAAGGCAGGCAAGCAGTGGAGGAAAATCCAATCTGGATTCTTAATGTGAGATACAAGTTCAGCATTTACCTGGTAGGGGCTCATTTGTTGCACACGCTCTGCAAATTTGGACTCCTCGCCCATAGCTGCCCATACGTTGGTATAGATGACGTCAGCATCGACAACTGCTTCGATAGGATCATTCGTAACACGAATGGTGGCTCCACTTTCCTTTGCTAGCTGCTGGGCAGTTGCAAGAATTTCGGGGTCAGGTTCAAGTTCGGCAGGTGTTGCATTGGTGTAATTCACGCCAAGAATTGCAGACGTAATCATCAAAGAATTCTGAACATTATTACGGCCCTGGCCACAATAGGTAAGATTAATACCTTCAAGTTTGCCAAAATGTTCTTTGATGGTCATGAAGTCTGCCAGCATTTGCGTAGGGTGCTCACGGTCGGTAAGACCGTTCCACACAACGACACCAGAATACTCTGCCAACTGCTCTACATGCTCTTGCTTGAAACCACGAAACTCAATACCGTCAAACATCGACCCCAGGACTTTAGCAGTATCCAAAACTGTCTCTTTATTACCCAACTGAATATCATTTTTCCCGAGATATTCTGGATGAGCACCTAAATCAATCGAGGCAGTAGTAAAGGCTGCACGAGTACGTGTTGAAGTCTTCTCAAAAAGCAAAGCAATGTTTTTCCCCTCAAGATAATGATGGGGAATATTGCGTTTCTTCAAATCCTTGAGATGTTCCGCAAAACCAATAAGCCATTCAAGTTCGGCGCGACTGAAATCTCTTGTCGAGAGTAGGTGACGACCTTGAAAAATAGATGTAGACAAAATAAGCCCCTTTCGACTTGGCTAGAGTCCGTCTCTCTCCCGACGGACATCACCCAAGACAAAAGGTGACCCCTCCTGGCAGACCGAGAAGATCTCCCGCCATTGCTGACAGACCGTCCCGAAAACCAGCATGTGATCGCGCACATGTAACGCAAGCAATTCCGCATTGCTTATAGCAGAGTCTAAATGCAAGCTGGAGAACATAGCAATGGAGGAACTACATATAAATCCAGTGTTATCTTGTTATTTCTTACAAATACGCTGGTAATCTCTGTAATTTTGGTAAAAGAAATCATTTTAGGGGTGAGCTTAGAGACCGCTTAACAGCATCTTACCTACCGTTCACAGATAGGGGGAGCAAAGCTATCGAGAGTGCTATTGCCAAAAATCTATCCGACTCATCTTCTATATTTAGTAAGGCTTTTAACTTTTTGAGTCGATAACGAATAGTATTGGGATGCTGCTGTAAAGCATTTGCAGTTTGAGAAATGCTTCCTTGGTAAGAAAGGAAAATCCTGAGTGTCTTTATCAGCTCTCCGTTGGTATCCTCAGCTTCAATTTGATGAAGCACTGATTTTGCCTCGTCTTGGTACAGCAAATCAGAATTTGCAATCAAAGCAAATTTCTCTACACCCATCTCACGCCAAGACACAAGGGCTTGATGTTTAATCATGGCATAGTTTGCCGCAAAAAGTGCTGTCTTCAAAACTAAGCAAAAATCTGATGCACCGAGAGCGTTCCCCACCCCGCAAGGACTCATAAAAAGGGTGTGTAGCTGTTTTGCCAGTTCTTTTGCTTCGCATTCCAGCTGCACGCTCATATTGTCACGGCTCAACGAGCAAATGAGCACTAATGCGTAGTTATCAAATCGCTGGACGATATATTTACGCTTTTCCACATTAATCTGACCCATTGTAATGCGATTGCGTATATCGCCCAACATAGTTCTTGCTTGAGAAAAGTCTTCTGGCAGCAGTAATGCGAGACATACAAGCTGTTGTTCTCCCGCATCTACGCTTATTGATGCCAGCGCAGCACTGATTTCTTTGGAGCTCCTCGGACCAATCAATGCACGCAACACATCTTCGCGTGCTTTCTCTTGCTGATCCTCATATATGAGCTTCAGCGCATCAAATACAACTGCTTCGTGATAGCGACCTTCATAAAGATAAACGGGTACGCCGCTTTCGCTACTTTTCTTTTTTACTGCCTCCCCAATGTGGGGCCCATATACCGTCTTTACGCCAATACCTGCTACACCACGGTCAATCATTGCAAGTAAGGCACGATCAGATTCAAGCTCATCGCCGTTTGCAAACCCAAGATTTGTGAGGATAAACTCCCCAGGCATATACGCACTATATCCATTAAATTCTGGTCCAATATCAAGAATACCAACATTGGTGACCGTGCGGGATTCTGCTTTTTCACAAGGAGCAACAAGACGTACGTTGTAAATTGATGGAAGAGAAATAATATCTGCAACAGTAGCCATGTCACATCCTTCCACTCCTAGGCGGAATAAGGGGCTAACCAAAAACTTAATGCCAAAGACCTACACCTGACTGCTACTCTACGCCGGGAAAGGCAGAATCATCCTCGCGCATAATTTTGGCGACGCGATCTGTATGACGACCTCCCGCGTGTTTTGTAGTCAAGAATGTCTCAATGATGGCGCAGTTGTCCATCAGACTCACAAAACGACCAGACAGGCAGACGATATTTGCATTATTGTGTGCACGAGCAAGGCGCGCAAAGGTTGTATCCTGCACGCACACCGCACGAATACCTGCGACCTTATCGGCAGTAATTGCCATACCCAAACCAGTGCCGCAAATCAAAACACCGTATTCTGCTTGACCAGAAGCGACCTTTCGGGCAACTTTATCAGCATAGTCAGGGTAATCTACTCTATCGTCACTATCGGGTCCAAGGTCCAGCACCTCATGACCCAAATCCTGAATAAACTCAATGACAGGTTTTTTCTGCAAAAAGCCTGCATGATCGGAAGCAATGGCAACGCGCATAATCATATCCTCTCTCACATTTGCATCATGGGCTATGCGTCATACCTATGACACAAGACCACAGCCAACCTAACCCAATTCGGGATACAGCGGGTGAGCGGCAAGCAAGGCTTGAACTTCGGCCGCTATATGAGTCGCTAACGTTTCATCTTCAAGTGCACCCAACACTTCGCCAATCATCTCTCCCACGCGGTGACATTCTTGCTCGGTGAAACCACGTGTGGTAATTGCGGGCGACCCAACACGCAGGCCAGATGTTTTGAAGGGGCTACGCTTCTCACCTGGAATAGTATTTTTGTTTGCCGTAATACCCACCTTTTCAAGCACAAGCTCGGCATCACGACCAGTAACTTCACCTAAGGGAGTTAAATCTACCAGCTGCAAATGATTATCAGAGCCACCTGATACAAGCGCAAGCCCACGGTCAACCATGCCTTGTCCTAGAGCTTGACAGTTAAGAAGCATCTGATCGATATAGGCTGTAAACTCAGGTTTGAGTGCCTCGCCCAAAGCAACTGCCTTACCCGCAATAACATGCATCAACGGGCCGCCCTGTGTACCAGGAAACACCGCCGAGTTTATCTTTTTGTTAAGCTCCTCATCATTGGTAAGGATCATCCCACCGCGTGTACCGCGCAAAGTCTTATGTGTCGTTGTAGTGACTACATCGGCATAGGGGAAGGGGCTAGGATGTCGGCCCGCAGCCACAAGACCTGCAATATGTGCCATATCCACCATCAGATATGCCCCCACCGAATGCGCAATTTCAGCAAAGCGTTCAAAGTCGATAATGCGTGGATATGCTGAAGCGCCCGCAATAATGAGCTTTGGTTTGCATTCCTTAGCA
>NZ_CAMXYY010000021.1 GCF_947253395.1 uncultured Olegusella sp.
GCGTTAATACCTTGCAAATGCAGATGTCTGAGCAGCTGGCTGGTCGTGATGCTCTCATCAAACTTCGCGAAGAAGAGATTTCTCAGCTTAAGGATATGAAATCTAAACTTTCGGTCAAATTGGTAGGGGAGTCTTTAGAGCAGCATTGCCAAAATGAATTCAACAAGATTCGTATGACCGCATTTCCTCAGGCATATTTTGAGAAAGATAACGATGCTTCTGAGGGCACAAAGGGGGATTTCATCTTTCGTGAAGAAGCTGACGATGGGGTTGAACTACTCTCTATCATGTTTGAGATGAAAAATGAATCTGCTAGTTCGGATGCGCGCAACCAAAAGACGAATGAGCATTTTTTTGCCAAACTAGATGCTGATCGGCGTCGTAAGGGCTGTGAATATGCTGTGCTTGTCAGTCTGCTTGAGCCTGAAAGTGAACTTTACAATCAAGGCATTGTGGATGTGTCCTATCGTTATCCCAAGATGTATGTCATCCGTCCGCAGTTCTTTATTCCGCTCATTTCTTTTTTGCGTAATGCTGCTTTATCGGCAGCTGATGCTCGCCGTGAATTGGCTGAGATTCGTCAGCAAAATATCGATGTGACACAGTTCGAAGAAAAGATGCAGAATTTCCAGGATGGTTTCTCCAAAAATTTTGCCGCTGCGTCAAAACGTTTTGACGCAGCCATCGAAGAAATTGACAAGACAATCTCACATCTGCAAAAAGTTAAAGACAACCTCTTATCTTCCGAAAATCAACTACGACTTGCTAATGATAAAGCACAGGGTCTTACTATTCGTAAGCTTACTTGGGGCAATCCCACCATGCAGGAAAAATTCCGCCAGCTCGAAAAGTAGGGGCTTGTCCTTTTCTTCATATAAGCTGCTGTCTGATTATGATATACCCCATAGGGGTATATTGTCTTTAACTACAGCATAAATGAGGAGGGATGCGGATGGCGAAGCAGTGCGCATATAAGCAGACGTCTCGCTCGGATGAGCTGAGAGGGGATGTTACTCGTCGTATCAATCGCGCGATTGGTCAGCTTAATGGTGTAAAAGCCATGATTGATGACAATCGATATTGTGGCGACGTACTCACACAGCTTGCTGCTGTGGAAAGTGCAGTCAAAGCAGTGAGTCGCATGGTGCTCAAAGAGCATTTAGAAACCTGTGTAGTTGAGCAGATCCAAGTGGGTAATACCGAAGTGCTTGATGAGCTTATGGCCCTACTCAAGAAATTTGGCGCCTAAAGACTGTTGCTATGCCAGCTTAAAGATGTGAGGTTGGGTTTTGGGGAAAGACATGAAAGAAACTCTTGATATTACCGGCATGACTTGTGCTGCTTGTGCTGCTCGTGTGGGCAAAGCCGCAGCTGCGGTGCCAGGGGTGAGCGCTGCGGATGTTAACTTACTTAAAAATTCAATGACCCTAGATTATGATGGCTTGTCTGCAACAGTCCAGGCGGTCGTGGCAAGCGTAGAAAAAGCAGGTTATGGCGCTCTGCGTAGACAGCATTTAGATATAAGTAAAAAGGACGTTGCTGTTTTTGCGCCTGGAGAGATTGCGCGCAAGACTCAAGAAGAAAAGCTTCGCCAGTTCATTATCTCCGCAATCTTTGAATTGCCGCTTTTTTATATTGCAATGGGGCCCATGTTTGGATGGCCTCAATTGCTATTTTTTGCGGGTCAACAAGGGATGATGGTGCGGGCGCTTGTTGAGCTGCTTTTGTTGCTGCCTATCCTTTTGGTTAATCGTCATTACTTTGTGCTTGGTTTTCGCAGCTTAGGACAGCTATCGCCCAATATGGATAGTTTGATTGCTATTGGCACTGCATCGTCAGTAATGTATGCGCTTGCAGCGACTTTGCGCATGGCTTGGGCGCTTGGTGGCAGCGATTTTACCCAGGCGATGGTAGCTTCGCATGATTTGTACTTTGACTCTGCAGGTATGATTTTGACTTTGATTACCTTGGGTAAGTACTTTGAAGCTCGGGCAAAAGGCCACACTACTGATGCGATTGCTTCGCTTATGAATCTGGCTCCAAAAACGGCAAATGTTATGCGTGACGGAGAAGAGCAACAGGTTCCTGCCGAGGACGTGCGCCTCGGTGAGCACGTTATCGTGCGCGCTGGCGAGTCTTTGCCTGTAGACGGTGTGGTACTTGAAGGTTCTGCTTTGGTAGATGAATCTGCAATCACAGGCGAGCCTCTTCCTGCAGAAAAAAAGGTGGGTTCAAAGGTGAGCGCTGCCACGACGAGCACCTCGGGATGGATGACAATTGAGGCTCGAGCAGTTGGAGACGATACGACACTTTCTGCCATTATCCGCTTGGTTGACGAAGCTACCAGCTCCAAAGCTCCTATCGAGCGCGTGGCAGACAAGATCGCTGGTGTATTTGTACCGGCAGTTATTGGTATTGCTTCGATAGTGCTGATAGTTTGGTTGCTTTTGGGCGGGGGACTTTCAGTAGCGCTTATGCATGCGGTATCGGTACTGGTGATTTCTTGCCCCTGTGCTTTAGGTCTTGCCACTCCCACCGCCGTTATGGTGGGTACTGGCAGGGGAGCAGCACATGGCATCCTTATCAAGAGTGCCGAGGCTCTTGAGGGTGCGTGTAAGGTTGATATGGTCGTGATGGACAAGACAGGCACTATCACGGAGGGAGCACCTCAGGTCACCGATGTTGTTGTCGCAAAGGGCGTTAACGAAGATGACCTTGCAAGACTTGCTTATGCGCTTGAACAAAAAAGCGAACATGTTTTAGCGCGCGCTATCATTAGTTGGGCAGAAGCCTATAAGGATCAAGACGGACATGCTATTGCTGTGCAAAATTTTCAGCAAATTGATGGTGGCGGACTGACAGGAATTTTGGAGGGCCAGCAGATTTTTGCGGGGAATCGTCGCCTGATGGAGACAAAAGGTGTCGAGCTGGGAGCTCTGCTTGCTGCGGCTGAGACTGCTGCAGCCCAGGCCAAAACTCCAATCTTTTTTGCGGAAGGTACGCGAGCTGTTGGGATGCTTGCCGTTGCTGATCCCATCAAAGCGAGTAGCGCCGAGGCAATACGACGCCTGCGTGGCATGGGCATCAAAACCTTACTGCTTACTGGCGATCAGTTGACCACCGCAACAGCAGTAGCTCAAGCAGTGAGTGTTGATGAGGTTATTGCAGGCGTGCTCCCGCAGGAAAAAGAGCAAAAAATTCGCGAACTACAAAAGACGGGTAGCACGGTTGCTATGGTAGGTGATGGTATTAACGATGCGCCTGCACTTGCTCGTGCTGATATTGGTATTGCTATTGGTGCAGGTACCGATGTTGCCATTGAGTCAGCAGACATTGTATTGATGCACTCCGATCCCAACGATGTAGCAAGCTCTATCGACTTGTCACAGGCAACGCTTAAAAAAATCAAGTCAGGTCTCTTCTGGGCGCTCTTTTACAATGCACTTTGCATTCCCATCGCGGCGGGCGTGCTTGTACCTTGGGGCGTCCAAATTAATCCGATGATTGGCGCTGCAGCTATGGGTGCCTCGAGCGTTTTTGTGGTAAGCAATGCCTTGCTTTTGCGTTTATGGAAGCCAAAGAAGCTCAAATGTAGCAGTCAAAATATCAGCGTCATGCAGGAGAGTCAGTCTGCATTGATAGAAGGCGAGGAAGAAATGTCTCACAAGCAGCTCAAGGTTGAGGGCATGATGTGCCAACATTGCGCAGCTCATGTCACGCAAGCGTTTGAGGGTATTAAGGGTGTCAAGAATGTCACTGTCAATTTGGAGGAGGGCACAGCTGATCTTGACGCAGCTTTGCTTGTTCGTGATAGCGCACTTATCAAGGCAGTTGAAGAAGCGGGATATAAAGCACGTATTGTGTAAGTGACGCTTGCCGAGCAAAACTAACCGCTCACCTAGAATCTGGGGCACGCCTGTGCCCCTTTTTTATGTTAGAAGATAGAATAAGGACAGTTGGAAACGTTACCAGTAACGTTTCCAATAGCAAGATAAACAAGTCTTGCACAGATGAGTCGAAGGGGGGAGACCTTGGCCACTATCAAAGACGTTGCAGCATTGAGCGGCGTTGCAGTGAGTACAGTCTCTCGTACAATCAACGGTCATCCCGATGTGAGCGCAGAAACTCGAGTCAAGGTTATGGATGCTGTGCGCGAGCTTCGCTACGTACCCAATATCAGCGCTCGCGACCTTGTACAAACCCAAGCAAAACACCTTGGTGTAGTGATTCGTGGTGCAGAAAACACATTTTATACCCCCATCGTGCGCACTATCGGACAGCACATCGATCGTGCGGGATACACCATGGTGATCGATCAACTTGAGTTTGATTCTGATGAAGTTGCAGCTGCGGCAGCACTCGTTCAGTCTAAGCGCCTACGCGGTGTTATCTTGCTTGGCGGTCGTTTTGACTATAACCCTGAGGATATTGCTTCCATTGGTGTTCCAGTCATTTGTTGTACTCATGCCAATCAGTTTGGCAGCCTCGATGAAAGTTGCTATTCCTCGGTTGCTATTGATGACGAAGCAACTGCTTTTCAGGCAACAAATAAACTTATTGAGCTGGGTCACAAGCATATAGCGGTGCTGCTTGCAGCAAAAGAGGATCACTCTATCTCCGAGCTTCGCTATCGCGGATATTGTTGCGCTCTTCGTGAAGCAGGACTGACGGTCGATGAAAATCTTGTCGTTAATGCATTGGATTTTTCGCTTGAGGCAGCCTATGCGGGAACTCGTTCACTCATTCAAAATCACCCCGAAGTAACAGCTCTTTTTGCGGTAGCCGATTCTCTGGGAATTGCTGCGCTTAAAGCTCTTCATGATGAAGGCTTGATTGTCCCCCAGGATTTTTCGCTTATTGCCATCGACGGAATTGAGCTGTCGTACTTTGTCATTCCCACCTTAACCACCTTGGTACAACCCCAGATAGAGCTGGGAGAGCTTGCTGTCGATACGCTGCTCTCGATGCTCAATAAGAAGGATTCTACGCGGCACATCCGTGTGGAGACATATCTGCGGAAGGGAGGCACCATCGCTCCAGTTGCTTTGTAGATGTAACAAAGTAGGCACGGCTCGTTATGTAGGACACGTTATGTAGGGCTCGAACGCATCACAAGATGCGGGAAGAATAAACAGAGGGAAAGGATTTGGTATGAGCAAGAAAATGACACGTAAGGCTTTCTTGGGTACTGCAGGTCTTGTTGCAGCAACAACCCTCGCTGCTTGCGGTGGTAAGGGTGGCAAGGGTGGTGCTGGTTCCTCCGCAGACGAGGGTGGCGCTACTGTTTATTGGCTCAACTTCAAGCCCGAGATTGATGAGCTCCTCCAGAAGCTCGCAAAGAAGTACAGCGATGAGAAGGGCGTCTCTGTCAAGGTTAAGACTGCAGCAGCGGGTACCTATGAGCAGTCCCTTACCGCTGACATGGACAAGGCTGATAAGGCTCCTACGCTCTTTGTTATCGGCAACGCCGCAGGCGTCAAGTCCTGGGGTGAGTATGCAGTTGACCTCAAGGGCACCGCAATCCAGAAGGAAGAGATTGACGATACCTACGACCTCTTTGATGAGACGGGCAAGATGGTCTCCCAGGGTTACTGCTATGAGTGCTACGGCATCATTGTCAACAAGGACCTTGTTGAGAAGGCTGGCCACAGCATGGATGATATCACCAACTTCGATGGTCTCAAGAAGGTTGTCGAAGACATTCATGCTCGCAAGGATGAGCTTGGATTTGACGCTTTCACTGCATGCGATATGACCGATGACAGTTCTTGGCGCTTTACTGGCCACATGGCAAACCTCGAGTACTTCTATGAGGAGAAGAAGGCTGGCAAGAAGTGGGAGGAGTGCCCCAAGACCATCACGGGTGAGTTTTTGCCTAACTACAAGATGCTCTTTGACCTGTGCATCAACAACTGCACCGTTGACCCCAAGACTCTCTCTACCGACACTTCCTACTCCAATGGTCAGGAGTTCATCGATGGCAAGGCAGCCTTCGATATTCAGGGCAGCTGGCAGTATGCCACCTATGCAGAGGCTCAGAAGAACACCACGATGATTCCTTATTATTGTGGCGTTGAGGGTGAGGAGAAGGCCGGTCTCAACTGCGGTACCGAGAACTGCTGGGCCATCAACACCAACTCTTCCGAAGAGCAGCAGAAGGCAACCCAAGACTTCATGGTCTGGCTGGTTACCGATGCAGACGCTTCTGCTCAGCTTGTCGAGCAGCTTGGCATTATGCCGTTCCAGAACGCTGCAGAGTCTACCAACGCCTATCTCAACGATGCTGCTGCTTACACCGAGAAGGGCCACTATGTCATGGACTGGGCTACCAACTATCAGCCCAACGTTGATGATTACCGTAAAGCTCTTGTCTCGGCTATGAATGCTTACTGCGCTGATCAGACCGATGCAAACTGGGATGCAGTCAAGACTGCCTTTGTCGATGGCTGGGCAACCCAGTACGCAAAGGCAAATGCCTAAGCTTGAGCAACTCGTGCTAGCGATTTAGTTTGGAGCCAGGACGGGATGAAATTGCCCCGTCTTGGCTCTTTACCCAAATGCCACTCTGTATTGAATTCATTTTGAGAAGCAGAAAGGAGAGAGAATGGCTGCTAAGCTCAAGACTGGAAATTCAATCCGCAGGTCTACACGCCATTGGGCATGGCTTTTTATTCTGCCCGTGTTTGCTGCATTTTGCATCGGCTTCATTTGGCCCTTTATCCAAGGCATGTATTTGTCGCTGTGTAGCTTTAGGCTTGTCTCCAACGCTCAGTTTGTTGGATTTGCAAACTTTGCAACGGCTTTAGCTGATGAAAGTTTCCAGCACTCTTTCTGGTACACAGCTCTTACCGCAGTGGTAAGTCTCGTGCTTATCAATGTGTTGGCCTTTACCGTTGCCTACGTACTCACCCAAAACATCAAGGGTTCCAATCTCTTCCGTACGGTCTTCTTTATGCCCAACCTTATTGGCGGCATTGTTTTGGGTTATATCTGGTCGATGATTTTTGATGGCATATTGCGCGCCTATAACACATCAATATTGCTTAATACTTCCTACGGTTTTTGGGGTCTTATCATCTTGATGTGCTGGCAGCAGGTTGGCTATATGATGATTATTTATATTGCCGGTCTGCAGGCTGTGCCTGAGGATATGCTTGAGGCCGCCAAGATTGACGGTGCAACCAAGCTACAGACCCTCTTTAAGGTGACAATTCCCAATGTCATGCCCTCGATTACCATCTGCATGTTCTTGTCGCTTACCAATGGCTTTAAGCTCTTTGACCAGAACCTTGCTCTTACTGGTGGTCTGCCTTACATCATCCAGCCTGATGGCAATACCATCAATACGACTGAGATGTTGGCACTTAACATCTTCAACACCTTCTATGGCTCTGCTACTGCAGCTCGCGGTGTTGCACAGGCCAAGGCAGTCATCTTCTTTGTACTCGTCGCGGCACTTGGTTTGGCTCAGCTCTTTTACACCCGTAGAAGGGAGGTGCAGCAGTAATGGCAAAGACAAAAGAACAGACGCTCGCTGCCGAGCGTCGTACCAAGACTACCTTGTCGGTGACACTTGCAATTATCTGCATTGCTTGGGTACTGCCTATGGTTGCTGTGGTTATCAACTCATTTAAGAAAAATACCTTTGTCAAGACCGAGACCTTTGCTTTGCCTACAGCAGACAGCTTTGCTGGTTGGGGTAACTTCATCAAGGGAATGACCTTCGGTAACTATCCTTTTGCAAGCTCTGCTCTCTATTCGGTCATCATTACTGTTTTATCAGTAGCACTTATTTTGGTGTTCTGCTCGATGGCTGCTTGGTATATTCAGCGTGTGAACTCGCTGTTTTGCAAGGCTGTGTACTACCTTTGCGTCTTCTCGATGGTAGTGCCCTTCCAGATGGTTATGTTTACCCTGTCTCGTACCGCCTATGTGCTACACATGGACAATCCCTTTACCATTCCCATCATCTATCTGGGTTTTGGTGCAGGTCTTGCCATCTTTATGTTCTCGGGCTTTGTGAAGGCAATTCCTCTTGAGATTGAAGAAGCGGCTGCAATTGATGGTTGTGGACCGGTTCGCACCTTCTTCCTCGTCGTTTTGCCCATGCTTAAACCCACTCTTATCTCCGTGGGTATCCTTGAAATTATGTGGGTCTGGAACGACTACCTTCTGCCCTATTTGGTGCTTGATACCAATGAGTACCGCACAATTCCTATCCATATTCAGTACCTCAAGGGTAGTTACGGCACCGTCGATCTAGGTGCAACGATGGCTTTGATTTTGCTTGCCATTATTCCTGTTGTTGCTTTCTATCTTGCCTGCCAGAAGCACATCATCAAGGGCGTCGCAGCTGGCGCTGTGAAGGGTTAGCCATGGAGAGGTCGAGTGGCATCATAGCTCCGCTTTTTTCACTACCATCGCCCTATGGTATTGGTAGCTTAGGCGCTGCTGCACACGAGTGGATTGATTTTCTTGCTGCAGCAAAGCAGAGCTGGTGGCAATTGCTGCCGGTAGGTCCTACGAGCTATGGAGATTCGCCTTACCAAAGTCCTTCGACTTTTGCAGGTAATCACTACTTGATCGACCTTGACTTGCTTGTCCAAGATGGACTTCTTAAGGCAAAAGAGCTTATGGCAGTTGAGTGGGGAAATGATCCTGCGCGTGTTGACTACCAGGCGCTCTATGAGCATCGCCTATCACTTTTAGCCTTGGCTTGCGAGCGTGGCTGGCAGCGTGATGCTGCAAAAATTGCGAGCTTTGCTCGGAAAAATGCCACTTGGCTTGATGACTATGCGCTGTTTATGGCCGTCAAGCGTCACTTTGGTATGGTTGCTTGGACCGATTGGCCTGATGAGGCTATTCGCCTACATGACCGCAAAGCTTGCGAGGCATATCGCATAAAACTTGCGAGTGATGTGCGTCTCTTTGTGTATACGCAGTATCTCTTCTTCCAGCAGTGGGAAGAATTGCGTCGCTACGCACACAAACGGGGTGTGGGCATCATTGGTGACCTGCCAATTTATGTGGCAATGGATTCTGCCGATGTTTGGGCTGAGCCTGCAAACTTTCAGTTGGATGAACTGAACGTCCCTACGTTTGTTGCAGGTGTACCACCTGATAATTTTTCAACAACCGGTCAGCTTTGGGGTAACCCTTTGTACGATTATGAAGCAATGGAAGCTGATGATTTTGGCTGGTGGCGTCGTCGTGCTGCTGGTGCCGCTCGTCTGTTTGATGTCATTCGCATTGATCACTTCCGCGGTATCGAGAGTTATTGGGCGGTACCCTATGGTGCGACAACCACCAAAGACGGCCACTGGGTCAAAGGTCCTGGTATCCGTCTTGTCCATGCTATTAAATCTGCCATTGGGGATTGTGGCTTGATTGCTGAGGATTTGGGTTACTTGACAACTGAAGTACGTGAATTGCTTGCTCAATCTGCCCTTCCAGGGATGAGGATTATGCAATTTGCCTTTGACTCACGCGATCAGGATAATGCAGGCATTATGCCAGAAGACTATCCCCAAAATTGTGTGTGCTATGTAGGTTCTCATGACAACGCGCCTATTGGTGCATGGGCACAAGAGGTCCAAGCAAGTGATTTGGCAGCGGCAATAAAATATCTCAAGGCAAAAGATGAGTCCGATCTGCCTTGGGCTTTTGTACGCGCAGGTATGGCAAGCAAAGCACAGCTTTTTATGGCACAGATTCAGGATTATCTGGGTCTTGGTGCAGATTCTCGTATCAATTCGCCGGGAATTCTCGGCGACAACTGGCAGTGGCGTCTTGTGCCTGGCCAGCTGAGCAAAAGTCTGGCGGCACACATTGCCGACCTCACCACCCAGTATGAAAGGAGTGTGAAGCACTCATGGCAACAGTAAGTCTACGTCATATCGAAAAGGTGTATCCCAACACCGAGGCAAAGAAGGGCTTGTTTGGCAAAAAAGCTCAAGCCCCCAAGAAGAAGCACAATCTCAAGGTAACTGATGAGGGTGTTTTGGCAGTAGAGGACTTCAACCTTGAAATTGCTGACCGTGAGTTTGTTGTTCTCGTTGGCCCTTCGGGCTGCGGCAAGTCTACTACCCTGCGCATGGTTGCAGGCCTAGAGGAGATTACCCGCGGTGAGCTGCTGATTGACGACAAACTTATGAATGATGTGGCGCCCAAGGATCGCGACATCGCAATGGTTTTCCAGAGCTATGCTCTCTATCCTCACATGACCGTTTATGACAATCTTGCTTTCCCCCTTAAACTCCGCAAGGTTGAGGCGAGCGAGATTGACCATAAGGTTCGTGAAGCTGCAGAGATTTTAGGCATCACTGAGTACCTTGAGCGTAAGCCCAAGGCCCTGTCTGGTGGCCAGCGCCAGCGCGTTGCTATCGGCCGTGCTATTGTTCGTGAGCCCAAAGTCCTGCTTATGGATGAGCCGCTCTCCAACCTTGACGCAAAGCTGCGCAACCAGATGCGTGCAGAGATCATTAAGTTGCGTCAGCGTATTGACACTACCTTTATCTATGTCACGCATGATCAAACCGAGGCCATGACTTTGGGTGACAGCATTGTCATCATGAAAGATGGTGTGGTACAGCAGGTTGGCACTCCTCAGGAAGTCTTTGATCATCCCGCCAATCTCTTTGTTGCAGGCTTTATTGGCGTACCTCAGATGAACTACTTTGATGCTGAACTCGTACGCAAGGGTGATAGCTACACGGTGGTCATAGGTGATGTTGTAGTTGAGCCAAGCGCAGAAAAGCAAGAGCGTCTCCTTGCACATGATGTCCAAAGCCAGGCCATTACGTTGGGCGTTCGTCCCGAGCACTTGGAACTTGATACCAACGAGCCTCCCGCAGCTAATACGCTTAACGGTAGCGTTGAGGTCTCCGAGATGATGGGTTCTTCAATTCATCTGCATCTGAATGCCAGGGGTCAAGATGTTATCGTTATCGTTCAGACTACCGAGCTAGCAAAGTCAGGGTTAACGGCATTTGCTCCTGAAACGACGATTTCGTTCTCTTTCCCAGGTAATGCGGTGCATCTCTTCTCTAAGGAAGATGAGCATAACCTCGAGTTTTAAGCTCTAGAGTTTACTTGCACTCCCTCTGTCGGCAGCTCACTTTTGGGTGGGCTGCCTTTTTGTGACAGCTCATCAATCTGATTTCGTGTGCTGAGCCAAACGCCACGTTCTATTTCAATCAACACGGCCCTGCTTGCCAAAAGCCACGTTCTATTTCAGAAAAAATGTCAAAAGCCACACTCTATTTCAAAGGGCTTGACGTTTGCCCAGGTAGATTTTTTCCGGGTGAAATGAAACGTGGCTTTTGGCTAAAAAAGTGAAGTAGAACGTGGCGTTTGGCAATCCAGAAAGAAATATGCCGCGGATGGCACCTAGAATGAAGAACTCTGCGGTATGTGACAGCCAAGGGAGGCGAACCGTGGCTGGCTGTGATGATAGGTCATCAGTCCGTCCTCACACAGATTAGTTGTGATTGGAGCTGGCCTTGGACGCGAGGCTAAAGCATGCGTTTACGTGCGTTCCGAGGCTCTGTTTAACGCCGCTCACGGGTTGCTTGGCAGTGCTGCTGCGAGATTGAGTCAGTTTCGCTAAACTAAAAGAGTGACGGTGACGCCCGGACGTAAAAGCCGGTGCGAACGGGAGGAAGGCAAGCCATGGCTGCACCTAAGGTTCTGTTCGTTGGCTCCGAGTGCTATCCCTTTATCAAAACGGGTGGACTCGCTGATGTTATGGGCGCACTGCCCAAGGCTTTGGTAGCCGATGGGGTGGATGTGCGCGTTATTATTCCCAAATACAATGTCTTGCCCCAAGAGTACAAAGATCGCATGACGCATGTCTGCGACTTTTGGATGGATATGGGAGGTATTGGTAACCATTTTGTGGGTGTTGAGACCTTCGACCAAGATGATGTTACCTACTACTTCCTCGATAATGAGGATTTCTTTGGTTGGGGCGCACCCTATACCAATATGTATGATGACATCGAGAAGTTCATTTTCTTTGATAAAGCAGTACTAGCAGCATTGCCGGTTATTGGCTGGACTCCTGATATTATCCACTGCCACGATTGGCAAGCAGGACTTGTACCAGTGTTTTTGCGTACGCTCTTTTATGACACGGATCTTTCGCGCAATACCAAGTGTGCAATCACCATTCACAACCTGCGCTTCCAAGGTATTTGTGAACGCGAACGTATGCAGCGCGTTTCGGGTATTCCTGATGAGGCATTTGCACTGGATAAATGTGGTTATTCAAGTGCAGCCAATGCGTATCGCAATGATGCCAACATGCTCAAGGGTGGCATTGTTTACGCTGACCGGATAACTACGGTATCCGAGACGTATGCAGGTGAGATTCAGACTAGTGAGTATGGCGAAGATCTTGATGGCATTATGCGCTACCATGCCTCCAAGATGGTGGGTATTGTTAACGGTATTGACTATGAGGTCAACAACCCCAAGACTGACAAGCATCTGACATATAACTATTCCTCGCGCAATGTCATTAAAGGCAAAGCCGAAAACAAGCTGGCACTTCAGCGTGAGCTTGACCTTGTTGAGGATCCAAGCAAGATGGTCATTGGCTTGATTTCGCGTCTTACCAACCAAAAAGGACTTGACTTGGTGGGCACCATTGCTGAGGACATGGTTGCTGACGGTAATACGCAGTTTGTTTTGCTTGGTACAGGCGATAGCGATCTTGAAAATATGTTCCGTGATCTTGAGTGGCGTCACCACGGCACTGTCTCTAGTTCCATCATGTACTCGGGCGAGCGTTCGTCCAAGATTTATGCAGCAGCCGATGCCATGCTGGTACCTAGTCGTTTTGAGCCCTGCGGTCTCACGCAACTTATTGCTATGCGTTATGGTGCACTGCCTATTGTGCGTGAGACTGGTGGCCTGCGCGATACGGTTGAGCCGTATAACGAATACGAAGAGACGGGCGTGGGCTTCTCGTTTAACCACTACGATTCATGGTTGTTGCTCAATGCAGTTAACTATGCTAAGACGGTTTACTTTACGCGCAGACATAGCTGGGATGCAATGGTATGTCGTGCAATGACTCGCGACTTTAGTTGGAATGTTTCGGCCAAGCGCTACGAAGAGCTTTACCACAGTATGCTGGGCTAGACCGCTCGCGAGACGCAGAAAGAAAAGTAGAAATCTTAGTGTATAGCGCTTAGATTTCCTTCTTTTGGGTACCATATGTTTTGTTGATTCTGTATCCAATCGAAGGGGGCATTGCGCTATGCACCAGTTTAAGACTGAGTCCAAAAAGCTCTTGGACCTTATGATTAACTCCATCTATACCAATCGCGAGATTTTCTTGCGTGAGCTTGTCTCTAACGCCTCTGATGCGGTTGACAAGCTGTATTTTGCAAGTTTGACTGATCCTACTTGCAAGCTGGGTGATGATGAACTGCAGATTCGGCTGAGTGTGGATAAGGATACGCATACGTTGACGATTTCTGACAACGGTATTGGCATGAGTGCAGAAGAACTTGACCGTAATCTAGGCACCATTGCACATTCTGGGTCAGAGGAATTTAAGGCAGCCAATGTACAGGCAGCAGATGAGAAAAACGAGGAAAATTCCCATAGCGCAGCCGAGATTATTGGTCAGTTTGGCGTGGGCTTTTATTCTGCCTTTATGGTGGCAAAGAACGTGCGCGTGGTAAGTCGTGCCTTTGGCTCTGACGAGGCTCATGTGTGGGAGTCCAACGGTCTTGATGGCTACAGTGTTATGCCTATCGCTGCAGATGCATTGCTTGAGGGCCGCAACAATGGTACCGATGTTATCCTGACTCTGCGCGATGATACCGACGACGAAAAATATAGCGACTATTTAGAAGAGTGGCAGCTGCGCAATCTGATTAAACGTTATTCCAACTATGTACGTTATCCCGTACGTATGTTGGTGACTAAGAGTCGCCAAAAACCTGCTCCTGAGCCCAAACCTGAGGATTATACGCCTGAGTGGGAAGAGTATACCGAGCTCGAGACACTAAATTCTATGACACCCATCTGGCGCCGTCGTCCTTCTGAGGTGAGCCAGGATGAATACGATGAGTTCTACGAGCAAAGCTTCCATGACTATTCGAAGCCTTTGCGCACCTTCTCTTTGCACGCCGAAGGTACGCTTGAATATAATGCACTGCTCTTTGTGCCCAGTGAGCCTCCCTTTGATCTTTATAGTCGTGACTATGAGAAAGGTCTGCAACTCTATAGCCGTGGCGTGTTAATCCAGGATAAATGCGCAGATTTGCTGCCTGACTACTACAACTTTGTTCATGGCGTGGTTGACAGTCCCGATATTGCACTCAATATCTCGCGCGAAACCCTGCAACAGACGCGTCAGCTTCAGGCAATTGCTCGGCGTGTAGAGCGCAAGATTTCCAGTGAACTGCAGACCATGCGCGACGATGCACGCGAAGACTATGAGAAGTTTTTTGAGCATTTTGGCCGTGGCCTAAAGTACGGTATTTACGCTAGTTATGGTGCCAAGAAAGATTCGCTCGCAAACTTGTTGCTGTATTGGTCAGCAAAGCAGGGGCGTCTGGTGACCTTGGCAGAGTATGTAGCTGCTATGCCTGAAGGACAAGATGTTATTTACTATGCTGCAGGTGAGGATCGCGAGCGTCTAGAAAAGATGCCCGTGGTGCATTCTGTGCTTGACCATGGCTTTGACGTGTTGTTGATGACAGAAGATGTTGATGAGTTTTGCTTGCAAATGATGCGTGACTACAGCTGGACCCCTGAGGCCAAAGAGGGTGAGGAAGCCAAGGAGCGCACATGCGCATTCAAAAACGTTAGCTCGGGCGAGCTCGACCTGGCAACGGATGAGGAAAAGAAACAGGCCGAAGAAACGGCGGATGAAAACAAGGAACTGCTTGAAGCTATGAAGTCAGCGTTGGGTGATGCAATCTCAAAAGTTGCCGTATCGCCGCTTGCTACAGATGCACCTGCTGTTATTGCCTCCGAAGGACCCATTTCTCTGGAGATGGAACGTGTCATATCCGAAGGTCCCGAAGGTATGCCCCAGATTGGTGCTCAGCGTGTCCTGCAGCTTAATGCAACACATCCTGTATTTGAAAAGTTGCGTGCTGCCCAGCAAGCAGGAGATACAGACAAGCTCAATTTGATGAGTTCATTGTTGTTAGATCAGGCATTGCTTATGGCAGGTCTTCCTGTGAAAGATCCTGTAAGCTTTGCCCAAAATGTGTGCAAGCTGATGGCATAAATCCAGCTAGACAGCCTCATTAGTACAAATATGAGCGAAACGGTTCTGCCTTACGTGGCAGAACCGTTTCGTGGTATCTCAGAAGTTAGATAGGCAGACATTTTGTGTCGTCTGCATGCGTTAGGATAGATAACTAAAGCACATACAAGGGGGCAACGTGGCAGAACAAACTAATGATGAGCTTTGGCAGACTTCGCTTTTTGGTGAAGACAAACAGCTGGATACAGCTCCTCAATCTCCAGCGCAAACGCCTGCCGAGCGAGCAGTTGAACTTCGCGCCATCCTTGACCGCGCTGCCTATCAATACTATGTGCAAGATAACCCCGAGTTGACCGATGCACAGTTTGATCGCTATTTACGTGAGCTGCAGCATATCGAAGCAGAGCATCCCGAGTTATTGACACCCGATTCTTATACTCAGCGTATCGGTGGTTTTGTTGACCGTGCATTTACGCCAGTAACGCATGCACAACGCATGTATTCCATCGATGATGCCATGAATCTAGACGAGTTGGATGAGTGGCTTGAACGTACGGTAGAGTCGTTGGGTGGTAAAGATGTTGCCTTTACCTGTGAGCTAAAAATTGATGGCTTGGGAGTTGCTCTGACCTATCGCGATGGAAGATTAGTACGTGCAGCGACGCGCGGTGATGGCACAACGGGCGAGGATGTTACTGCAAACGTGCTGACAATTTCTGATGTGCCTCGTACTTTGGCACAAGCAGGACTTGCACAGGTGACGGGCGGTGGGCTAGGGCAATCCATTGAAGTTCGCGGTGAAGTTTACATGCCCAAGCATAGCTTTGTGCGCCTCAATGAGGATGCCGATGCTGCTGGCCTTCAGCCTTTTGCTAATCCGCGCAATGCTGCAGCAGGTAGTTTGCGCCAAAAAGATTCCAAGGTGACGGCTGCACGTGACCTCGCAACCTTTATCTATGCGGTGGCCGATGAGGAACCACTCGCCGTTAGCACGCAAGCTGGTTTTTTGGATTGGCTGCGCGACTGTGGTTTTCATGTCAATCCACATGCGCGTCGCTGTGCCTCTGCGGCTGAGGTACATGCCTACTGTGAGGCTGCGCTTGCTCACAGAGAAGAGCTTGACTATGACATTGATGGCGTTGTGGTAAAAGTTGATTCGCTTGCAGGTCAAGCCGCGCTGGGCGCTACCGCCCGTGCACCACGCTGGAGTATTGCTTTCAAATTTCCGCCTGAGGAGAAGACCACAGTGCTGCGTGAAATTCGCATTCAAGTAGGTCGTACAGGCGTGTTGACACCGGTGGCAGAATTTGATCCTGTAGTGGTTTCGGGCTCAACGATTGCGCGCGCTACCTTGCACAATCTTGATGAAATTCGTCGTAAAGATGTGCGCGTGGGCGATACCGTGATTGTTCGTAAAGCAGGGGACGTTATTCCCGAGATAGTAGGACCTGTGCGTGAGTTACGTCCCGCTACCGCTGTTGAGTTTGAAATGCCTACGCACTGTCCCAGCTGTGGGTCGCTTGTTGTGCGCGAAGAAGGCGAGGTAGCTTTCCGCTGCGTGTCTATGGACTGCCCTTCCCAGGCAACAGAGCGTTTGCTGCACTGGGTAAGTCGTGGTGCGATGGATATAGATGGTCTAGGAGACCAAATTGTTGAGCGCATGGTTGCCCAAGGCCTGCTGAGCGATGTGGCAGACTTTTACTACCTAACAGCAGCACAGCTCGCTGCCGTTGAAACTGGTCGCAGCTACGAGACCACCAGCAAAGACCATGAGGCTGGAGAGGCGATTCTTGTAGGAAAAACCATTGCGACAAAAGTGATGAGCGAGATTGAAGAGTCCAAGAGTCGTGGTTTGGCACGTGTACTTTTTGGTCTGGGTATTCGTATGGTGGGCGCTCATGTTGCTCGCTTGCTCGCCCAGCATTTTGGCAGTCTTGAGACTCTACAGCTTGCAAGCGAAGAAGATATTGCACAGGTTGAGGGTATTGGACCCAAGATTGCTGCCTCGGTGGTGTCCTTCTTTAAGATTGCCGATAACCTTGCGGTAATTGAGCGCTTGCGGCAGGCCAACGTTATGCTCGAAGAACAACGACAGGATGACTCTATTCCTCAGACGTTAACCGGTTTGACTTTTGTGCTAACAGGTACGCTTCCTCATCATGGGCGCAGTGAAGTTAAAAATGCTTTGCTTGCTCTCGGTGCCAAGGTATCTGGTTCGGTTTCAAAAAAGACGAGTTTTGTGATTGCAGGTGAGGCTGCAGGATCCAAGCTCACCAAGGCAGAGCAGCTAGGGGTGCCCATTTTGAATGAAGAAGCACTTGAACATATTTTGACAACTGGCAAGAGGCCTGGGTCAGAGTAAAATACTCGCCACAGATAATTTATATGCAAACAAGTTGCGTCATTGCGATTGTGTTGGGCAAGAAGCTTGGCACGTTGCTGGGCGATCGAGCTGAAGTTGTGGGCGGTATTGTTCTTGTCGGAATTGGTCTCAAAGCCTTCTTTGGCATATAGGCTAAGCGCTCATGCAGGCGGTTCAATAGTGTTGTAATTGGGCGCTCAAAAAAGCTGCAGGTACTACCCCATATCGGGTTTGCCATCGAAGTTAAGACTATCGACGATTTGCGCAAAGCCTTCACGGTCACCTGAGGACAAACAGTGCGACAGTGATTCCCAGCGCTCAAGACCCACATGATAGAGGTCGGGGAAACTTTCGTTTCGCGGTTTACCATCGGCAGGATTGATCCACCTACGCTGCTCAAGGTTTGCTGCGGTACAGGTATCGCTCTCACAGCTCACATGCGCCATTGCCAAGATTCGCGAATAGTGATTTGGACGTATCAGCTGCTCAAGCTTTGTCACAAGACGCGTACGCATACTACCTGCAGGCTCAATAAAACGATAAACCAATTCGTAATCAGCAACCGCTCCACCATAGGCAGCAACACCTATTGGTAGACCGTAGACCTGCAGTCCAACCTGGGCCATCAGCGCACCTGCAACTTGTGAAATGCGTTCGGTACGTGCTAGATAAGAATACGTGGGCACATCTGTAACGCTTATGCCACGTAGTTGGCGTAGCAGCCAAACGTCAATCTCACTTTCGAGCAGAGCGTGGATTTCTTCGCCAGCATCTTCAAGACCATAGTCAGCACTTGCCAGTTTGTCTTGTTGCGCATAAATCAGCGGATGAGCAGCACTGTCGAGTGCATAGTGGCCTAAATAACCCAATGACCACGCAAGGCCGATGCGCTCGTCTTCGCGACGCAGGTGACTTACTGCATCGCGTAGTACCCAAAATGCATCAACAATCTTGCGTTCGTGGAGCTCCCATCCTAGCTTGTGGCAGAGTTTGGCCTGTTCAGGAAAGGTGCTTATACAGGCAAAGAGGGGATCAGGACCCTGATTGCCCAACAAAAAGGCAAGTAACTCCTCTTCATTGCTCACGATATCTTTAGGTAGGAGTTTTACGGCATCTTCGCCAAAGAGGTGATGAGTAATAATAGCTGGCATTCATATTCTCCTTATAGCAGCAGCCGCGCGAGGCGGCTGCTGGAAGTAACAAATACATCCTATCCCAAGGCGAGTCATTGCATCTTGTGGTTTAACCACCAATACGTCCCCAGACAGTCCCTGCGTGCCCAGTGCCCGTGCGGAATTTGATGCCATCGCCAAAGAGCTGCTTATATTGCAGGGTTTGTAGATCGAGACGTAGTTGGGCAGCGGGTGTGCCTGCCTTTTGTGCGGCTTTTGTGCTGATCTCATTCCACGTGCCTGACTTATCTTGGTAGCCCAAGAGGTTGAGAACAGGCATGTCGCTATGTCGCATAACCAGCTCAGCTTTGTTGAGGTCGGTGAGTGGACCACCAATAAGCTGCAGCATATCAGCCGCAAGGAAGTTGGTACTGGTGTCGAGCTGCTGATTTTTCTTTGCACCAGCAACATCATAGTTAGCCCAAATCATGTATTCAGTTGTGCGTTCACGCTCCTGATGTACCAAATCGGAGGGATCATCGGTGATGAGCTTGTTGTATTCATTTGCAATGGAAGGCTGATGGTCACCAAAGAAGACCACTACAACCTTGCGATCAAGCTTGGAGAGTTGCTCTAAGAACTTCTCCATTGCACGATCCGACTCGTCGATAAGAGCCAGATACTCATCCAAAGCAGGGTTATTAATACCATGTACGCGGTAGTGCTTGACCATATCTGTAGGCAGAGCGCCTGTCTCATAACCGCCGTGATTTTGCATAGTGACATTGAGGAAGAATTGCGGGTTTTTGTTGGTCGTAAGACTCTCATAAATCTTGTCGTAGGTTGCCTCATCGGTAACCATGTTGCGTAGGCGAGCAGCACCGGTAAAGTCGTTGATATCAAGGAAACGATCAAAGCCAAAGGTGGGGTAAACCACATCGCGTCCCCAGTTAGTGGCAAGGTTAGGATGCATCGCAATGGTGTCATACCCCAGTTTTTTGAAGCTGGCAGCCATGTTGGGTACACCCTCCATGCTATAGACCATATAGGGATAGACGCCAGAACCCATAAATGCCATCGAGCAGCTGGTCATCAGTTCCCATTCAGAGTTGCAGGTACCTCCACCGTAAGGTGCAACGTAGAGAGCGCCTTTGGCGAGTGCACCTTGATAGTTTTTGAACCATTCAGGCCCGTTGTATGCGCCGCCCAGATTTGCATAGCGGGATAAATCAGAATAAGATTCATTCATGATGCAGATAACAGAGGGCTTTTCCTCATTAAACTGCTTGACCGCAGCTTTGTGCTCGGTGCTGGCTCCCAGAGTAGCGTCATATTTGGCGACGTAGTCAGCAAAGAGCTTTTCGGCAGACTTGTTGGAGTAGTCTTTGGGCTTTTCGGGATTGAAGGATTGAAGCTGGGTTAAAAAGGAGCTTATAAAGCCCTCACGCCAGTAGCTCTCTAGAGGATTCCAAGCGTTATAGACTGTCTCTTATACACATCTCCGAGCCCACGAGACCGTTATTCTAATC
>NZ_CAMXYY010000022.1 GCF_947253395.1 uncultured Olegusella sp.
TGTATATATGCAGCAGCGATTCTTTCATCCGGCTCATTATAAAAAATTTCAAAGAGACAGGAAAAATAAGAGCGCGCGAGGGCATGCGTCAGAATGTCAGAGATGGGAGACACACTCTCATTGCTTCGAACATTACAGATTTCAATATATTCAGCCGTGCTTTTTACCTCAATCTCCACAAAGCGATCAACGTAG
The DNA here is from genome assembly GCF_947253395.1 of uncultured Olegusella sp. Lineage (GTDB taxonomy): Bacteria > Actinomycetota > Coriobacteriia > Coriobacteriales > Atopobiaceae > Olegusella. Next base: position 196 of record NZ_CAMXYY010000022.1, read on the forward strand.
TTTTCCCATGGTGTACCACCTGCTTTTTCTAACACAAGCAAAAAAGAATCACGATTAGCATAAAGTGCTTCAGTTATACGCTTACTCACCGCAAGCGTGTAATCAAGCATGGCTTCCATGCCTTGCCTATCGGGACTTAAGGCATAGAAATCCTCTTGGGCTTTTTCAAAAAGGGCAAGAAGGCCCGCAGCGGCGGGCTCAACAAGCGCATCAAAAAGCGCTTGTTTTGAAGTGAAATAACCATAGATAGCACCCGTGGTCATATGTGTTTGTTGCGCTATCGTACGCAGAGATGCCTTCTCAAAACCGTGCTTCCAAAACTCATTACGAGCCGCAGCAAGAATTTTTTCTCGTGAAGAACTCTGTACTGCTGTCATACCAATGTCCCTCTCGCCCGCCTGCCTTGCAGTGCCATTATAGGCAAGCGGGCATACAGGCTTTATAGAGAAGCTATCTTCCAACCAGCTGCTTGCTTACGCATATTTACAAATGTGGCATAAAGACCATCTTGCTGCATAAGCATATCGTGTGTACCACGCTGGACAATACGTCCTTTGTCACACACGAGTATCTGATCGGCATTGCGTACCGTTTTGAGGCGATGCGCAATCAAGATAACCGTCTTACAAGAGATAAGCTCAGCGATCGCATGCTGCAACTCCAACTCATTTTCTGGATCAACATTTGCCGTTGCTTCATCAAGCACCACAATTGGTGCGTCTTTTAAAATCGCTCGCGCAATTGACAGTCTCTGGCGTTCTCCCCCCGAAAGCACTGAACCATTTTCACCTAGGCGCGTCTCATAACCATCAGGCAAAGCAGTAATAAAGTCATGACAACATGCTCTTTGCGCTGCTTGTACTACCTGCTTATGAGTAGCATTGGGAGAGCCGAACTTAATATTATTTTCAATCGTATCGTCAAAGAGAAATACGCCTTGGAACACGGTAGAGAAATTTGAAAGCAACGCATCAACTTTATAGTCGCGCACATCGTAGCTGCCTAGACTGATACTGCCCTCATTTACATCCCAAAAGCGTTCAATTAAACGTGCCAAGGTAGTTTTGCCCGAACCAGAAGGACCAACGATTGCACAGGATGTACCTGATGGAATGCTAAAACTGACATCTTCTAGAATCCGTTCTTTTCCATAACCAAAACAGACATGACTCAGCGTAATATCGAGATTATCTGGTACTTCTTTTCCAAGCCCTTCACTCATTTCTTCCGTAGCGAGCAGCGAGTCAACACGTTGCATTGCAACTTCTATATGGCGCAAAATAGTAGAAAAAGCTCCTGACATTTCAAGACGGCTAAATACCATAAATGAAGCAACTATCATCGTAAGACTAATACCTGCATCCATTGAACCCGTTAGATAGAGCCAGCATGAAAGAAGACACAGAGCAACGCTTGTAGCTTTTGAGACTACGGCCTGCATAAGGGCAAAGCGCATGGCAGCAAATTCAAAGCTAATATTTTCTTTTTCACAGGCAACAATGGCACAAGTCAATTTATTCTGTGCACTATCAAGAAGGGAGAAAGCGCGTACAACTGAAATACCACGGACATACTCAAGTACAGCTTCTACGATGGACTGCTGAGCGGCAGTTCGCCTGTCAGATGCCACGCGGACAAACCGCTGTAGAAGCTCCATACTACCCGCAAACAAGGCAGTAGTGGTAAGGGTCAAAAGACCCAATCTCCAATCGAGCACAAACATCATGACGCAAATCATTAGTGAAAAAGCTAGACCACCAAGGACTGCCTGGTAAACCAAACCGCCAAGATTTTGCATGTCATCAAGGGTATTTGTCATAATGCTTGTAACTTCTCCTAAGCTTTTTTCATTGAAGTAACCCATCGGCAGATGACGCAATTTATCGCCTATATCCATACGTTTTTTTCCCGCGTTACCATAATTAGCCCAGCAAAAATTCATGCTAGCAAGATGCGTCGTAACAAAGGATCCAATAATATTCACGAGCATTACGACAAGAGAAATGAGAGCCGTTGTTGCTGATACTTCATTACGAACAAGACTAGAGAGTACAACCCAAAGTGCCGTAATTTGTAAGGACTCAAAAAGCGCATGTAGAAGAGTAAAGATGAGGCCGCGCTTTAATTTGAGTTGGTAGGCATTGCCAAATATAAAATACTTTCTTAAAACAGAAAACATAGTATTGCCCTCCTTTAGGCCTCGTCGCGTGCGCCGATGTGCGCTGTATACATATCTGCATAAAGCGGGCAATTTTCCATAAGCTCACGATGAGTGCCCTGGGCTTCAACGCAGCCCTTTGACATCACCACAATCAAATCAGCATCACGGATTGTAGAAAGTCGATGTGCAATTACAATCAGCGTTTTGCCGGTTACCAATTTGCCAACTGCTGACTCAACTTCAACCTCGCTTTCGGGGTCGGAATAGGCGGTAGCTTCGTCAAGCAGCACAATGGGTGCATCTTTCAACATGGCACGTGCAATAGTAATGCGCTGACGTTCGCCACCTGAAAGATGGCCGCCCGCACTACCCACGACTGTCTGATAGCCTTGCGGCAATGCAGCAATAAAATCATGACAACCCGAAGCTTTTGCACAAGCTATTACCTCTGCATCACTTGCTTGTGGCCTGCCCATACGAATATTGTTCATGATGCTTTCATTAAACAAATAACTATTTTGGTCAACATAGGCAATTTGCTGTGTCAGTTGCTCTGCAGTCATCTCTTGCAGCGCATGTCCGCCAATACATACCTTGCCACTATGAGCATCCCAAAAACCTGCAATAAGCCGAGCAAGGGTCGACTTTCCCGAACCAGAAGGTCCAACCAAAGCGGTCATCTGTCCTGCTTTTATTTCCAAATTTACGCCATGAATAACCTCTTGGTCACTATAAGAAAAATACACATCTGAAAGGCTGATGTCATAATTTTCAAGCACGATCGGCTTTGTGGCACGACGCTGATTGGGCAAGTCAAGCACCTTGGCAATCTCATCTACCGTCGTGCCAATCTGCGCCAAAGAATCTGCAAAAGTCGCCGCTGCATAAAGTGGTGGAAAGATACCCACTGAAAGAACAGCACACATGACAAAGGTAGCTGGGTCAAGCGTTTTCTGCGCAACAAATAGGCAACCTAAAGGCAATACGGTCACAAGCGTTGCGGGCGCGAGTGAATATGCACCATTCGCCCATACTTGGCAATGTGCCATCCAATCAATATAGGCATGTGCCGATGCGTGAACGGCACGGGAGAATTTCTCATATGAGCTGGCAGATTGCCCAAACGCCTTGATAACCTCAATACCAGCGACATACTCAACCGAGGCATCATTCATGGCTTTACCCGTTGTTACGGTATTGCCGTACCATGTTGCATAATCACGGGTCATTCCCACCATGCAGAGCATTCCCAAAAGAAACGGGATAAGTGCCGCCAACGCTAACCTCCAGTCAAGGGTAATTAGATATATCAAAACGAGCGCGGGAATCAACAAGTTTGATGTTAGCTCAGGGATCGCATGAGCGAGCATAGTCTCAATGCTATCGACTTTCTCAATCATCAATGATTTAAGTGTTCCTGAGGGAATATCAAGAACATAACCCATGGGAACATGAACAAGTTTTTTGGCCAAAAGCTGACGTATATTCGAGATAGTAGCAAATGTAGCCATATGTGAAATTGCCGTTGAGGCAAAGTGGAACACCAGATAAACGAGGTAACCTATCGCTGCAACTACTCCCCAGTACAAAAAGAAGTCCCAATTTCGTTGTCCTGTAAGGATTCCTGCGATCATATGACCGGCAGCAAAATAGGCAGCCATACTTCCTGCAACACCAATAATCGCAAGAATAACGCTGAGCACATAGCTCCATTTTTTCTCAGACCATCCCAAAAGTCTCATGAGAGGCGACGATTTTTGAGATGCCTTTAACGATGAAGGTTCCATCTCTTTCCTTCCTATTAGTTATCCTTAGCTAACTATATAACAGTGTTATAACAGTTTTTATGACAGATTCCCACCCAAAAGAAAAAACTTTTAATTAAAAAAGGTGCCAAGTATTATTGGCACCCATTTTTGAATATATTGAGCAAGCAACAAAGCTATAAAGCAAGGCTACCAAGACAAAAGCTCATATCCATCTTCGGTAACAACCAACTGGACTTCCCACTGAGCAGAATCACTACCGTCCTTGGTACGGACTACCCAACCGTCACTTTGATCAATCCAGATGTCGTGAGCGCCTGCATTAACCATAGGCTCAATGGTAAAACACATACCAGGAACAAGCACATAATCGGTACCTGGCTCACCTACAAAGCTCACAAAAGGATCCTCGTGGAACTCTTTTCCAATGCCGTGCCCACCATACTCGCGAACCACCGAATATCCTGCTTCTTCAACGCAGCGTTGAACAGCATAAGAAACATCACCGAGATGACCCCAAGGCTTAACTGCCTCAAGTCCCGCCTTAACCGACTCGTGCGTAACCTCTACCAAACGGCGACGCTCATCGGAAACCTCACCAATACAAAACATTCGACTCGAGTCCGAGAAATAACCATTCAAGATAGTCGAACAGTCAACGTTAACAATATCGCCTTCCTGCAGCACTACCTTAGGAGAAGGAATCCCGTGGCAGACAACATCGTTAATTGAGGTACAAACACTTTTTGGATAGCCCTCGTAGTTAAGGTCAGCAGGGACGCCGCCATGTGCGGTGGTATATTCATAAATCCACGTATCAATCTCCTCGGTGGTAACTCCTGGAGCAATGCGCTTCCCCACCATATCTAGCACGCCACGATTAATTACAGCAGATTTACGAATGCCCTCAATATCAGCCTCGGACTTCATGAGACTGCGAGGGAGCAGCTCTTCACCCGCAAGCGCGAGTTTTTCCATACGCTCATCTTTGCGCATATGGCATTTCTTGTACTTCTTGCCCGAACCACACCAACATTCGTCGTTGCGACCTGGTACGTATTCATTGTCATACATGGCTTACTTCCTTTCATCGCGTTTCATTATAGGTTTCAGCCAACAAAAATCAGTCTTGACGCAAGAAGAGCACTGTCATACCATCTCATACTAATTTGATATTCATCGAATTAGTGAGGAAAGGACATGGCTGGAGAAGCATTCACTGCACTATCTGATGTAACACGCAGACGAATTTTGGAACTCTTACAAGACCAAGAACTCACGGCAGGTGAAATTGCCGAGCATTTTGACCTGAGCAAAGCCACCCTCAGCCATCATCTTGCCATTCTCAAAAATGCAGGGCTTGTAAGTTCTGAAAAAGAAGGACTCTACGTACGCTATCGACTCAATACCACCGTTGTTCAAGGACTTATGGCGTGGCTGTTTGAGCTCACGTCACACGAAGGGGTACAAGACCATGAAGACTAAAGAAAAGAAGTTTTGGCTGACAATAGCTCTGCTTTGCCTCATTAATTTTGCAGCTCATCTCTATTTTTATCCGAAGCTCCCTCAGACCATTCCTACGCATTGGGATATGAATGGGCAGATTGATGGTTATGCCCCTCATTGGGTAGCACTGATTTTGTCGAGCCTACCTCTGGGTATGTTAGTTCTTTTTTACTTTATCCCCAAGCTTGATCCAAAAGGCGAGGCCTATAAAAAAATTAAAGAGCTTTGGCATGGCTTTATCATTGCTACGAGCTGTTTTTTTATTATCCTTTCTTGGATTACAGAGGCCACTGTGTTTGGTTGGATTCCTCAAAGCAGCAAGATAATTCCTCTGCTTATACTCTGCACAGTAGGAGTAGGCCTCATCGCTCTAGGGAATTATCTTCCTCGCGTACGCCAGAATTACAGCTTTGGCATCAAGACACCTTGGGCGCTGGCAGACGAGCATTGTTGGCAAAGAACACATCGCATGGGCGGCATTACGTCCATATTTATGGGAGCAGGACTCATCATCTGTGGTCTTGCCAGCGATATGTTGCAAGCACTCGCAGCACCCATTCTTACCGTAATTTTGTTGGGTGGAGTTGTATGGATGTATCTCTACTCGTATCTAGTGTATGCAGGTAAAATACGCTAAGCAATTAGAGCGCTCTCAAGCAAGACAAAACACGTCTACTGCTCTTTTACCTTACCTAGAAGCAAACGTTTTGTCATAACAGAGTTTGCTTCAAGCTCCTCTGCATCATCGAGCGGCTCGAGCGTTGTATCACCGTAGCGACGCTCGAGCGCAGAGGCAATCAGATAGTCTGCTACCCCAGGATTTTTTGGGAGCAGGGGCCCATGAATATAGGTGCCTAGCACATTTTTGTAGAGGCAACCTTCAAAACCCGTCTTGCCATCATTGCCGTGACCATATAAAACCTTGCCCATAGGCTCAACGCCAGCACCTAAATGCGTGCGCCCACCATGGTTTTCATATCCCACAATACGCTGCGGGGATATGCGACTCTCCACTACAATATTGCCAATAAGGCGCGGCTCTGCTCTATCGGTATACATGTCCACCAAAGCGAGACCGGGGAGCTTTTCATCACCCATCAAATAGTTGGAACCAAGTAGCTGATAGCCACCACAAACTGCCGCAAGGACACCATTATCCTCAACAAAAGCAGACAGCTCTGTTTGAACCGAGAGCAGCGCCTTACAAACAATACTCTGCTCACGGTCAGATCCCCCACCAATAAAAGCGATATCTATATCCGAAAAAGTCGGACGATCGCCCATATGGTATTCAATGACCTCACAGGCAATCCCGCGCCATTCCAAACGACGACGCAACACAAGGATATTGCCCGAATCGCCATAAAGATTAAGCAGCTCAGGATAGAGATGCGCAATACGAAGTGTCCGAGAAGTACTAGACATGGCGCGCCCTCATCTCTTCAAGCTCAGCTTTGGCAGGCCAGAGCGCCGAGTAATTTGTGAGTACATAGAGTGTTTGTTTTGTATCGGAGGCATCAAGTGAAGCGAGTGTACTCTTTACACTTTCAGAAATTGATGATGCAATCCCTGCATACTTAAGGCGTACTTGCAAATCATTTGCGCGAGTGCCACTGCAATATAGCTGTATAGGATTCTCATCGTCAGCAAGGCGCTCAAAATCGACATCCCAAATCCAGGAGATGTCCTTACCATCATTTACCTTGTCATTAATGGCAATATGCACATGTTTGGGACGCTTATCCGCCAACAATAGAGAAATATTTTGGTTAAAACCCGTAGGATTTTTTGCAAGGTTGAGAACAACTTCGCGACCATAAATGTTGAAGTGCTGCAAGCGACCATTGGCAGGCTTATATGCATCTATAGTCCGCTGAAAACTTGCAGCATCGACTGCAGCAAGATGCGCTGCAGCATAGGCAGCAAGCAGGTTATACACCATGTAAACGCCACCAAAATCAGCGTGGAGCTGCAGGGGCCTTTTATTACCAAAGCCAGGCCCTGACACACTAAATGTGATTCCTTCACGGCCTACTCTGACCTCGCGAGCCACAAAGTCGAGCTCAGGACGAGCAAAGTCACAGTTGGGGCAACGAAATGCGCCCAGTTGTGCATAACTGCGATAGTCATAGCTAAGCTCTGCTCCACAGCGCTGGCAAAAACGCGCTTCGGGCACACGGTCTGCTGCTTGATCTAAATCCTCACCAATACCAAAGCTCAACACCTGCGTCCCTGCCTGAGCAGCACGATAAGCTACGCCTACCGAGAGCGGATCATCGCCACAGCACACAAGACAAGTCTCAGGAGATGTTTGCAGGGCTGACACAATAACATCCTGTACGTGCTCAATCTCACCTGCCCGATCTAACTGATCTCGAAAGAGATTGAGCAGCACAAGATACTTGGGTTGCAGCTGCGGAAGGATATGAACTGTTGAGAGTTCGTCCGCCTCAATCACTGCCCAGTCTGCCGTCTTTCCAGGAAGCAGCGCCGCCGCGACACCAGGAGCCATATTTGCCCCCACGCGATTGCACAGTACACGCTTACCAGCAGCCTCAATAGCAGATGCCACTATATTGCTTGTAGTGGTCTTACCATTTGTGCCGCAAATAACAATCGAGCCCTTTTGCAGTTTTCCTGCCAAAGCTGCAATCACCTGAGAATCTATACCCAGTGCCACTCTGCCAGGTAGCTGGGATGCATTGCGGTGAAGCAAATCCCGCAAGCCCCAAGAAGTGAGCCTTCCTAGAGCGATTGCAACTGATGTGCGCAAACTCACGCTTATTCCTCTGTTTCGGTGTCGGTAGTCTCAGCCTGTACAGCCGCTTCAGCAGCAGCTGCGGCAGCGGCATCGGCGCGCTTGGAAGCAGCATACTCTTCCTGCGTCAAGACATCCTCAATACGAAGATTGACGCCAGCAACTTCGAGTCCCGTCATACCCATGACTTGCTTGACCACGGTCTTTTTGACATCCTCAAAGACCTGGGGAGCATAGGCACCGTACTCAATCATGACTGAGATATTGACACGTACAGCAGAATCGGGGGTAACCTCAACCGTAACACCCTTGCGAGGCGCATGGGCACCAAAGGTCTCCTGTACACGATCGAGCCAGCCACCCTTCATACCAATAACACCTGGCACATCGCGCATAGCAATGGCTACAATTTTTTCAATAACACCGTTGGAGAATGTCAGGGAGTCTTCACTGTCGAGATCTTCTTCGGAATCAACAGCCACTCCCTCATCTCCATCCCAGACAGGCTCTATAGCAGTATTGCTCTCGCTTTCCTCAATAGCAGCAAGGGGGGCTGCAGGTGTATCTACACTTTCCTGAGAAACTTCCTGCTCAAGCTCCTGCTTTTTGTCTTCACTCATGGAAGTGTCCTTTCTAGCTGCACAAAGGCCAGTTCATAATCTTAATTGCGAGGCTCAAAAAATGAGCGAATGGTACGAATAATACGGGGATCACCGTCAAGTAACTGCCCCACCGCAACACCAACAATGCAGAAAAAAGCAATTTCTAACGTGGTCCAAGGACCAGCAATCAAAAAAAGAATTGCTAATGCAAGGCCTATGAGACCACCATAAACGGCATTCTCGTGACCCGGAAAGCTCCGATGAACCCACTCAACAACAGCCTGATGTGGAAGCTTACCCGTATCAGCACTCTGCTGGGACGCATTCTCATGAGACATCAGTTGTGGTGAGTTAGCTTCAGTTGTGTGGGTCTGTTCTTCTTTGCCGGCAGCCATCTGCTGTTCTATGGTCATCTTGGGTTTCTTTTCTTGCATTACGAGTCCTCCCTATCAGTTGTAGGGACTTCTTTAGTTATATCCATGTCAACAGAAAAATCATCATCGTCAGTGGTCTCAGACTCAAGCTGAGGTGGGCGCAAGGTCGTCGTGTGTCCCATGGGTACACGAATATCTTCAGCAACAGGCGCTTCGGGGATAGTTGACTGAGATTCAGGCGCTGCCGATACGGGATGTGCTTTTGCCATCGTATGAGCATAGCTGGCTTCAAGGCTATCAAAATTGACAGGCTCGTCATGGGTAATGGGATCAACAAACTCCATCGTGACGCTATCTACGGTATCGCCACATATCTCAGCAAGACCAACCATCAAGCGGTCATGAAGCTCTGTTCCCACTGCTGCAACATTAATCGTGTTGTTGGGCTGAATGCGACAAAAGACACGCACATGGCCGCGTTTCTTTGCTTTGACGCTCACGCTCCGTGCCGTCAACGTACCATCGCGCTCTATGGTATGCACAGCCTGTGCACGAATAGCATCACGTGTGACGTGCACCTCATCGCCGTTAACAACAGACACAATAACCGAATGCGGGTTTCGTGGGGTAAACAGAGCACCCAACAGACATACCAACAAACCAAGGCCTGTAATGCAGGCAAGCACAAGAGCAGCTGTACCACCAATAGGATGGGCGAGCACAGTCGCAATGCCATGCTGATAGATGCCATACCAAGGTAGCACTAGTATTGCGAGGCAGGCCATTCCAGCCAGTCCAAAGACAAACATGCATAAGCGCTTAAATCCGCTCATGCCCCACCTCCTCATACTCTGCAGCACTCAGGCCGCAATTAATCTACTCTTATGAAGGATAACGCAAGCGCCGGACACATGCTTTGCTTGCTTTTATTCCACGCCAGTCTTTACATTCTCGTCCTCAGGGTTGCCACCTGCATTGATGACCTCCATCAGACGCGAAGTTGCCGCTTCATCATTAATGACATAAGACACACCATCAATATAATCTGTCGTAGATGGTAGTGCTACACGATAAATAGTTGGTGATCCGCCCAACATGCGCAGCATAATCGGCATCATGTTATAACAACGCATCGAGCTGTCCATCATGTCAGCCATTGAATTGGCAACACCTAACATCTCCCAAGGTGGCAGCGTGCGAGCCTTACTCATGATGGCCTGCAATACCAGCATCTGGTCTGCTTGGCGTTGAAAATCACCCAAAGCAAAGCCATGACGAACACGTGAGAAAAGCAGTGCAGTCTTGCCATCCATCTGATGGGTTCCTGCAGGTAGAACAAGTCCTGTGTACTCAGGGTCATTGACATCCACGGGCACGTTAACCGTAATGCCACCCACTGCATCTACGAGCGAAGATAGTCCATCAAAGTGAATAACAGCAACCTTTGAAATAGGCACATTCACGAGCTTACTCACTGCGGAAGCCATGCCGCCAGCGCCGCCAAAAGCATACGCAGCATTGATTTTTTGAATACCGTGACCAGGGATTTCTATCTTGGTATCGCGAGGAATAGACACCATCGTAATCTTGTTGGCTACTACGTCAATGCGCGCCAAAATAATGGAATCAGCACGCGACACCGTATCGTTTTCTCGTGCATCAGAGCCCAGCAAAAGCACATAGTAGGGCTGCAGAGGAATATGCATCTGAGTAGCTTCCGCTACGCCTTTCGCCTCGGGATCTTTGAAGGCAAGTCTATTATCAATAGGCAAAAACACCAGTGCATACACCGCTGCAACTACCGCAAGTAAGGCAATTAAAAACTTTAGGAAGCCATGACGTTTGTGCTCACGGTGTGGAAAATGAATCTGGCGCCCTGGCTGTCTATCATAGGCACTCTCATCAAAATATTCCTGCGCAGGTCTGCGAGACCTGTGTATAGGTGCAGCAGACCAGCTATCAGTATTGCCATAGCCTTCATTTCTATAGCGACGGTCAAAATCGGCACGATTTGCCTCAAGACTGGTCAGACTTGCTGGATGCTGTGACAAGTGCAGATCCGGATTTGCATGTGCACGACGAGTCTGCGGTGCCGAATTGACAGGCGGCAAGTCGGCCGCCCCCCGCAAGAAGGCTGAGCCACTCTGAAAATGTCCTTTTTTGTGATTATGCGAAGCGACCCCGAAGCCATCTGCCTCGAGGTCGTCGTCATAATTGCGATATTGCCTACTCAAGCGCACCTCGCAATGCTCGTCTTGGTCAAAGCTGTTTTACCTAACTATACGCAAAGCAGCTAGGTCGAGGCTACTCGTCAGCTGCGAGGGCCTCCTCAATCTCATCAGTACGGTTCATGGTGTCATAAACGTTTTGAACGTCCTCAAGCTCCTCAAGGCGATCAACAAGACGTTGAACCTTTTTGGCATCAGCAACAGAGACCTCGGTGGGAGTCGTCGCAATCATCGTGAGCTCAGAACCCTTAACCTCAATACCCTGTGCCTCAAGACCTTTTTGGACATCCTGCATATTGTCATAGGCGGTATAAACAATCCACTGATCGCCGGCGTCCTCATAATCGTCGCCCTCAGCTTCGGCAACTGCCATCATGAACTCATCCTCATCGACAGCATTGACGCGGTCAGCAACCTTCTTGTCATCGCTCTTGATGATTTTTTCAACAGCAATAGAGCCTTTACGCTCAAACTGGAACGCAACAGAACCCGAGGTACCAAGGTTACCACCAGCATGAGAAAACGCGGAGCGCACGTCCGCAGCGGTGCGGTTTTTATTGTCGGTTAGGCAGTCAACATAGACAGCGACACCCGCAGGGCCATAGCCCTCATAGCTAATCTCTTCGTAAACAGCGGCATCGGCACCAGCACCAAAGGCCTTGTCAATAGCAGCCTTAATCTTTGCATTAGGCATGGAAACCATGCGAGCACGAGCAACAGCAGCGGCAAGCGTTGCATTGTTGTCCGGGTTGGGGTCGCCACCAGACTTGGCGGCAACAGTGATGTTGCGCGAGAGCTTGGAGAAGAGCGAGGAACGCTTTGCGTCAATCGCAGCCTTCTTGTGCTTGGTGGTAGCCCACTTAGAGTGTCCGGACATGCAGGTCTCCTTCTTGCATCGTGGTAGAAACAGTAGAATTTTAGCCGTTTGTCTTGTCAAGGGAAAGCAGAAAGCTTCTCCCCTACTCAAAACCCACGCAGTCTTGGTAATTGATGCTAGCAATTTTTACCGTCTACCTAGGCTCGTTCACTTGAGAGTCTACATGCGTTAAAGTCACAAGTGAAGCGTTTGTATCGTTGTATTTCTCGTCTAAAGGAGGCACTCATGCTTTATATAGGTAACTTCAACTACAGTGATGAAAACGATGTCTCTGACAACTATGTATTGATGCCTGCTGTAGTAGAAGCCTCAGATGCAGAAGAAGCGCTGGATCGTTTTGAAAAGATGTTTGAGCGCTTAAATGCCAAGTCCGACCTGCTTGATGGCGCGCATTCTATTTATCTGGACTCTTTGGTTGAGCTTGACCATGCACCTGAATCTGCTGTTCTCATCCAATGGGAAAAGATTGTTCCTACAGATGAGGGGCTCTGCTCTATTACCGCTGCTCTTCCCGAACTCGAAGAAGGAGAAGTGGCCTCTGCCTATGGTTGGAATGACGATGATGAAGGGCTTGAGCATACCCATATCCATAGCGACAGCGAAGATGCGGTAGATACTGAACTTGATAACTTTGACGATGATGAGGATGGCTTTGAGGAAGAGCCCTTCATGAGGCTATAAGCTCTGCTTTATGGTGCGCGAGGATGAATGCTCTGCACAATAGCAAATCCCCACCGTTTATGCTCAGTATGCTCAGACGGTGGGGATTTGTGTTTTCTTAGATGTGCATTTTCTTTTATGCACAAATGGTTCGTCTTTCGACCGCTGCACCCTTAGATGGTTCGAGTTTCGACCGCTGTGCCCTTAGATGGTTCGTCTTTCGACCGCTGTGCCCTTAGATGGTTCGAGTTTCGACCGCTGCAGCCTTAGATGGTTCGAGTTTCGAAGTCAACAATCACAAAACAGCAGGTCATTTTTTTCGAAAAGTCGAAGGATGAACCATCTAGGAAATGGATGTCCTGCACAAGCAAGGGTACTTTATGTATCGAGGTAAATCCGTTGCGGGGCTTTGATGTGGGCAGCGATAACGAGAACCCCCACGCCAGCAATAATTAATGGTAAAGACAGAATTTGGCCCATTGTCAAAAAATTGCCAAAAAGATAACCCAGCTGAGCATCTGGTACACGCACAAACTCAATCAACGCACGGAATACCCCATAGAGCAGCAAAAATACACCCAAAAAAGTCCCCTGTGGAAGAGTAGGCTTACGTCGCGACAGCACAAAAAGTACCAAGAAAATCACGACGCCCTCAAGCAGAGCTTCGTAGAGCTGCGAGGGATGGCGATAGACCATACCACCACCTGCATCAGAAAACATAACTCCCCAAGGCAAATCAGTCGGTTTGCCCCAAAGCTCACCATTGATAAAGTTGGCGCAACGCCCAAAGAAAAGCCCAATCGGTGCAGCGCTCACTCCTAAGTCACAAAGGGTTGCCAGCGACAAATGCAGTCTGCGCGCTACAATACCGCCTCCTACAATTGCCCCTATAAGGCCGCCATGAAAGCTCATGCCTCCCTGGTTGAATGCCAAAATCTCAAGCGGATGCTCTAGATAGTAGCCAGCTCCGTAAAAGAGCACATAGGCAAGACGCGCTCCGATAATGACACCAAAAGCAAGACCAATCATGACTGATGTCAAATCATCGAGCGTTAAATCCAGCCCCCATCGCTTTTGCGTCTTCCAAATCCAAGCAGCGCCCAAAACAAAACCAGCAAGATAAGCCAAACCATACCAGCGCACCACCACTGGACCCAGTGCAAAAGCTATGGGATTAAGCTGATGATATAGCTCATTAAGCCACATACCTGCACTACCTTAGAACGGCATTGCAGGCTGAACTTTGGTCACACCTGGGACATGCTCCATCAAAATGCGCTCGATACCCTCACTCATGTCGTACGAAGACAGAGGGCAGCCAGCGCAAGCACCCTGCATTTCAAGCGTTACCACACCATCATCGCTACAATCAATAAGCGCAACATCGCCACCATCAGCCTGTAAGCTTTGGCGAATAATATCAAGCGTCCTTTCAAGAAGCTCCCTGTTTACTGCCACCTCTACCCCTCCTTTGCGAGCATATTGACACACGCTCACTCTAATCCCTATTTGTCAGCTAGACATTAGGCTATATTACCCGATACAACTTTGCGCATTCACTGGTATCTTTCTTTACACGAATGCCAAATCTGCTCCCATCAATACCTCATAGCTACCAAAGATGCCCACGGAAAACAAAACATCCACCTGTCGCCTAATCAATCGGGCTCAACAGATGTCCCGTATCGCTTCCCACAAGGCGCAAAGCAGGACGTTTGCCCGTCTGCGCTGCCAAAAGCGCCGCTTGGATACGCCTGAGTTCGCTGCCCACTTCCTGCTCACCTAACAAACTGCAATCTACCATCAAACGGCTTACTCCAGCGGAAAGCAACTCCCCTATCTCTGGTGCCAAATCTAAAGGACGAGCAGCATATAGCCTTGAGCGCCCCTGCAAATCTGTACGCACAGGCAGCAAAGAGCCATCTCGACTACGCAAAGACAGACGTTGCTTGCGTAGCCCACAGCGCGCACAATCCTCTATACACTGCCCTGCCGCTTGCAAAATGCAATGCTCGCTCGTCATTGCGCGGATACGACCCGATACGGTCACGCCCACAGGGGTCTTTGCTTGGGAAGCAATCTGACGTATCTCCTCAAGCGAAAGCTCCGATGACAGCCAAAAACCCTGCGCACCTTGGGCTTCAAGCCAAGAGAGACAGCTTGCATTGTGTACAGGAATACATGCCCTTATCTCAGGGTATGCACCTCTATCAACAGCTGCCGCCAGCTCGGATACATTGCCTACTGCCAGCTCGCCACCTGGCACAATATAGCTATCAATACGCCTACGATCTGCTTGACGGCATACCTCATCAAGCCAAGGAATCACCTTGTCAGGCCAATTTGAAAGCGTTGGTGAGGATAGTAGATCATCACGCACATACACGCGATGAGCGCCAGCAGCCAATGCCCTGCGAGCCGCCTCAGGCGTTACCACCAATGCACAGATTTCTGCAGTCTGCACTGGTTTCATATCAGCACGCAACGCAGCTTTTTCGCGAGGACCACGCAGCCCTACTCCCACATTTTCAAAGCGCCCTTCATAGTCTGCAAGCAATTCTTTTTCAAGCAATCTACAAGCCCTTGATCTCAGCTTATGCAGGGAAGAAAAGCCCAGACCCACTCCCTCATCAAGCTCAACATCTATGGCTCGCGCTTCAAACGCAGAGTTGCCCAACCTACCCGCATGCTCCGCCAGATCCTCAGCAGTTACGGCCTTGGTACGTGCTGCCTCAACCAAATCGCCTTCAGCGCACACGGAAGCAGAGCCATCCACGCAGCTCATTTCTACCGTAAGTGGCATACCCCTATGTGCTCTGACCCGCATTGTTACCGCACGTTTGGGAGCAGCGCTGGGACGTGCCGCCAAAGCCGAAGCATCCAGTGCTGCTTGCGAGCGAATAACGCGCACCACACTCCCCTCAGGTAGCGTGCGTACCGTGCGACATATGAGGATCTCTCCAGGACGTACATCTTTTGATGCCAAGGTAGTCAAGAACTGCGAGGGATCTTCAAGCGGTCTCAACTCAAGCAAATCACCTTTACCCACGGGCACGTCAACGCGCAGGGTAACTTCAGCCTCATGATGCATACGCGTACGCTCGCGGCCACCTGCAGAACCACCCTGCACCCGCCTAAAACTCCCAAGGTCACGGCTCGCAAGCACCTCTCCTGCCAGCTCACCACGGTTATTCGAGCGATCATAGCTCATCATCTCATCGCCGCAATGACCTCTAAGATATGCATCAGTAAAGTCACGATTGAAAGAGCGCAAGAGCAAGTCACGACGACGATTGATATCGTCCTGACGAGGCGTGCGTCCTGCAGCAACATCATCTAACGCCCCGCGATAAGCAGAGACTACTGACCACACATAGTCAGCTGCCTTCATGCGACCTTCTACCTTGAGAGAAGCAAGCCCTGCTTGTGAAAGCTCAGCTAAATCACTTATCGTGCAGTAATCTTTGGGACAAAGCGGTCGCGTGCGTCCGTCTACTGCTATCACACGACCCTTACTATCCACCAGATCATAAAGCAGACGGCAAGGTTGCGCACAAAGACCGCGGTTTGCCGAACGTTTGCCCACCGATGAGCTCAGTTTGCAAATGCCTGAATAGCAAAAGCAAAGCGCACCATGTCCAAAGTTTTCAAGCTCTACGCCCTCTTGTGCAATGCGTGAAATCTCAGCCAAGGACAGCTCGCGTGATAGCGTCACTCGCTCTACCCCAAGAACATCACGCACCCATGCCACAGCACGCCCATCGTGCAGATTTGCTTGAGTGGATACATGAATCTCGATGTCAGGACGACGGCGACGAAGTTCCGACATGAGGCCCCAGTCTTGCACGATGATTGCGTCTGCACCAAGTACCCAAGCATGCACAGCCCAACGTACCGCCCGCTCCAGCTCGTTTTCCTTAATGACGACATTTTGTGTTACATAGACCCGTGCCCCCGCAATATGAGCAACGCGGCAGGCTTCACGAAACTCCTCTTCAGAGAAGTTATGTGCAGCTCGACGCGCATTAAAATCGCTCCCAAGACCACAGTAGATTGCATCGGCTCCCGCAGCCAGCGCCGCATAAAAGGCCTCAGGGCCACCAGCGGGCGCCAGCAGCTCAGGTATCTGCCGCGCGCCAACTTGATTGGTCATCTTTTGCTCCCGCCTTTAGGCAAGACGAGCAAACTTGCGCTTGCCAACTTGCACAACACAGCCACTATGCAGCTGCTCGGGATCAATGTTGTAATTTTTTGCAGCAACAGCAACCTGATCAATTTTGACTCCACCACCGTCAATCTGACGACGTGCATCGCCTGCCGAGGCGCAAAGTCTCGCTTCGACAAGGACTCGGGCAAGATAAATCTTGCCTTGGTCGTTGGGAGTCAAATCTACGCTGACTTCAGCAATATTTTCAGGCAGCTCGCCCTTTTTGAACTGTGCATCAAACGCAGCTTGTGCTGCTTTGCCCGCACCTTCACCGTGGTAGAGATCGCAAATATTGCGAGCAAGTGCGCGCTTAAGCTGATAGGGGTCGGCTGTGCCATCTGCATAAGCAGCATCAATTGCATCGACCTCATCGACAGGAAGCGTCGAGCAGAGACGATAATACATAGGCACGACGGTATCGTTAATGCTCATGAGCTTGCCAAACATTTCGTCAGCAGGGTCCGTCAGACCAACATAGTTTTTGTAGCTCTTGGACATCTTCTTGACACCATCAAGGCCCACAAGCAGCGGCATCGTAAGAGCTACCTGTGGTTCCATAGCAGATTTTTCCATCAAATCGCGACCAGCAAGAAGATTAAAAATCTGGTCGTTACCGCCCATCTCGAGGTCGGCCTTGATAACCACCGAGTCATAAGCTTGCAACACAGGATAGATAAACTCATGCAGGGCAATTGGCATGCCATTTGTGTAGCGGTTGTGAAAGTCCTCACGCTCAAGGATACGAGCAACATTGAATTTGCTCATCAGACCGAGCATTGAGCCCAGATCCAAAGGTTTTAACCATTCGCCATTGTGAACAATTTGCGTACGCTCGGGATCCAAAATCTTGAGAGCTTGTTCAACATAGGTAGCAGCATTGGCTTCGACCTGCTCCTCTGTTAAAGGAGGACGGGTGGAATCACGACCCGAGGGATCACCAATAAGCGCCGTACCATTGCCAATAATGAGCGTTACCTTGTGACCAAGATCTTGAAACTGACGCATCTTGCGCAGAGGCACTGCATGGCCTAAGTGCAGGTCAGGCGAGGTAGGATCGACTCCTAGCTTTATATTCAAAGGAACTCCACGTTCGAGTTTCTTTTTGAGCTCATCTAGAGGAACGATCTGCATAGTTCCCGAAGTAATTACCTTGAGCTGCTCTTCTACCGATAACACAACAAACCTCCTGAGATTTTATTACCTACCATCACCCCACAATAAATTAGTTGAAGGATGGACTCTCTTACTCTAGCAGGACAGGCGCGGTCGAACCTTTATAATGTTGATGCAAATGTCGCTTCCCCAAGGAGGACTGCATGGGCATTCGTACGCGCAGGGCCCGTCTGCATTCGCGCACACATATCGTCGGCTTTGGAATTGTTGGCGTTTTTGGCTTTTTAGCCTTATTCGCCGCTGCCGTGGGTATTTCTCTTGGAGCACTTGTTTCAAGCTGGCTCCAGGATCTACCTGACTATCAGTCGGCCGATGCCTATCTCGTGGCAGAGCCTACACAGGTACTCGCCTCTGATGGTACGGTCATGGCGGAGTACTATCTGCAAAACCGTCACTCTGTAAAGCAGGCTGACGTAGCAGATGCCGTATTCAAGGCTACCGTTGACGTTGAAGACGAGCGCTTCTACAAGCACAATGGTGTTGATCCGCAGGGTATTGCTCGAGCTGTTGTCTCGCAGCTTGCTGGCCGCTCTGAGGGTGCATCTACCATCACTCAGCAGCTCGTCCGCAATACTGTCTTATCTGATGAGCAATTTGAGCAAAGTCTCAAGCGCAAGGTCCGCGAGGCGTATATTGCCATTCAAATGGAAAAGACCTACACCAAAGACCAGATTTTGATGATGTATCTCAACACCATCTACTATGGTCATGGTGCTTACGGTATCGAAGCAGCCAGCAAAACTTACTTTAATAAGAGCGCCAAAGACCTCGATCTCAATGAAGCCGCAACCTTAGCTGGCATCCCCAACTCTCCTGCCTATTTTGATCCCACGGTCAACATGGAAGCCTGCAAAAAACGCCGCAACCATGTACTTGACCGTATGCTGGCGATTGGCGACATCAGCAAGGAAGACCATGACAAGGTTAAGGGCGAAGATATCAAGCTCAACCTAGGCAGCTTCAAAGAATCTGACAGCTCTAGCCCCTATTTCACCGACTATGTCCGCGAACTACTACTTAAGGACTTTGACCAGGACCTTATTCTTAAAGGCGGCCTGAAGGTCTACACCACACTTGATCTTAATTGGCAAAAAGCTGCCGA
>NZ_CAMXYY010000023.1 GCF_947253395.1 uncultured Olegusella sp.
TATTTGGGGCGCACCCCCGTTTTATGCTTGCCGACTTCGAAACTCGAACCATCTTTTGAGGAAGCCTCATCATGTCCCATAGATGGTTCGTTTGTCGAGCTGCTTACCGATAGATGGTTCGTTTGTCGGACGAGAGGAAAATCTGACCTGCGGTTTTATGCTTGCCGACTTCGAAACTCGAACCATCTGTGGTTTGTATCCTACCTATCCTCCAACTAGCAAAACTTACGTGCTCAAAAAAAGCGTCTTTTCATGGCAACTAGCCATCTCATTGGAGTAGCACGGGTTAAGCATGTGCTATTTACTGGGCAATTACTGGCCAGATATATGCGCCTTATACATAATTCCTACACATTCAAATTACATAAAATAAGACCTCTACCAGCGGAAACGTTGATAGAGGTCTGTAATGTTCTGGCGGAGAGCTGGGGATTTGAACCCCAGATAGGGTTAAGCCCTATACACGCTTAGCAGGCGTGCGCCTTCAGCCACTCGGCCAGCTCTCCATGTGCTAGAGCATGTTACCGCATTTTTGGCTTTTGCATAGTGTGACAATGCGCAAATTATCGATAAATGCCCAAGCTCTGCAGGACTTCATCATTTATGACAATATCTCTACAATGCTTTCGAAGCGTAGTCCAATCAAAATATTGACATAAATCTACAGGTAGAGCCTCAGTTCCTGGTGGCACAAGTCCAACGAGCGCTGTCAAGCCACCCATCAGACGAGCAGGGCTCACCCCTTTTGCACGTAAAAATCCCACATCTAAATCTTTTTCACGTTTTGAAAGGCGCCGTCCATCAGGAGCAATCAGCAGGGGAACATGTGCATAGCGAGGGACGGGCAGCTCTAAAAGCTTTGCAAGATACGTTTGTCGCGCAACCGAGCCCAGCAAATCTCGACCACGCACAACTAAGTTAACCTCTGCGGCCCCATCATCTACAACAACTGCTAGTTGGTAGGCAAAGACCCCATCACTTCTCCGAACTAGAAAATCGCCACACTCTTGTGCAAGACATTCCTCTTGATGGCCCCAAATCAAATCATCAAAGTCAACCTGTTCTTTTTGGTTACCTAGCTCAGGTACGCGTAGGCGATACGCAGGACTTTTGCGACGAGATTTTTCTGCGATTTCAGCAGGGGAGAGATTGCGGCAGGTTCCCTGATAGATGTAGGTGCCATCTGAGGTGTGGGGAGCTTTTGCGGCATGTAGTTCTGCTCGACTGCAAAAGCAGGGATAGACCAGCTTGCGACTTTTGAGTAATTCAAGAGCGTTTTCGTAGAGCTGCTTGCGTTCGCTTTGATAAGCAGGGCCTTCATCCCAATCTAGACCCAACCATTGCAAATCATCCATTATCAGTCTTGCTAGCTTAGATTGTTGTGCGCGAGGGTCAAGATCCTCAATGCGCAATACCATCTTTCCACCAGCACTACGCACGGCAAGCCATCCAAGTAAGGCAGAAAACACATTACCCAAATGCATGCGTCCTGAAGGTGTTGGTGCAAACCTTCCTACGAGTTTGGGTGGCATAGGCGCTGTTGCGTCAAAGGCATGTGCGTTTCCCGTTGTGGAAGCAAAGGTAAGGTTTTGAGGAGAAGAAAAATAAGCCATTTTTGCACCTTAGTTTTATTGAACAAAACATTTTTGCATAGAATTGGCTATAGGTGCACGAAATATTTCTGTAACATTTATTTAAGTGTATGATTATCTATATATATCCATTCAATATTTTAGCGGCATACCCAACTACCATTAGGATTGTAAAATATACCGTTTAGAGAATGCGATATTATCGCCACACATCTTTATGGATTGCGCGCTAAGATTGCGCAGTCTGTTAAGGTCTGCAGCAATTATTGCTGTTGTCTACACGCGCTAGATAGGAGAGAACATGAGCGAGAAGTACGGCAAGCCTAACCGCGTTGTTATCGCCCTTGGTGGCAACGCTCTCGGTGATACCCCTGAAGAGCAGATTCGTCGTGTCCGTGAGGCCGCTCCCACTCTGCTTAAGGTTATTGAGCAGGGCAATGAAATCATCATTACCCACGGCAATGGTCCTCAGGTAGGCATGATTCAGAAAGCATTCACCTTTGCAAATCAGACTGACCCCAAGATTCCGACCATGGATCTTCCCGAGTGTGGTGCTATGTCTCAGGGCTACATCGGATATCACCTGCAGCAGGCCATTGGTGCTTCCATGCACAAGGCTTACAAGCGTTGGCATGTCGCTTCCGTTGTGACCCAGATCGAGGTTGATCCCGACGATCCTGCATTCCAAAACCCCACCAAGCCCATTGGCGCTTTCCTTACCAAAGAGCAGGCAGAGGCCGAGAAGGCAGCTCATCCCGATATGGTCTTTGTTGAGGACTCTGGCCGCGGCTATCGTCGTGTGGTCGCATCTCCTGAGCCCAAGAAGATTGTTGAGTACGAGAGCATCTTGAATCTACTTGATAACGGCTTCATCGTCATCGCCTGCGGTGGCGGCGGCATCCCTGTTGTCCGCGACTACAGTGACAAGGGTGCCTACAAAGGCCAGGCTGCTGTTATCGACAAGGATATGGGTGGCGAGCTCCTCGGCGAGGATTGCTCTGCTGATGTCCTCGTGTTGTTGACCGCCGTTGATCATGTTGCTATTAACTTTGGTAAACCCGACCAGAAGGATCTCACCGACATTACGGTTGAAGAGGCCAAGAAGTATGTCGAGGAGGGTCAGTTTGGTAAGGGTTCCATGGAGCCTAAGGTCAAGGCTGGTATCAAGTTTGCAGAGAGCCGTCCTGGCCGCGTTTGCATCATCGGCTCCCTCGAGAAGGCAGCTGAGGCTATGGCTGGTCTTTCCGGCACTCGCATCCACGCATAAGCTTACGGTCTCATACCTCTTCATGCCTCGCCGCTTCCCCCGCGGCGAGGCTTTTTTGTAGCTATGGCAAAGGTGGCGGAGATGAGTGGCACTCAAAACGAAAGGCTGTCGTCCTCAAAGCTGTAGCCATACAAGAAGTACCCGTCTGATTGCAGGGCTGTGGGTGAATCATTATGTCGCTCAGCCAAGCGCGTAAGCCCTAGATGATCGTAGAAGCTCCAGTCGCAATCGGTATCTGTGACAAGATGGGCGCTCTTTGCTCCCGCACCACGCAAGTAATCAAGCGCTCCAGTAAAGAGCTTCTTTCCAAGCCCAAGTCCACGCGCTGCAGGACTGACTACAAGCAAGAGCACGCTGTCATCTTCTTTGAGCTGCGCTTGAGCGAGCATCTGACGATATGCGTCAATCTCGCATTGGTAGCCTTCCTCATCGGGAATGGCCGCCAGCACTTCACCATATTGCTGGTTTACCAGCGTTCGCGCTCTATCCCAATTTGCCTGCTGGGCAGCACTTGGCAGGCCATGGCGAGCAAACGTAAAGCCGAGCAGCTCCCCACCACGCCATGCGCTCACCGCAAATGTTGCTCGTACGAGATAAAAACAGATTTCATCGCCCGAGAGAGCTGTGGCAATTGTTGGATCTACGTCACGATACCAGGTAGATCTCATAAGATTCCACGCTGCATCAAAGTCATGCTCTACATCGAAAGCGCGCATAACAACGTCTTGTTGTGTGTCCATGAATAATCCTCTTGAGAAGCTCGTTTGTGTTATCTGTTATTTGCTAAATAGCGCTCTCATTTTAACTGAGGGCAGAGAATTCCCAAAAGAAGATGCATTGAACATATGCTAGATAGAGCACAAAACGTGCTCTCAACCGCAAAAAGATGAAATTTAGTTTGACATTTCCGAGCGAGAGAGAGATTAAAAAAGCGGCTTGAACTTCTTTTAAAACAGGGAGATGGTTGTCGTGTTTTGTTCAAATTGCGGATCTCAAATAGATGATGGTGCAAAGTTTTGTGGTGCTTGTGGTGCTGCTGTAGCTACAAGCAAAACAGAAGCCTTTAGCGCTCCTACTCCTGAAACAACGTCAAACCCAGCTCTTACCGACCCTCAGGCTGACATGACAAATGGTGGTTTTCCCATGGCAGAGGGGCAAGATGCAATGTTAGCAGCACAACATTTGGGACAGAAAGGAGCGGATGCATTCGCTCATATGGTATCGCCCGCAAAAGGAAGTATAACTGTCGAAGTTACAGACAACGGTGTTGTTTTACCAGGTATTACATTGCCAATTGATGGAATTGTCGCGATAATTCCATGGTCGTATTCACCCAGAATTGGGCTCAAGGATTTAATTATTATTGTCGCTGGTATAGCACTTTTATTTGTCAACTTACCTGTGGGCGTCTTGCTCCTTATTGCCGAAGCTATCTACTTTGCAATTAGAATGGTGCGCTCGCCCAAGGGTATCTCACTCAACTTGGCCTCAGGCGAAACAATTAGAATTGTGAGCTCGTCTGCTGCAAGTGCACAGCAGGGTTATGCGGTTTTATCTCCTGCCATCATGAACAGAAAGAAAGCGTCCTTTACATTTCCTAATTCTTTGGTGCGCATTCCTTACAAAATTTTGTCACCAGCATAAGCATCTAATTTGCGTCTATAGTGGTGGTTCTGAATCAAAACAGAACTAAACCGTTTACTCTACTCTTTTTAGAGCAATTTGCTTTTATTTACAAAAAAAGGGGATCTGTATGCGTTGTCCATATTGCAGTGCAGAGATACAAGATGGTTGTTCATTTTGTACTAATTGCGGAAAGTATCTAGAGGATACGCGTCCAAAGAAAGATAGTGATGACACACTGCAAGCTCCTGCAGAAAAAAATGCAGTAAAACAAAGTGAAGAGTCAAAAGAAACCGCAGCGAGGAAGTTGGACAACGCCTCCAAGGCGGGTAATGATAAAAAAGTTAAGTCTCGATCGCGACTTCTTTTTGGTGTAGTTGGGCTTTCTGTGCTTGCGGCTGCTGCTGTAGTTGTTGTCCTTATTCACGGGGGCGCCCTTCCAAATCCCTTTACAGCTCAAAAGCAGCAAGTGAGCCCTGCGGCTCCCAAGCAACAGGTAAGCCTTAAAATTATTGCTCCCAACTACCATAGTGACACTGATTCTAAAATTCCTCTTCGTATATCGGGTAAAACAATAGGCGGTAAGGATTTTAATAAGCTTTACTACATTGATACTGAGCAGCCTGATATAGAGCTTGAGCAAGGCAACTATAAGATTAGGCTTGAGGCGAGCCCCTTGTTGATGTCAGGCGATATATATGAGTTAAGCGAGCCTGTGGAGTTTAATCTTTCGGAAAAAACCTCTGACTCTGCCGATTGCCAGATTGAGTGTAGTGTTAAACCTCCTGAGGAGGTTACCAAAGATGATATTACTAGGGCAAAGCAGGTGGCTAGTAATGGTGGCTTTGATTCGGCAAAAGTAGAAAAGGCAGTCAAAACGATTGTTGTGAAGCAGACAGCTTTGCTTTACCGCGACCTTTTAAGTGAAGTTTCTTCGTATGATTTTGGAGAAGGCATTCCTGAAAATTCCGCTGAGTATACCTATGCTTTGCAAGACGTTAATGCAGACGGCATTCCCGATATGGTTGTTTCGGCAGAAAATTACAATGAGCTCGGCGGACCAAATAGTGCTGTGCGTGTATGGACCACAACTGCCGATGGGTCGGGTATACAGGAAATATCAGGAACAATTGAAGTACAGCGGCTAACTCATGCATTGTGGGGCAACGTGCTGCTCTACGGAGTTGAGGACGGAAATGGCTTGTATGCTGTACATCATCATGCCAGCTCGGAAGCTCGACCTGATACAAATACTCTCTATAGTTTTCAAAATGGAACCATGTCGGGCACTGAGCAAACACTTTCCCAGGATAAAATAGCGGAGCTAGAATTTGTTTCTATCAACGATTTATCACCCATAGATAAACTCGTGGAAAGTGCTTTAGAGGCAAGTGCTACAGATGAAGTACCAACATCCAATGATGTACACGATAAGGCCATTGCAGATGCAAAATCTAAGGGTCTAACCGCCTTAACTGGGACGATTAAGACAATGACTAACGATGAAATCGTAAACTATTGTGTCCAAAACGGATTCTATACAGAAGATGAGGCAGCTAGCATTAGAAAATCGCTGTTTACTACTAATTCTTCTAATTTTAAAGAAAAAAAATGCACTATTTTTGTTTTAGACACACCTCAAGAACTTGCGTGGGTGGAGCCCGATGATCCTGATCCTATCACAGGGAATCGTAAAACATTCTTGATAGCAATGAGCAGCGATAGTTGGTCAACGTATGATAATAAGCACCTTATTGTCGGATTTGATAATACTAAAACTTATTGGTCCACTGGAATAAACCCCTGTGGTAAACAACCAATCGAGTGCGATAGTGCGACACTTATTACGGAATTATAAGCTTAGGTCTGTCCTTATTTAATGAACTGACATAGGCATTCTTGTGACGATGCAGATGAGAGCTTCTGCTTGGCGAACTGAAGATACCTTATTCTGAGCCGTCATGATGTGTGAGCATTATTTCTGCTCTTAGGAAGCCAAGCAATCTTATTCGGTGTATCTTTATTTTGTCACGG
Source organism: uncultured Olegusella sp. (assembly GCF_947253395.1). Classification (GTDB taxonomy): domain Bacteria; phylum Actinomycetota; class Coriobacteriia; order Coriobacteriales; family Atopobiaceae; genus Olegusella. The sequence continues at coordinate 6,517 of NZ_CAMXYY010000023.1, forward strand.
TAAGCACCAAAACTGGGGAGGGTCTATGTCAGAACGTCCCATCAAAAGGGCGCTTGTATCAGTAACCGATAAAACGGACGTGGTTGAGTTTGTCAAAACGCTCGCTGACGAGTTTGGCGTTGAGGTCATCTCTACGGGAGGTACTGCAAAAGCGCTGGTGGATGGTGGTGTAAAGGTTACCGCTATCGATGACTATACGGGCTTTCCCGAGATGATGGGAGGTCGTGTCAAAACACTGCATCCACGTGTTCATGGCGGCCTGCTCTGCCGCCGAGACGATGAGCAACACATGGCAGATGCCAAAGCCAATGGCATCGAAATGATTGATATGGTTGTCGTTAATCTCTATGAGTTTGAGAAAACCGTTGCCAAGCCCGATGTTACCTTTGCAGACGCCATCGAACACATTGATATTGGTGGCCCTTCCATGCTGCGTTCTGCCGCAAAAAATAATGACTTTGTGACTGTTGTATCTGATCCTGCTGATTACGATCGAATTCTTGATGAGATGCGTGCAAATAATGGCGTGACTACCCTTGAGACCCGCCGTCAACTGGCTCTCAAAGTCTTTCAGACGACCTCACGTTACGACAGCGCTATAGCAGAATATCTCGCAAGCCAAGTATCGAACGACAACAAAGTTGCAAGTTTTGATAGCTCAATTGAGTTTGATTTCCCGCAGACATTGACGGTGACCGCCACCAAACAACAAAACCTGCGTTATGGCGAGAACCCCCAGCAGTCTGCAGCGGTTTATCATCTGCCTGACGCCCCGGCTCACTCCCTTGGTATGGCTCGTCAGATTCAGGGCAAGGAGCTGAGCTACAACAACTTTTTGGATACTGATGCTGCCTGGGCTGCTGTGCGTGAGTTTGAGGAGCCTGCTGTTATCATTCTCAAGCACCAAAACCCCTGCGGATCTGCTGTAGCAGCTGACGTAACGGCGGCTTACGATCGTGCCTTTGCCTGCGATCCTAAGAGCGCTTTTGGCGGTATTATTGCGGTCAATCGCGAGGTCCCCCTATCGTTAGTTGAGCATTTTGCCGACGTGAACAAGCAGTTCGTTGAGGTGTTGATTGCTCCTAGCTATAGCCCCGAAGCCCTTGAGCGTCTGTCCAAACGCAAAAACCTCCGTGTGCTTGAGACGGGTGGTGTTGATGCGGGCGTCTCTCTGGAGATGCGTACAATTGACGGTGCTTTGCTTGTCCAAGAAACTGACCGTGTTGATGAGGATCCTGCGACTTTCGAGGTGCCTACCAAACGCAAGCCGACTGACGCCGAGTGGGAAGATTTGCTCTTTGCTTGGAAGGTTTGCAAGACCGTTAAGTCCAACGCGATTCTTGTTGCCAAAGATCGTGCGGGTATTGGTATGGGACCAGGTCAGCCCAACCGCTCTGATTCGGCGCTGATGGCTTGTGAGCGCGCTGAGGCAGCTTGTAAGCGCATGGGTGTTGCTCCTGAAAATCTCGTGGCTGCGTCTGATGCGTTCTTCCCCTTTAGAGATAGTGTCGATTTGCTCGCTCAGCATGGGGTGACGGCGATTATTCAGCCAGGCGGCTCCATTCGTGACGATGAATCCATCGCTGCTTGTGATGAATATGGCATCACGATGGTCTTTACGGGCAGGCGCCACTTTAGGCACTAAGTTTTACCAAGAAACGCGGGGCGGAGCTATGATGTGTGGCTCCGCCCTTTTGCATGACAAGAAATACGTTGCAAGAGACACTAGCTTAGATGCGAGAAATACGCTGCAAGAGACACTAGCTTAGATGCGAGATATATTACAAAAGGCACTGCTTGAGATATAGGAGCTGAATATGACGTTTGAGCTGGAAACACCCTCACTGATTTGCCGTTGGCGCTTGGCAAATGGAGGTCTGCCACTCGAAAATCGCCATCTACGCGCCTTTTCCCAACGCGGTGTTGACCCCGCTTTGGTTTCCTGGGCAAAGCAACACCTTGAATGGACCCTAGCTGATGGGGCTGCCGCCAATCCCGACGGGGTGCTCATGGTGGTAGTTGACGAAGAAGGTCAGGCTGCAATGAGTGTGGGGCCCTACAAAGCCTTGGGTGATACCAGCACTAATGCCTTGCTCCAGCGTGCGATGCAGGCTCAGACAGAAGCTTCACGTACAGCTGTTGCGCCTGAGACTCTCTGGGTGGTAACAGCAGGACAGATTACCTCCTATCTTGATCCAGCCGAGAAGCTTGCGGGCGCCACCTCTTTGGTAAGCGATCTTATGGCGGCTCACCACCTGCAGTTTACGTATGAAGCGCAAATTGCTGATGCCCAAACCCTTACCACAGCTGACGAAGTGTTTTTGGTGTCCGACGAGCACGGCGTTGTGGCCGCTGCGGGAAAACTCGGCAACTGTGCCAAGCAAATGGCGGCAGACTATCAAAAACTGCTCGCAAGCTTTAGTTAACTTTTTTCGCGATTCAGATTTCCTTCGCAAAGGCTGCATATTGTTTGAGCTGATTTTATCTGGGGGGCAAGCAGACACGCTGGGAATATTTTAATTCCTACTAAATATAGGGCATTTAACAGGCAAAATATTCTCATATAAAGCGCAGTTTAGACTTTAGCTGAGGTGCAAAATGGTTTATTACATTATTATGTATATATGCAGCGCACATATATAGTGCAGGCAACTCAGGCATGTAAGAGTAGAAGCGCTTCTTGTGCGTTCTGCATATTTAGACACTACGACGGATGCCGTAGTGTATGGGGGATTAGGCCGGGCGAATAAAAGTTCGTTCGGATAGTACTAGGAGAGGAGTACCATGGCTCGATCTTTTAAGTCTATGGACGGTAATGAGGCGGCGGCGTGGGCGTCGTATGCCTTTACGGAGGTAGCGGGCATCTACCCGATTACTCCGTCTAGCCCCATGGCCGACCATGTTGACCAGTGGGCAGCACAGGGTCTCAAAAACATCTTTGGCTCCCCAGTCAAGGTTATCGAGATGCAATCTGAGTCCGGCGCTTCTGGCACCGTTCACGGTTCTTTGGGCACCGGCGCACTGACGACTACCTATACGGCATCGCAGGGCCTGTTGCTGATGCTTCCAAACATGTACAAGATTGCTGCCGAACGTCTGCCGAGCGTTTTCCATGTTTCTGCTCGTCAGGTTGCAACGCATGCCCTGAACATCTTTGGTGATCATTCGGACGTTATGTCTGCACGTCAGACTGGCTTTGCTATGCTCGCCGAGAGTAATGTCCAGCAGGTCATGGACCTTGCTCCTGTGGCTCACCTTGCAGCCATCAAGGGCGGTCTGCCATTCTTAAACTTCTTTGACGGCTTCCGTACCAGTCATGAGATTCAGAAGGTTGCTACTTGGGACTTTTCTGAGCTTGCGGATATGGTAGATATGGACGCTGTTCAGGCTTTCCGCGATCATGCGCTGAACCCCGAGCACCCCACCGCACGTGGTAGTCACGAGAATGGCGATATCTACTTCCAGCATCGCGAGGCTATTAACGGTGCATATGATGCACTGCCTGCTATCGTCGAAGACTATATGAAGCAGATCAACGCTAAGCTCGGCACTGACTACGGTCTATTTAATTACTACGGTGCCGAGGATGCTGACCGTGTTGTCATCTGCATGGCCTCTTTCTGCGACACGCTCAAGGAAGTCATCGATTATCTCAATGCGCACGGCGAGAAAGTTGGCTTGGTTGAGGTTCATCTCTTCCGCCCCTTCTCCATCAGCCACTTCACCAGCGTTCTTCCCAAGACAGTCAAAAAGATTGCTGTTCTTGACCGTACCAAGGAGCCTGGCTCTATTGGTGAGCCTCTTTATGAGGATGTTGTTACCGCTTTATATGAGGCTGGCATGGCTAACCTCACTGTTGTTGGCGGTCGCTATGGCCTTGGCTCCAAGGATGAGCCTCCTGCGGCAGCCTTCTCCGTCTTTGAAGAGCTCAAGAAGGATCAGCCTGCTCGTGAGTTCACCATTGGCATCGTTGACGATGTCACCAATCTATCTCTTCCCATGGATCCCCACGCTCCTAATACCTCGGCAAAAGGTACTATCGAGTGCAAGTTCTGGGGCCTTGGCGGCGACGGTACTGTTGGTGCAAACAAGAACTCCATCAAGATTATTGGTGACCACACCGATAAATATGTTCAGGCTTACTTCCAGTATGACTCCAAGAAGACCGGCGGCGTTACCCTCAGCCACCTGCGCTTTGGTGACAACCCCATCCGTTCGCCCTACTACGTTACCAAGGCGGACTTTGTCGCTTGCCACAATCCCAGCTATATTGATAAGGGCTTCAAGATGGTCCAGGACGTCAAGCCTGGCGGTATCTTCCTGATTAACTCTCAGTGGGCTCCCGAAGATTTGGGCAAGCACCTTGATGCAGCAGCAAAGCGCTACATTGCTGAGAACAACATTCAGGTTTATTTGATTGACGCTATCGACCTTGCCGAGAAGGTTGGCATGGGCAAGCGCACCAACACGACGCTGCAATCCGCCTTCTTTGCACTGGCCAAGGTTCTTCCCGCCGAGGAAGCCCTCCAGTATATGAAGGATGCGGCTACAAAGTCTTACTCCAAGAAGGGCCAGGCTATCGTTGAGTCCAACCACAAGGCAATTGATGCTGGCGCTACCGCCTTTGTGAAGTTTAATGTTCCTGCAGATTGGGCCAACGCTACCGATGACGCGCCTGAGGCTCAGCTGACTGGTCGTGACGCAATCGTCGCTCAGGTCAAGGCTATTACTACGCCAGTTAACCTCATGGATGGTGACAGCCTGCCTGTTTCTGCATTTATGCCCTACGCAGATGGTACGTGGCAAACTGGTGCTTCTCAGTACGAGAAGCGTGGCACAGCAGTTATCGTGCCTCACTGGGACGAGACCAAGTGCATCCAGTGCAACCAGTGCGGCTTTGTATGCCCTCATGCAACCATTCGTCCGTTTGCGCTTAACGCCGAAGAAGTTGCAGCTGCACCCGAGACCATGCGTATGGTTGACGCCAAGGGCAAGGGTATGGATGGCTTGAAGTTTGCCATCACCGTGTCTCCGCTTGACTGCATGGGCTGCACCAACTGCGCTAAGATTTGCCCGGTTGATGCTCTTACGATGGTGCCACAGGCTGACGAGGCTGTTGAGCAGGCAAGCTTTGACTACGGTGTGGCACATGTTGCTGAGAAGCCCGAGCTCTTTGCAGACAATGTAAAGGGTAGCCAGTTCCACAGGCCTCTCCTTGAGTTCTCTGGTTCTTGCGCAGGCTGTGCTGAGACTGCTTACGCACGCCTTATTACCCAGCTCTACGGCGACCATATGTTTATCTCTAACGCTACTGGCTGCTCTTCCATTTGGGGCAACCCCGGCGGCGTGTCTCCGTATACCGTCAATGGTCAGGGTCATGGTCCTGCTTGGAATAACTCCTTGTTTGAGGACAATGCAGAGCACGGCCTGGGTATGTATCTCGGCTATCAGGCAATCCAGCAGGAGCTTGTAAGCGATGCCGAGGCAATTATTGCTTCTGATGCTTCCGAAGGTCTCAAGGCAGCGGCTCAGCTCTGGCTAGATAGCCGTGGCGATTATGAGACCAGCAGGTCTGCTGCTCGCGAGCTGCTTGCCTTGCTTGAAGATGTGGATACCCCCGAGGCAAAGCGCATTATTGCCAACAAGCAGTACCTCACCAAGAAGAGCTTCTGGATCTTTGGTGGCGACGGCTGGGCCTATGACATTGGCTTTGGTGGCTTGGATCACGTTCTTGCTTCTGGCAACAACGTTAACGTCTTCGTCTTTGATACCGAGATTTACTCCAACACGGGTGGTCAGATTTCCAAGGCCTCTAACTTGGGTCAGCTTGGTCAGTTTGCCGCAGCAGGCAAGGAGGTCAAGAAGAAGAGCTTGGCTGAGATTGAGATGACCTATGGCTATGTCTATGTTGCACAGGTTGCCATGAGCGCCAACCCCATGCAGCTTCTCAAGGTTCTCAAAGAGGCCGAGGCCTATGATGGCCCATCCCTTATCATCGGCTACTGCCCATGCGAGCTCCACTCCATCAAGAAGGGTGGTATGCAGCACTGCCAGGAGGAGATGAAGCGCGCGGTCGAGTGTGGTTACTGGAACCTCTTCCGTTACAACCCCTCAGCTCCCGAGGGCAAGAAGTTCTCTCTTGACTCCAAGGCTCCTAAGGGTGGTTATCAGGAGTTCCTGCAGAATGAGGCTCGCTATGCAGGTCTGATGCGTTCGTTCCCCGAGCGCGCTGAAGAGCTCTTTGAGGACAACGAGAAGGCGGCCATGGCTCGCTATGATCACCTGCTCAAGCTCAAGGAGGTCTACTCCGAGGTGTAAAACTTCGCTGTAGCATCAGCTACGTTTGAGAGCCCCTCCCACCTGGAGGGGCTCTTTTTACCTCGCTTATATGATTTGGCATATGCTGCGTTATGGTGCTGGGAGCTGTCGTGGGACGGCAGGAGACTTCAGTAGTGTGTGCAGAATTGCTCGTATATACTCTACCTACCGATTAACGGGTTCTGTGGATATATAACATGCAAATAACCCGTACTATGAAAATGGTGTCGGTAATTGGAGAGGGGAACCATGGCAGGTTTTTTGAACTTTAAATTTACGCGTGAAGAGCGTAACTGGGTCGGCTATGACGTGGGTAACTCGGCGCTCGTCATGCTTAATACCTCCGTTGTGCCCATCTACTTCAATAGCCTCCTCAAGGGTGGGGACTCCGATCGTCTCGTAGTGCTTTGGGGTCTGGCCCAAACCATTGCTTCGTTGGTAGTAGCTATCCTGATGCCTCTGCTTGGCTCTCTTGCCGATCGCCGTGATATGAAAATTAAGTTTTTCTTGGGTTTCTTCCTCACGGGTTTAGTGGGCTGTCTTGCCCTTGCGGTGCCCATGGGAGCAACACCATTCCTTGTGGTGTTTGTCATTTGTACCATTGGATTGAATTCATCTATGACTTTTTATGATGCAATGCTCACGGACGTTACCACTGACGAGCGCATGGATAATGTCAGCTCTGCAGGGTTTGCTTGGGGCTATATCGGTTCTTGTGTGCCTTTCATTCTGTCACTGGTTTTAATTTTTGCTGGACCACGTACAGGTTTGGTTGATGCGGCGACAGCTACTCGTCTGAGCTTTGTTATTACAGCTGCTTGGTGGCTGGCCTTTACCATTCCTTTAGTTAAGAGCTACAAACAGATCCACTGGCGTGAGGCGCGCGAGACAGGTTTGGCAGCAACGTTTTATGAGCTTGGTGTCACCATGCGTGAGATTGGGCAAAACAAAATTGTTCTTACCTATATGCTGGCATTTTTCTTTTATATTGACGGCGTACATACGGTTATTGCCATGGCTACAAGCTATGGCACAGCACTTGGCATCGACTCAACGCAGCTGGTACTCGCTCTGCTCATCACTCAATTTGTTGCTTTTCCCTCGGCAATTGCCTATGGCATGCTAGCAGGTAAGTATGGCACGCTCAAAATGATCCGCATTGCTGTCTTGGCGTACTGCGGCATTGTGCTTTTTGCGGCATTCTTCCTCAAGACCGCTTTTGAGTTCTGGATTCTCGCAATTACGGTCGGTCTTTTTCAGGGCGGCGTGCAAGCCTTGTCACGCAGCTACTTTGGCAAGATCATCCCCAAGAAGAAATCCAACGAGTATTATGGCTTTTTCGATATCTTTGGCCGCTACGCAAGCGTTATGGGTACCGCTATTGTTGCTGGTGTGACTGCTGCAACAGGCAGTTCATCCATTGGTGTGCTCTCGATTGGTTTGCTGTTGGTGGTGGGATGGCTCATGCTCAGAAAGCTTCCCAACGAGTAAGGACTCATAGGCCTATGAGAGGCGCAACCTCAGCTTTGTGTCGTGCGTAAGAGGCGATTCATACTCTAGAATAGGAGTAGTGATGAATCGTACGACTGAACAGAGGTTGTAGTCCTTGAATCCGGTCATTGTCATTCCCTCATATTGGACGGATGCCGATTGGCTGCCCGCCATGGGCGAAATTGGTAGCTATGATCATGCGACGCATGTTACGAAACCCATGCCTGAGCTCGAGCTTTGTCTTTCCAGTCTCGAGCAAGTGCGTGGTGTGTTGCGTGTGGTGGTTTTGCTTGTGGCCGATAGGCGTTGCGAGGAAGCAGCGCGCGCACGTGTAGAGAGTATTTGCCGCGCACATGCCCGCTTGAATTTGTTGATTGTGGGCAATGCAGAAGCGCGCAGTATTCGCAAAGCGGTGGAACATATCGCACCGCGCATGCGTTCAGACTGCCTGTCGTTGCGCGGTTACGGTGCTATTCGCAATATGGGATTGGCCGTAGCTGCAGTTTTGGGGCACGATACGGTTGTCTTTTTGGATGACGACGAAGTTGTTCTTGACGAGAATTTCTTGTTGGATGCGGTTTATGGGCTTGGCAATGCCAATAGGCAGGGTTTGCCAATTTTGGCCAAGACGGGCTATTACCTCACCAAAGATGGCTCCCCTTATGCAGATGAGGGTCGTACACGTTGGTGCGATAGATACTGGGGTCTGCATCGCGAGTTTAATCAGTGGATGCGTGGCGTGCTCTCGGGTACCCGTATTTCTCGTTCAAATACCATTTATGGGGGCTGCTTTTCTGTTGCTGCAGAAGCTTTTACAAAGGTTGCTTTTGATCCCATGATTACCCGTGGGGAAGACCTTGATTACTTGCTGAACCTGAGGATGTATGGAATGGACGTATGGTTTGACTCACAATGGTGCGTGCGCCATTTGCCGCCCCCCATTCCTTCTCATGCAGCCCTCTTTTTGCAAGATGTCTATCGTTGGTGTTATGAGGTTGCCAAACTAAAGCGCACTAATGCCACGATAGGCATGCGACAAATCCGCCCTGCTTCACTCATGCCGTATCCCGCACCATGGCTTATCGAAGACGAGCTTTATACCCGCATTGCTCGTACCTCATTGCGTCGTGCGATTACGTGTCGGGAACATCTGTCGTATTTCTTTGTGTGGCGCAAGGGTCTCAAACAAGCACAAGAGTGGGCAAAAAACATATCAGGGCGTTATTTGGAGTTTCAGACGTATTGGCCGCGCGTCATGTCTATGCTTTGGGATGATCAGCTTATCGCTCGAAAAATTCTGCAGTCAGGTACCGTACAGTCATTACATCAGAAAATCTCAGACGATACGATGGCAAGTGCTCCGTTGACCTCTCGGGATTTGCTTCCCAAGATTGAAGAGGAGCAGAGATGAGCGAAGCTCACAATAACAAAATAAGTTCGTTGCAGAGCTCTGAATGGCCAGATGTTCCCAGCTGGTTTAGACGCAATCAAGATATATTGGTACATGGCAGCTTTATCGCGGTGGCTGTGTGTTTGGTTATCTTGCTTGCATGGGGTATCACCGCTGCAAATTTTGCTGCAACGATGATTGCAGGCGGCGGCTTGGCTGTGGCAATTGTGTTGGTGGGCACCTCAACGGCAATGCCAGATAATCTACGCTCCGAAGCCACCGAGCGCACCTTGCGTTTGGCGTCCAAGACGCTTAACTATATGAGCGGTGGCCTAACAGCTGAAAATTGCGAGCGAGTCTGTCGCATTTTGCTGCCTGAGACACAAGCAAATGCGATTTCTATGACCGATACGCGTACGACTTTGGCATATGTCGGAGAGGAACGCGTAGATTTTCCTCTTGATATTCCAGTCTCTGCGCCCACACAAGAAGTACTGGTGAGTGGGCATATGCAGACCTATGCTGACATTGATAAAGCCGAATGGGATGCCTTAGATTCTCCCCCAAAACCCCAGGGTATATTGCCTCATCCCATTGGGGTTATTGTGCCTTTGATTGTGGCAAATCGCACGGTAGGTACTCTTAAGTTCTACTTCCGTCATGGTCGCGATGTTGATCGCACACAGCTTGCCATTGCGCGCGGTTTTTCGGAATTGCTCTCGATTCAGCTCTATAGCTATGAAATAGACCGTCAAGCAGAACTTACCGCCCGTGCAGAGATTAAAGCCCTACAGGCGCAAATTAATCCGCATTTTCTCTTTAATACGCTCAATACCATTGCGTCGTTTACACGTGTTGATCCCACTAAAGCACGTAATTTGCTGCGTGAGTTTTCGTCGTTTTATCGCTATACGCTTGACAGCTCTCGCTCTTTAATACCGCTTTCGTTGGAGCTAGAGCAAACACGACGTTATCTCAAGATTGAAAAAGCGCGCTTTGGTGCAGATCGTATTATCGAGACAGAACATATAGAAGCAGGTTGCGAAGCTATTCGTATCCCTGGTTTTCTCATTCAGCCCATTGTGGAAAATTCTGTTCGTCACGCTATGCGTGATGAAGGTCCGCTGCATATTGATGTGCAGGTGGTGCGTGATGGTGATGACGTGATGATTGCCGTTGCAGACGATGGTTTGGGCATGGGTGCAGAGGTGGCCGCGCGCTTGTTAGATAGCTCTGACAAAACGGTTACCATTGTTCCTGGTGCCCATGGCCGAGGTGCTGGCGTTGCTCTTTCCAATGTTGCTGAGCGCATAGAGCGCTTCTTTGGCGTGGGTTCTGGAGTTGAGATTATGAGTCGTGAAGGCGAAGGTACGGTTGTCACTTTGAGATTGGTTAACGCTGCACCTCATGATGGTGGGGATGTGAGTGATAAGAGCGATACCTTTACTGATGTGATTTAGTCTGCGTGATTCTATAGTAATTCAAACAGAAAAATGTTCAAAAGTGACGTTTTGACGTCGTTGACGTACTATATAAAGACTCATGCACAGCTGTGGCGCACAAGTTTGCACGGTTTTTAGCATCGGATTTTTCGCTGCGTCCAGCTATGTCAGATATAGAGAGGATGATTGCATGCTGAGCGCTTTGATTGTGGACGATGAGGCTCCTGCTCGTTTTGAGCTGCGTTCCTTGCTAGAGGAGACAGGCAAGATGGGCACCATCTCTGAGGTGTCGAGCGCATGCGAAGCTGTGGCAAGCCTGGTCAAAAGTCGCGAGCATGGGGGAGAGAATATCGACGTACTTTTTCTCGATATCTCGATGCCCAAGACGACGGGCATGCAGCTTGCTGATGCATTGCATAAGCTCAAAAATCCCCCTGCAATTGTTTTCGTGACGGCATACAGCGAGTATGCTGTTGAGGCTTTTGGCGTCGATGCTGTTGATTACCTCATGAAGCCTGTTGAGATGGACCGTCTGCGGCAAGCCATTGCCAAGATTGAAGCTCGCCTTAAGACTGCGGTGGTGCAACCTGCAAATAGCATCAACACCGAACGCATTCCTGTGGAAAAAGGTGGTCATAAGGTCTTGGTGCCCGTCAATCAGATTCGCTACGTTGAGGCCAAAGACGACTACTCCTGTATTTATACTGATACGGATCGCTATCTATCGACAATCTCGCTGGCCAAGCTCGAGCAGCGTCTGACCCCTCACGGCTTTTATCGTGTGCATCGTGGCTATATCGTTAACCTTGATTTTGTACAAGATTTTGTCACTATATCGGGTGGCGTTGTCCAACTGGGCCTCAAGGACGTGGGAGACAAGAAGATCCCCGTGTCTCGCCGCCGTGTAGTTGCTGTTAAAAGGATGCTCGGCCTCTAAGCCGAAGCGGGGGAGCACATAATGCGATATGCCATCATCTCCGATACCCACGGATGGCTTTCAGAGGAACTGCTCAAGCAGCTCCAAGGGGCTGATGTTATTGTTCATGCGGGAGATATCTGCTCTCCTTCTGACTACCGCACACTCTTAAATATTGCACCTGTGCACTTGTGTTTGGGCAATAACGATTGGGAAAAATATGGCCCGTGTGTGCAGAAGCAAGTTCATTTTGAGTCCGAGGGCTTTCGTTGGCAGCTTTGCCATTATGAATATCGCTTAGATTTAGACAGTTGCGATATTGCTGTGTGCGGGCACACTCATCGTCCCTTTATAGAGCGCGATCAGACAACAGGCACACTGCTTATCAATCCAGGAAGCCCCACTTGGCCGCGCAACGGCTTTCCTTCTATGGTGCGCTTGATAATCACCAATGGCAAAATCACTGAGGCACGCATTATTAAACTCAGTAAGGAAGATTCATGATTAAGCTTGCACTTTCAGATATTGATGACACGCTTGTTCACTACGGCAGCGGAGCTACGGCAGAGGCAGTTGAAGCGATTCATGCTATGCAAGATGCAGGTTTGCATTTTGCTACGGCAACAGGTCGTGTGGCCTCGTCAATTCCTAGCTTGCTACGTGGTGATCAGAGAGCAAGCGCAACGACAGTTTGCTGCAATGGTCAGATTGTTTTGCTTGACGGTGAAGTCATTGCTCGTGAGATTTTGCCGCATGACGCGTTGGTGCGTGTGACTGAGATTTTACGTGACGAGTTTGGCGCAGTGTTGACGTTGTATGAAGAGCATGACGTGAGCTATGGCGTTGGCATCTCTGAGGAGGAACGCGCTGCTTGCAGCGACATTTTTTGGCCAGAGACAGGTGTGCGTCCAGCAGTGCCTGACTATGAAATTGTTAAGGCCAATGTACATATAAAGGGTACACGTGAGCGTATGGCGCGCATTAAAGAAATATTGGTTTCTGAGGTGCCTGAGCTGGACTTTGTCTATCCCAACCCCACAGCTCCCCTTATTGATATCTTGCCCCGTGGCACAAACAAAGCAACAGGAGCTGACGTTTTGCGCAAAGCCTTGGGCCTAGACTGGGACGAGGTCTGTGCCTTTGGCGATGCAGAAAATGACCTCACGCTGCTTAATGCCGTACCACACTCGGTCGCCATGGCAAATGCTATGCCCGAAGTTGCTCGGATGGCTCGCTGGCATATTGGCTTGTCTGCCGAAGATGCGGTAGCAGCTGCTTTGCGTGATATTGCACAAGCATCCAAAACGGGATCCATGCCCAGCTTTATGAGCGAGGAGTAGGTCATGCTAAAACCAGAGCGTCAAAATGCAATTGTCACCCTTGTGACCAAGATGGATTTTGCCTCGGTAAAGCAAATTTCGGAACAACTCGATGTGTCCGAGATGACCATCCGTCGCGATCTTGAGGAACTGGCTGAGGTTGGGCGCTTAACGCGCGTGCATGGTGGTGC
>NZ_CAMXYY010000024.1 GCF_947253395.1 uncultured Olegusella sp.
AGACAGGGTTTTAATCTCACGGAATTTAGACGCTCGCTTCGTTCATTGCAAATAAGGAGTAGGTTATGTCCAAGCTCAAAAGGGAAGATGTCTTTTACACGATGTTGAAGGACTTCGCCGCCACGCTGGTTGAAGCCGCCGAACTTTACGTCGAGATTTTAGAGAACTACCCTGCTAGCTTTGCCAAGATTCCTAAGTTAAAAGTGCTTGAGAATAAATGTGATGACAAAGTCAAAAAGATCATGCATAACCTCTATGCTTCGTTCATCACGCCGATTGATCGCGAAGATATCTCTGAGCTTGCGATGTCGTTGGATGATGTTATGGACGAGATGAATGGTGTTGTGTTGCGCCTTGATCTCTTTGGTGCCACTGAGATGCGAATGGAAGGTCCCCAGATGGGTGAGCTCACCCTTGCTGCAGTGCGCGAGATGAAAGAAATGTTTGATCATCTGCCCAACTACAAAAACGATGCTGTGGTGATGGAAAAGGCAATCGCTGTCAGTCACATCGAAGATGAAGGCGACCGCATATACCACAACGCTATTCGTCGTCTCTTTCAGGAAGAAGAGGGCGGCAAAGTTGCCACTGCTTGGCTGCGCCTCTTTGACCGCATGGAGTACGTCCTCAATAGCTGCGATCACGTGTGCATCATTGTTCGCTCTGTTGTTTTGAAGAGTGCCTAGCGCCCAAGCGGTATGCAAGCAAACAGCGCGTAAAGAAATTTCGCCAAACAGAGGATGGATAAGTGTGGCGGAGCAGTAGCTTTAGTTGAGCGGCTCCCACACAACCCATCTTGGGTATACTTGCTCACGTATGTCAAATGGTGGAGGCAACATGGCGCAACGTATCCAAGGTACAGAAGATCTTTTTGGTGCTTATATGCGTAGCTGGCAACATATGCAAGATTGTGCGCGCGAGCTTTTTGATGCATATGGCTTTGATGCAATCGAGACACCCGCACTCGAGCAAGTGGCAACATTTACCCATGGTATTGGTGAGTCAACCGATGTCGTACGCAAAGAGATGTTCCGTGTGTTTTCAGGAGCTTTGCTTGAAGGTTTATTGGCTCAAGGTGATGAGAGCAGGCTCAAGGCAAGACAACGTATGGCCCTGCGTCCCGAGGGTACCGCAGGTGTCGTGCGCGCTGCTGTTGAGCATAATTTTGTTCCTCAAGGTGGAGCGCCTGTAAAGGTGTGGTATGCCGAGCCGATGTTTCGTGGTGAACGCCCTCAAAAAGGACGCCTACGTCAATTCCACCAGGTAGGCATTGAGTGGATGGGCGCATCTGACCCTGCAGTGGACGCCGAAGTCATCATCATGCTCATGGAATTTTATAAGCGTCTGGGTTTAGACGCTTCGTGCCTCAAGCTAACCATTAACTCCATGGGCGATAGTGCTTGTCGCCCTGCCTACCGCAATAGGGTGCGTGACTTCATCTTGGATCACAAAGATGAGATGTGTGAGGATTGCCTAGAGCGTGCTGAGATCAATCCACTACGTAGTTTTGATTGCAAAAACGACCATTGTCGCGAACTTATGAAAAACGCACCGTTAGTAAGCGATCACCTATGCGATGACTGTGCTGAACACTATGCCCAAGTTAAGAAGTACCTCGATGAGGCTGGTGTGGTGTATGTTGAGGACCCCACACTCGTACGTGGTCTCGATTATTACACGCGTACAGTCTTTGAGGTTGAGTATGTGGGTGATGCTGCGATTGGTGCTATTGGCGGTGGCGGTCGCTATGATGGTTTAGCTGAGCTCGAGGGTGGCAGGCCCTGCCCTGGCATTGGTTGGGCTGTCGGTTTTGAACGCATTATGCTGGCGCTTAAGGATGCGGGTGCAGACTTAGCAGGTACCGAGCCTAGCTGTGTATATGTGGCAAACACCCAGCCTGAGTTGCGCGATGAGGCCTTTAAGGTAACGCTTGCACTAAGAGGAGCAGGGCTACGTTGTGAGGCGGATTATCAGGGACGCTCGCTCAAGAGTCAGTTCAAACAAGCAGATCGCTTTCATGCCAAGGTTTGTGTTGTATTGGGCCCCGACGAGCTCGCAGAGGGCAAAGCAAGTGTGCGCGACATGATTTCCCATGAGCAGACCCAAGTTGAGCTTGAAGATTTGCTTGGGTATGTGAGCAAGTTGATGTAGATAGAACCCATTTTTCAATGCTCATTTGCAGTTTCTCCGGTGCAACTCATCCAAGTGCCGGGGAAGCTTCTTTGTTGGTCGCTAGCGATGACCACAATATTGCTCGGCTCTGTAGGCTCTTCGAGTGAGCAGGGAATCACATCAACAGAGGCAAAGTGAGTACAGAGTACAGATATCACCCTGTTGAGAATGCTTGCTTGAGGTCCCATAAGGGCAGAGACGATATTGGTGATATACATGCCGCCAGTATGTAGGTGTGCGTGTATAAGTTCAGCTGCAGATACATCCATGAGTGACTCAGCCGGCCTGTGAGCGATAAAGCAGTCGTTAAGTATTACGTCATAGCGCTTGTTCGATGGCAGGCTTTCAAGGTAGGAGCGCCCATCGGCGGTATAGATATGGAAACAATTGTCGCCTGAGGGACCAAACTGCCTCTCGAGCTCATCCACATAAAACCATTTGCGTGCAAGGGCAACTATCTGCTCATCCAGCTCTACCACATCAAGGCTTGCGCTGGGATAAGTTGCAAGCATATGGTGTGGCCAAGCAAAACCTCCCCCTCCGATGAGCAATAGGTGTTTCGCGGCGTTGTTCTGTCTTGGTGCATTAGTTTCATAAAAAGCGAGGTCAAAGCGTTGTAGATAGGGAAATGGGGGATCTCCAGAAAGATTGTCTAGCCACAGCGCAGACTGCTGCATATCTTCAACTAACAGCAGTCGCATCTGTCTGCCGCAAGGAAAATCTATCGTACGCACTTGAGTTGTGCCACCAAGGGTCATACCAGAAAATTCGAGCCTGCTTCTCAAGCTTTTCTTTTCCAAAAGGGCAAGGAAATATGAGCGCAGGCTCGAAAAACGTGCTTGTATGAATTTAAAGAAAGACACTCAAGCGCCTTTCACTATGAAGATTAGTGTAGGTCAGCGCCACAGTGTGGGCATCTCGTTGCGCCTTCCTTAATCTCCTCTAGACAATAGGGGCAAGTAGGTGCAGGAGCTGCTTCTTCCTTGATCTTGCCTGTGTGCTTTTCTGCCAAAGCTTGCATCTTGTTGAGGCTTTTGACGAGGCAGAAGACCACAAAAGCAATAATCAAGAAGTTGATGATAGCGGAAATGAATGCACCAAAATCGACCGTTGCACCGTTAAATGTAAAGGTCAGGCCTTTAACGTCGGGATTGCCACCAATCATAGAGATGAGAGGATTGATGATGTTTTCAGTTAGCGAGGTGACAATGGCAGTGAAAGCACCACCGATAATAACGCCGACAGCAAGATCCATCACATTGCCGCGGGAGATAAATTCCTTGAATTCCTTTACAAACTTTTTCATAGAGAAAAACCTTCCTCTCCAAGGTTTTAAGCTGCGCTTTATGATAGCTGCCGCCGAGGTTTTGTGAGTTCCTCAGTTTCTAGCCAAATAGTGACAGGCCCGTCATTGGTGAGTGTTACCTTCATATCCGCAGCAAAAATACCTCTGCCCACGCGCTCGTCACCCAAATCATTTTCTGCAAGTTGACAAAAATATTGGTAGAGTTCCTCTGCCATAGGAGGAGGTGCTGCTTCGGCAAAAGAAGGGCGATTGCCACGGCGACAGTTGGCATAAAGGGTGAACTGACTTACCACCAATATGCTGCCGCCAACATCTTCAAGTGACAAGTTTATCTTGCCTGCCGTATCGTCAAAGACGCGTAGCTTGCGAATTTTTTCCCAGAGTAGTTTTGCCGTCGCCTCATCATCGGCAGGACCTACTCCCAATAAAATGAGATAGCCCACGCCGCAGCTGCCAGTAGAGCTGCCCTCTACCCTGCACTCTGCCTGGCTTACCCGTTGTAGCAATGCCCGCATATACTCACCTAGAGACCATAGATCGAGGAAAATTTTTGTATGAGATAGTCGGTATAGTGACGTGTGACAAAGGGCTCACCTGTTGCCGTCAAGATAAGGTCTTTGGGGTCACGAGACCTGCCATAGTGCCATACGCGGCTGCGCAACCATTCACGGATAGGAGCCAAATTGCCCGAGGCGATAACGCCTTCCCAGTCCATGCCTTCAGAAATCATAGCAGCGCGGAATTGAGCACCATAGGCACCGCCCAATGCATAGGTGGGGAAGTATCCAATCAGACCATCAGCCCAGTGGGTATCTTGTAGCGCACCATGAGTTGCGTCAGGTACGCGAACGCCGAGGTACTCATGGTATTTTTGAGCCCAAAGGTCGGGAATATCGGCAGCCTTTGCCTCACCTGACATAAGCAACTGCTCGAGTTCGTAGCGCACCAATATGTGCAGAGGATAGGTAAGTTCATCAGCTTCAACGCGGATGGGCTGAGGCATGACGACATTTGCTGCCAAATAGAGCTGGCGTGCACTCACACGATTGAAGTGGCCAGGAAAGTGGCGACGCAAAATCTCAAGTAGTGGTCCCGAAAAAGCCTCGGAACGTCCAACGTAGTTTTCGAAGAAGCGCGATTGAGCTTCGTGCATGCCGCTGGAAGTACCACCCTTGAGTGAGGTGTAGTTGTACTCGGGATTGACGCCCTGCTCGTAGAGGGCATGACCTCCCTCGTGCAGCATGGTAAACACGTTGGATAAGACATCATCTTCGTAAACATGCGCAGCGATGATTGCGTAGTTGGTGGTCAATGCATCAGAGAAGGGATGCTCGGTCTTGGTCAAGAAAAGCGATTGAAAAGAAAGCCCCTCAATACGTGCAAGGTCAGTGGCAACTTCCCACTGACGACGTTCGTCAAAATGTCCTTCTACGAGACGATGACTGGGTTTGCGGCGAGCTGCTGATACCTCTGCTAACAGGGGGACGACAACCTCCTTGACCTGTTCAAAGAAGCGGTCATAAAAAGCTGTACTGCTGCCCTGCTCAAATTCGTCAAGCCATACATCGTAAGCATTGACGCCAGGTTTTTTGTAGTTTGCAAGCCTGCGCATTGACTCGGTAATACGGTCAAGATAAGGAGCAAACGAGTCCCAGTCATTGGCTGCCTTAGCCTTGTGCCATACATCGTCAGACTCGGTTACAAGGCGTGTGAAGGCTGCTTGCTCATCGGCAGGAACATCAACTAGTTGTGCACGATCTCGCTTGAGAATGCGTACTTGTGCGCGTTGAGTATCGTTTTCGAGTTCGAGTGCTGTTGCAGTTGAGAGACGGTCCAGCAGAGCGCCTGTTGCAGGTGAGCAGAGCAACTCCTGAGCTTCTTCCTGAAGAACTGCGAGTGCCTCGCCACGGTCTGCAGTTGCATCCTCAGGATCAATTGACATGCCATAGCAGCTCATACCCACTGTAGCATAGCGGTGTGCGTAAAGATGGCGCTCGAGCTTGTCTAAAGCCTCAAGGTCAGCGCGGGGATTGGGTACTGCGGCATCTGCTGCGAGGGGAGGGATACCAGGTATCCCAGGAAGTGTGGGGATGCTTGCTGCGGGTACTTCGCGATGCGGTTTTTCATCCGTAGCAACAGCCATGCTATCTGGCTCGTCTAAGTCAAGACTTTGCTGAGAAGCAGGCAGTGTCTCTGTAGTCTGCTGAAGTTTTTCTTCATCTACGTGCTGAGCGCATCTTTGCTCGTCTTGAGATGGTTTCATAAAGGATGGAAGCTTATTGCTCATAGTTCCCCCTGTTGCGCCGTGGTGTGTGTGGGGCCGTATGGAAGTAACGTTTCCCAGGACCCAGAAACGATATACGAGGCACAGTGTAGCGCATGCTTGCCTGTGTATAGAGTGCCTACATGCTCCTTTCGGCTAATAGCTACAAGCTCTCTGCAGTTTGTCTTTGCCAATGTATTTATGTATCTCAAGCAAAAATGGCCTGCAGTAAGCCTTGTTTTGAGGGATACTTAAAGCCATCCGTTGGTAGACAAAAGGAGCAAGCTATGGCTTATGTACTTGGTATCGATGTGGGCGGCACTTCTATCAAGGCAGGCCTTTTTAATGAAGAAGGAAAGCTTCTTGATATCGCCAAAATCAAGACAACTGAATTGGTGAACGAAGAGGCCTTCCATATTGTGACGGCGGGTCTCGATAAGTTGCTGGCAGCCTCCCAGCTGACGCCTGCTGATATTGTGGCTGTAGGCCTCGATGTACCTGGGCCTGTTGATGCTCGCGGACATGTAGGCGTGCTTCCCAATATCACGCTTGATGTTGAGGGCTTTGAGGCAGCGCTCAAAGCGCATTTTGCGACAGCAGCACTTGCCTTTGCTAACGATGCGAATGCGGCAGCCCTCGGTGAGATGTGGCAAGGTGGTGCTAAAGGTATCAAGAGTTGCGTCATGGTTACCTTGGGCACGGGCGTGGGTGGCGGCGTCATCATTGATGGCAAGCTGGTTGCGGGTACCTTTGGTGCGGGTGGTGAAATTGGTCACATCAATATGGAGCCCAACGAGACTGAGAGTTGCGGCTGTGGTAACAAAGGTTGCCTTGAGCAGTATGCCTCGGCGAAAGGCCTAGTTAAGCTCTATCTCAAGGCATGCAAAGATGCAGGTCAAACACCTGTTGCCATTGAGCATGCCACCGATACTATCTCGATTTTTTCTGCTTTTGCAGCAGGGGATGTTTGCGCTGCGCAAGCAATTGATACGATGTGTGCCTACCTCGGTCGTGCTTTGTCTCAGATTGCCGCTATTGTGGACCCTGAGTTAGTGCTGATAGGTGGTGGTGTGGCGGGAGCTTGGAACGTTATTGGGCCCAAAATTACAGCTGCATTCCGTGAGCGTTGCTTCCCTGCTTGTGCGGCGATGCGTATTAGCGCTGCAACATTGGGCAATGAGGCGGGGATGTACGGTGCTGCTTATTGTGCCATGCAAGAACGTGCCTAGCAGGCGAAAACTTGCGATAAGTACGTAGTAATGCCCTCATGTGCGTTAGCTTTTCGCTCGTACGTGGTATCCTAAAAAAGATATAAACGAAGTGTCGGGCGACACTTCGTCCTGTATGGTCGCGAGTAAGGAGAAATCCATGGTTGACCTTGTCAAAGCCTCTCACGTTTTTCTTGACTGCCCTGCAAGGGATGTGAATGAAGCCCTGCATGTGATTGCAGACAAGGCTGTTGAGCTGGGAATTGGTACTGATCCTGATGCAATTTTTAAGGCTCTACGTTCCCGCGAAGATATGGGTTCTACTGGTATGACCGATGGTTATGCTATTCCGCACGCAATGGCTCCTGAAGTCAAGGAGACGGCTGTCATTGTTCTTAAGCTTTCGGGTGATGTTGCCTGGAAGACCATGGATGAGGCCCCTGTTGTCTATGCTATTGCTTTGCTTGTTCCCGCTGAGGAGGGCACAAGCGTCCATCTGGAGCTGCTTTCCAAGATTGCTCGCGTGCTAACCCACGCTAACTTCCGTACCGAGATGGAAAATGCTACAGATGCAGAAACTATCGCTGCTGCTATCAACAAGCGTTTGCATAAATAAGGTACATAAGCTTAGCTAGCTCAAGCCTGATAGTTATTTGTGAACAGCCTCCCATTTCTTGGATATCGAGAAATGGGAGGTTTTTTGTATCAAAAATTGCGAAAAGTTAACAAGCGAAAGAATAGTTGGTTTTGAGATTCCCATTTTGCACAGGTGATGGTAGGGTGTTTCAACGCTATTTTTTTGTTTGGGGGATAGATATGGAAGCAAAACAAGGAAGCGACAGACTCGGTTTGCGTGATGGCCTCATCGTTGGGGTTACGCTTTTTTCCATGTTCTTTGGGGCGGGCAATCTGATTCTTGCTCCTCGTTTGGGCGTACAAGCGGGTACTGATACTCCGCTTGCCCTCTTAGGCTTTCTTGTTTCTGCAGTAGGCCTACCGGTGTTGACGATTGCCGCCGTTGCCTTGGCAGGAACTGCGCGTGATTTGGGAGGACGTATTCATCCCAAATTTGCCGAAATTTTTATGGCATTGGTCTACCTTGCCATTGGACCCTGTCTGGCAATTCCACGTACTGCATCAACCTCATTTGCAATGTTTGATCCGCTGATGCCAAAGCTAGACTCCACTGCTTTATTTTGGGCACAGTTAGGGTTTGCGCTGGTTTTTTTCTTGGTGGCATACCTTTTGGCCATGCATCCCAACCGCTTGACCGAACTCATGGGTAAAATTTCTGGTCCCGCACTCATTGGCTTGATTGTGATTGTGGTGGGCATTACCCTGATTGACCCACCTGCATCGACTCCAACGGCTGCGACTGCACCTTATGATGTGGCTCCTGTACTTGCTGGATTTACGACAGGCTACCAAACTATGGATATGCTGGCAGGTCTTGCTTTTGGCCTTGTCATCTCGATGAACATTCGTGAATTGGGTCTAAATGAGCCAAAGTTTGTTGCCAAGCAGGTCATGCGTTCTGGTGTGGTTGCAGGTGCGTTGATGGGTGTTATCTATATAGGCTTTGGCATAGTCGGCATGATGGTAGGTCCCGTGTTGGGTGGCACCTCTAACGGTGCAGATGTGATTAGCGAGGCTGCAAATCTGCATTTTGGTGTTGCGGGTACGGCTATTGTTGCTGCAATTTTTGCTCTTGCTTGCTTGAATGTATGTATCGGCCTTATCTGCTCAATTGGTGCATACTTTTTCCAGACCTATGGGAAGATGAGCTATAAGCAGTGGGCCTTGCTTATAGCGGCGGTGTCAGCCATCTTTGCAAACTTTGGCTTGGCAACAATTTTGGGTTACTCGGTGCCCGTGCTTTCGGCACTTTATCCTGTGGCAATTGTACTGGTGTTGATGGGACTTTTGCCCACATCAGCTAAGCATTCCATGGCCTGGAAAGTGGCTGTGGCAGTATGTACGGTTGTGAGCGTAATCATTGCCTTCCGTGATGGATTTATGCCTAAGACGTGGCTGCCCTTTGATTTGCTTCCTTTGGCGGCTATGGGTATGGCTTGGGTGCTGCCGACGCTACTAGGCTATGTTGCGGGATTTGCGGCGGAGTTTTTACAACAACGGTAGCTGCCATACGTTGCAAAGAGAGCCAGCAAAAGGAGAGTACGCGTGAATGAGTTCAAACTCATTTTGGCTGACATTGACGGGACAATTTTGCCTGCAGGCCATCATCAGGTCAGTGAGCGTACGACTGCCGCTCTTGAGGCGGCGCTCGATGCAGGTATTCGCGTAGGTGTGGCTACGGGTCGCGCACGCGAATGGGCAATTCCTATGTTGCGCAACAAGCAACGCCTTGCCGATACGATGCTGGCCACCAATGGTATGCAGGTTTTTTTGGATGGCGAGCTGCTGCACGAAGAGCATATCGACAATAAGCAAATTGGTCGTATGACTGAGTTTTTGGAGCAACTCCCGCATGCTGGCTTGGTGTGTTTTGACGGTGGGGTACCGCAGCTGGTGGCAGGAAGCATAAAGGACATGGGGCGTTGTTTTCCTAAGTATGTTGAGAGCTGCCGCATATTGCATGAACTGCCAAGTACGCGTACCGTCAAATGCAATGCCTTTCAAGTGGGCGATCTTGATAATACGCGCAGCTTTTCAGCCTTGCTCAATGAACAGTTTGACGATTTGAGTTTTGATGTACCACAGCCTGCGTGGATTAACGTTACACCGCGTGGTTGGTCAAAGGCAACGGGTATCGATTTACTTTGCCAAGCTATTGGTTGCAGCCTTGATGCAGTGGTAGTCTTTGGCGATGGTGGTAACGATGTAACTATGCTTGAGCATGTGCCATATTCTGTAGCAGTGCAAGGGGCAGCCCCTGAGGCTTTGGCAGCAGCACGCTATCATATTGGACGCTGCGAAGACGATGCGGTGGCTGCCACTATAGAGGCTATCGTGGCGGGACGGTGGGAAGCGCAAGACTAGGAAGGTTTTGGTAGCAAGGTGTGCTAGACTTGCCCGCAGGCGATGACGGAGAGGTTTGCTTGTCGTATGACTTCAGACAGAGAGGGCACTCAGTGGTTGAGAGGTGCCTCTGAGGTTGACAAACAGAGTTCACTCTAACAGCTGCAACCCGAACGTATGCGTTAATTGCGCATATCACTAAGTGAGCCGTAAGTTCTACGACACAGAACAAAAGAGGAGACGGTGGGCAGACATCCACCGCTCAACTGAGGTGGTACCGCGGAGACATCCGTCCTTGGATTGCGCATTTGCGCGTCAGGGGCGGTTTTTTATTGCGTGAAGGAGGAAAACACATGGCAATGACCGACGAACTTGCTGCCATTAAGGCACAGGTGAGGGAGGGTCTTGATAAGGCTCAGACGGTCGAGGAGCTCGAGCAGGTCCGCGTTGCGGCAACTGGCAAAAAGGGTCGCCTCACAGCCATCATGCGTATGATGGGAAAAGTCGCTCCTGAGGAGCGTCCCGCAATGGGCAAACTGGCAAATACGGTTCGCTCTAATATCGAAGCTATGATTGCTGCACGCAGGGGCGAACTCGATCAGGCTGCTCTTGACAGGAAAATCTCTGCTGAGGCAGTGGATGTGACTCTACCTGGTCGTTCTTCTCGTATTGGCACCCAGCATCTCATCTCACAAATTCGTGAGGAGATTGAAGACGTTTTTTGCGGATTGGGCTATACCGTTGAGGATGGCCCTTATATCGAGGACGTTTATCACAACTTTACCGCACTTAATGCTCCTGTTGATCATCCCAGCCGCTCGGCAAACGATACCTTCTATGTGGTTGATAACGCTCCTGAGGGTAAGGGTGACTTGGGGCTTTCAAGCTCGGATTTGCTGCTGCGTACTCAGACCTCAGGCGTACAGGTACATGTCATGGAGCAGCGCAAACCGCCTATCTATATGATTTGTCCTGGTACCGTATTTCGTCCTGATACCGCAGATGCCAATCACTTGCCTCAGTTTACGCAGGTAGAAGGTTTGGTGGTTGACGAAGGTATCACTTTTGGTGACCTTAAAGGAACGCTTGATTACTTCTGTCGTGAAATCTTTGGTAAAGATCGTGCGACGCGCTATCGTCCGCACTTCTTCCCTTTTACCGAGCCAAGCTGTGAGGTTGATGTCTCTTGTGGCGTATGCCATGGTAAGGGCTGCCGTTTTTGTAAAAATACTGGTTGGCTTGAGATCTTGGGCTGCGGCATGGTCGATCCCAACGTTTTGCGTTATGTAGACATTGATCCCGAAAAATACACTGGCTTTGCCTTTGGTATCGGTGTTGAGCGCGTTGCTGCCCTGCGTTATGACCTGCCTGACCTACGCATGTTGATGACTGGCGACGAGCGCTTCCTCAAGCAGTTCTAATACCCCGCGCGACCAAGAAGGGACAATACTAATGCGCGTTTCATATGAGTGGCTCAAGTCGATGATCGATGTGCCTGCCGATCCCAAAGGTTTGGTAGCTGAGTTTGTTCGTACAGGTACTGAAGTCGAAGCTGTTGAAAAAATGGGTGCTGACCTGCATAACGTGGTCACAGGTCAAGTGATTTCAAAGCAGCCTCATCCCGACTCAGACCATATGTGGCTCTGTCAGGTGTCCGTTGGCAAGAAAAACGTTGATAAAGAAGGCAATCCCGAGCCGTTGCAGATTGTCTGCGGTGCACAGAATTTTGAAGAGGGCGACCATATTGTTGTTGCTATGGTTGGCGCCGAGTTGCCTGGTGGCTTCAAAATTAAAAAGAGCAAACTGCGTGGTGTGGACTCTCATGGTATGAATTGTTCTCAGCGTGAGTTGGGATTTGGCTCTGATCACTCGGGCATTTGGATTTTGCCCGAGGATACGCCGGTGGGTCTCGATTTTGCTGATTGGTATGGCCTGTCTGATACCGTTATCGACTGTGAGATGACACCTAATCGCCCAGACTGCTTGTCGATGACAGGCGTTGCGCAAGAGACTTCGGCAATTCTTGATAAGGATACGCATATCGAGCTGCCTCGCATTGCCCATGAGACAGAGGAGCAGGCATCTGATTTGGTGGATGTGCAGATTGATGACCCTACGCTTTGCTCGCGTTATACTGCACGCGTGCTTCGTCATGTCAAAATAGGTCCTAGTCCTGAGTGGCTTGCTCGTCGCATAACTGCTGCAGGTGCTCGTCCCATTAACAATGTAGTAGATGTAACTAACTACGTGATGTTTTTGACGGGCCAGCCTTTGCATGCCTTTGATTTGAACAAACTCTCAAAGCGCGATGGCAAACGTCACATTGTTGTACGTGCTGCTGCCGATGGTGAGCATCTGGTGACTCTTGATGGTCAAGATCGTGTGCTCGATAGTGATATGCCTCTTATTACCGATGATGGTGCGGTGCCTATTTGCCTTGCTGGTGTTATGGGTGGTGAGAACTCCGAAATTGATGAGAATACAACCGATGTTCTACTGGAGTCTGCCTGCTTTGACCATGGTCATATATCCCGTACCAGTCGCAGGCTTGATTTGATGAGTGAAGCGTCTATTCGTTATGAGCGTCAGGTGGATGCCGCCCGCTGTGCCGAGGCGTCTGATATCGCAGCAGCCTTATTTGAGCAATGCTGTGGTGCTGAGGTTTGCTCTGGCATAGTCGATGCGTATCCTGTGCCCGCAGTAGCGCCTGTAGTTGAGTTGCGTCCTGCTCGCGTGCGTCTGCTTTGCGGCGCTCCCGTGGATGATCAATTTATGATTACTCGCCTGATGAGACTTGGCTGCAAGGTGGATACCAGCGATCCTACCTCTTTCAAGGTAACCGTTCCCACCAATCGTCCCGACTTGACCCGTGAAGTTGATCTTATCGAAGAAGTGTGCCGCCTGTGGGGCGAGGGTGACATTGAGCCAACTTTGCCTGCAGCACGCAATCATGCTGGTGGTCTGTCCGTTGATCAGCAGCGCATTCGTCGCATTGGCGCTACTTTGCGTAGTTGTGGTCTATCTGAGACGAGTACGTATTGCTTTGCCGAGATGGATGATTTGACAAAGCTGGGTATGTCTGAGGAAGGCCGTGGCATTCCCGTACGTATCATGAATCCGCTGGTGGCCGATCAGGCCGAGATGCGTCGTAGCATTATTCCAGGATTGCTTCGTTCGGTGGCATATAACCTTGATCATGGCACGCCCAACGTTCATCTATATGAAATTGGTCGCGTTTTTTATGGTCATCCCAAGAAGAGCTCGCCCGATGAACCTGCTATGGTAGCAGCTGTACTTTGCGGTCGTTGGAATCTTGATGAGTGGGATACGAAATACGCTCAACTTGACTTCTTTGATGCCAAGGGAGTTATTGAACAGTTGACCTCAGCGCTTCGTCTGACCAAGGTCCGTTATAAGGTGGCAGAGCCCGAGAAGTACCGTTGGCTGCAACCTGGTCGTGCAGCTGAGATTCTTGCTGCTGGTGAGCTATTGGGTTGGGTAGGAAATATCCATCCGCTGGCTTTGCGTCGCTTTGACATTGATGAGCCAGTGGTTGCTTTTGAACTTTCACTGGCAGCGCTCTTGCGCCTTGCCAAGCGTGAGCTTCCTTACCAAGATGTGCCCACCCTGCCTGGTGTTGCAGTGGATCTTGCCTTGGTAGTTGACGAGTCTGTGACCTGTGAGCAGGTTATGCAACGTCTGCGTTCAGCTGGTGGCAAACTTTTGCGTGAAGTTCAGCTCTTTGATGTCTATCGCGATACTGTGCGTGTTGGCGCAGGTAAAAAGTCGATGGCGTTCTCACTGACCTATCGTGCTGATGACCATACGTTGACCTCAGATGAGGTAGAAAAAGCACATAGTAAGCTGGTCACTAAGGTCACAAAATCTACGGGTGGTGAAGTTCGCTCTTAAGTACGAGCTGCCTCATAGGTAAAACTATCTCGCGCGCAAAGTTCGAGAGAGGAGGAAGATGCCAAGCTGGAACATTCATACTGCGCAAGTCGAACAGCTGCTTGAGGAATATGCACCCTCTGAACTGGGAATTTGCGATTTGAATTGCTTTCTTTTTGGCAACTTCCTTCCTGATGTGTATGTGGGCTATATGGTGCCCCGTGTGAGCAAAATTATTGATTATCGTACGACCCATTTTGCCGATCCATATCATATGCCCGAGCCCGATTATCAGGAGTTTTGGCAAAGTTATGCCGAGTACAACCGAGACGGGGAAGGCCGCGTATCCGATGTAGTGCTTGGTGTTTGGGCGCATTTGGTGGCAGATCATCTGTATAACCACCATGTCAACGAGCTCATCGTCAAGCAGGGTCTTGAATACGGTGATCCACTGCGTATTCGAAAGCAGAGCGACTTTGAGTGCTTTGGCAGGACTCTCTCTATCTCTATGACGCCTCGTGTGACACCTGAGCTTATTGAGCAATGCAGAGCGTTTCCCCAATACGAGGTGGCTGAAGTTGATGTGCGTGCGGCGGTTGAGGTGGCTCGTGAGATGGTGGTGACAACGCAGGTACATCACATCGGCAGTACTCCGTGCTACTCCTTGCTTGACGCCGATTTTTTCGCACGTGTATTCGATGAGGTTAATGCGACAATTTCTACGGGTTTGCTTGCCTATGCCGAAGACCTTTCATAGCTGTTCACGTGGTGCCATAGTTCTGCTTGCCAAACGCCACGTTCTGTTTCAGAAAAAATGCCAAAAGCCACATTCTATTTCAAAGGGTCTGACGTTTGCCCAGGTAGATTTTTCTCGCGTGAAATGAAACGTGGCGTTTGGCAGTCGGCATGAAACGCAACGTGGCGTTTGGCGGTCGGCGTGAAATGAAACGTGGTGTTTGGCGCCTAGCGCAAAGTAATGCGCGGACTGCAGGTCGGCAGAAAGTGCCGATTGCAAATCCGCGCAGCTATGGTGTTATTCGCGGCCATCCCAGCAGTAGGTGCAGACGAGCTTGCGATCGATGCCGATGGCTTCAAGCATGCCATCAAGGGTTTGAAAACCAAGCGAATCAAAGCCCAGTTCCTCGCAGATGGTGCGTAGTAGACATTTACCGCGCTTTGTGGTGGGGTCAGCATACTCATCGATGTGCTGATCGGCCTCTTCACCTTCGAGCTTGCGAATGGTGCGACGCGCAATAAGCTCTTGGTCCGTGTTGGAGCGAGAGAAGGACAGATACTTGCAGCCATACATAATAGGTGGGCAAGCAGAACGCATATGTACTTCGGAGGCGCCGGTGTTGTAGAGAAAATCGACGGTCTCACGCAATTGGGTACCGCGCACGATGGAGTCATCAACTAGCAAAAGCTTCTTGCCCTCAATAAGCTCGTGGACGGGAATTTGCTTCATCTTTGCTACGCGATTGCGTACGTTTTGATCTGCTGGCATAAAAGAGCGAGGCCAGGTGGGCGTGTATTTGACAAAGGGGCGCGCAAGGGGTTTGCCGCTTTCATTTGCATAGCCGATGCCGTGAGGCAGACCTGAGTCGGGCACACCTGCAACAAAGTCAACATCGGGGATGCCATCGTTTTCCTTCTCGCGTTTGGCCATGATATGACCGTTGCGATAACGCATAGTCTCGACATTGACGCCTTCGTAATTTGAGTTGGGATACCCATAGTAAACCCAGAGGAAGGCGCAAATGCGCATCTCATCGCCAGGTTCTGCGAGAGTCTCCCAGCCTTCGGCAGTCACGCGGACAATCTCACCGGGTCCCAGCTCATGTTCGTTGGTATACCCCAATTTTTCGTAAGCAAAGGACTCAAAGGATACAGCATAACCTTCTTCGTTGGTGCCAATGAGCACAGGTAAGCGGCCCATATTATCGCGTGCGGCGATAATAGCGCCATCCTCGGTCATGATAAGCAAGGTAAGTGAGCCATCAATCTTGCTCTGGGCGTACTTAATACCTTCGACAAAATTTTCTTTTTGATTGATGAGAGCCGCAATAAGTTCGGTGCTATTGACGCGACCAGGACTTTGAACTGCAAGCTGAGCACCTTGTGCAATGTAGGCTTCTACCAACTCAGTTGTATTGTTTATACAGCCTACGGTGGTGAGGGCATACGTCCCTAGTCTTGAGTGGACAATGAGCGGTTGAGGGTCATTGTCCGAGATACAACCAATCCCTGAGGGACCTTGCAGGGACTGCAAGTCGCGTTCAAACTTTGTGCGGAAGGGACTGTTTTCGATAGAGTGCATCTTGCGTTGAAAACCCGTGCTAGGGTCGTGCAGTACCATGCCGGCGCGCCTGGTACCAAGGTGGGAGTGGTAATCGACACCAAAATAAACGTCGAGCGCAACGTCTTTGTGCGAAACCGCTCCAAAAAAGCCACCCATGGAGGTCCTTTCGTTGACCTTATGAATACGTGTGTGCACATGACACGTGTGCCAATTATAGAAGCGTTGCAGGGATAATTTTCAACTACGTAAGCTCTTACAGGAAAAGTTAATAAAAACCTAGCAAGCTTTGGAAGTAAGATAGGGTCGCTCACGATATGATGTAAAGCGTTGCAATACCTAGATTTGAGTGAGGCGAGAACGGCATGTCGAAGTTTGACCGGACGGACGGCAAGCTCTTGTATGTGCAGGTTTCCAACTACATACGCGAACGAATTTATTCCAAGGAGTGGGGTGTTAATAAGCCTATCCCTTCTGAACATGAGCTTATGAATATGTTGCAGCTTTCTCGCGGAACTGTCCAAAAAGGTATTCGGCAGCTGGTAGATGAGGGGCTACTGGTGCAACAGCAGGGTCGGGGTACTTTTGTGACCCAGCCTATTATGGCGTGCCCTTCTTCCAATCGTCTCCTTTCTTTTGGTGAGTCAATGAGTGCTCAAGGCATTGATTACGAGACGAAGGTTGTGTTGAAGCGCGTCGAGAAACCAAACGCTGCATGTGCGGAGCATTTACAGTTGGAAGTAGGTGAGGAATACCTCTATCTCGTGCGTGTGCGTTATGTGCGCAAACGCGCAGTGATGTTGATCGAGAGTCACCTGTCGCTTTCTGCGTGTCCCGGTCTCGATAAGGTGGATTTAGAAAAAGAAGCACTATTTGCTGTGGTAGAACGTCTCAGCGGTAAATGTGTTAGTAGGTCTGAGATGGTTTACAGCGCCCGCACAGCTGGCAAGACTCGTGGCGGATGGCTGGATTGCGATGAGCATGCACCTGTGCTCGATCTCGACCAGTTGGTCTTTTTAGAAGATGGAACACCCTTTGAATGGGGAAGTGTATGGCTACCTGCTAATCGTTGTGTCATTTCCAACCAAACACAACGTGTACGCGGTGTGGTAGGTGAGTAAATATCACAAGCTTAGCTTGTGATAAGAAGTGGAGAAAACAATGAGTTGGTATGAGAAATCGGCTATGTACCAGATTTACCCACTAGGTCTTTGTGGCGCTCCTTGGCGCAATGACGGTAGCTCCGAAGGCCAGGTAGAGGTGGGCACACATGCTACCGATGGTCACCGACTGCTCAATATTATTGATGATGGTTGGATTGAGCACATTCAGCGATTGGGCTGTGATTCTATAATGCTCAATCCGCTCTTTGAGAGCGATATGCACGGCTATGATACGCGCGATTACACCAAAGTTGATGCACGTTTAGGTACTAATGAGGATCTCAAAAAGCTTGTCGCTGCTTTTCATGAGGCAGGAATTTCAGTTATTTTTGATGGTGTGTTCAATCATGTTGGGCGCGGTTTTTGGGCTTTCCAAGATGTGCTTAAAAACAAGCAGGACAGTCCTTATGCTGATTGGTTTTGTATCAATTGGCTGGGCAATAACATTTATGACGATGGTTTTTCTTACGAGGATTGGAACGGTGTCAATTACCTGGTAAAACTCAATCATGTCAATTTTGAACTCAACGAATATATTGCTAATGTGATGCGCGGTTGGGAAAGTGAGTTTGATGTAGATGGAGTGCGTCTTGATGTTGCTTTTTGTCTCGATGCAGGCTTTTTGGGATATTTACGTCAAGTTGCCGATGAACTGAGCGAAAAGCGTGGCAAGAAGTTCCCGCTGATTGGCGAGGTCATGTTTGGTGACTACAATTGCTGGATGAACGAGCGAGCTTGCGACTCTGTGTATAACTATGAGGCCTACAAGGGGCTGTGGTCGAGCTTTAATTCTGCCAATATGCACGAGATTGCCTATGCTCTTGAGCGTCAGAGTGGTGACAAGCCTTGGAATTTGTATACAGGCAAGCATTTACTGACCTTTGTGGACAATCACGACGTACCTCGTATTGCTACCAAGCTTACTGACAAACGCCACCTGCGCCCAATTTATGGGCTGCTCTATGGTATGTGTGGTGTACCCAATCTCTATTATGCAAGTGAGTGGGGTTATGAAGCAGACCAGTTGCCTGGAGACCATGAGCTACGCCCGGCTTATGCGCATCCTGAGTGGAATGAGCTTACTGACTGGATTGCTTCTCTTATTGCAGCTCGTACCAAGTCTGAGGGCAGTGTAGCTTTGACCATGGGCGACTATCACGAGTTGCTTTGCCAGCCTCAGCAGTTAGTTTTCCAGCGTGCAGCAGAGGGCAAGAGGGTCATTGTGGCGATTAACGCTTCTGATGCGCCCGTAACTCTGCATTTTGATGCAGGCTGTGGGCTTGCGACCGATCTCATTACAGGTGAGGAACACGATTTTGGTGGTGGTAGTGAAGTCGAGGCCTTCTCGTGTCACTATTGGCTTTGCGAGCGCTAGTTTTTGCTTAACAGCTTTTTGGTAGTAGTTTTTACATTTTGAGCACCCTCGATTACCCCTGCCTTGTGATAGGGGTAGCTGAGGGTGCTTTCTGTAAGCAAAAAAGTATGCAGGAGAAAGAAAAATGCGAGAGGATGGCTTAAGCTTCGGCCTGTCTGTCAACAGATGGTTCAAACTTCGCACTGCTTACCAAAAGATGGTTCAAACTTCGCGCTGCTTACCAAAAGATGGTTCAAGCTTCGGACGTAACGACTACAAAACCGCAGGTCATTTTTTTCAAAAAGTCGAGAGACGAACCATCTTTGGAAAGGGAAGGGGTTGCGGGAATGAATTGGCTCAATGAAAAGGAAT
>NZ_CAMXYY010000025.1 GCF_947253395.1 uncultured Olegusella sp.
ATGTCACGACCTTCTCCTTCGTGATTACTCTCCAGTCTTATGGGCGCACCCCCAACCGCAGGTCAGATTTTCCCCTAGTTCGACAAACGAACCATCTTTGTGACATGATGGGGCGTCCTCATAATCATGATCGCCCCTCCTTGTAGTTATCGATTGTTGCCGCTGCGAGCGCAATAGCGCTTCAAGTCTCCGTAGCCTTCCTCATCCATACGCTCATAGGGAATAAAGCGTAAAGCAGCGCTATCAATGCAATAACGTATTCCGCCATGCCCTGCAGGGCCGTCAGTAAATTTGTGTCCTAGATGGCTTGCGCCTACGCGGCTGCGTACTTCTGTACGAGCGATGCCATAGCTCAGGTCAACGTTTTCTTCAATAACGGCAGGATCGATGGGTTGCCAAAAAGCTGGCCAACCACAGCCAGAGTTATATTTTGCGGCACTCGAAAAAAGCGGTTCACCTGTCACCACGTCGACATAGATACCTGCCTCAAAGTTGTCGTCGTAATCCCCGCTAAAGGGAGCTTCAGTACCCTCTTGCTGCGTTATGTAGTACTGCTCAGGGGTAAGTGTGTTGCGAATTTCTGCATCGCTCGGCTTGTGGTAGGCAGAAGCATCAACCGATGTTTGCGTAGTCTGCTGTGGAAGCGATGCAAGACTTGAGAAGTCTATGTGGCAGTAGCCACCAGGGTTTTTTTGCAGATAATCCTGGTGGTAGTGTTCTGCTTCATAAAAGTTAGCTAACGGCTTAACCTCGGTAACAATGCCTTGGGGATAAGCGTGTGAAATTTCAGCCACCACGCGCGTAATGGTGTTGACATCGGTGTCATCGACATAATAGATGCCGCTGCGATATTGTTCACCGCGGTCATTGCCTTGTTGATTGACGCTTGTCGGGTCAATAATGGTAAAAAATTGCTGAACGAGCGTCTCAAGGCTTACGACGTTGGGATCAAAGCGTACGCGTACGGTTTCTGCAGCATGAGTTACCCCAGCGCACACTTGTTCATAGCTAGGATGTTCAATGTTGCTGTTAGCATATCCACTCACACAATCTATTACGCCATAGATTCTTGAGAAGTACTCTTCAATGCCCCAAAAGCAGCCCCCCGCAAAATAGATGG
Source organism: uncultured Olegusella sp. (assembly GCF_947253395.1). Classification (GTDB taxonomy): domain Bacteria; phylum Actinomycetota; class Coriobacteriia; order Coriobacteriales; family Atopobiaceae; genus Olegusella. The sequence goes on from NZ_CAMXYY010000025.1 coordinate 1,121, forward strand.
TAGTGAGGCCCTTTTCCCTTGTGTTCATAGGTGTATCCATTTCTATGTATGCTGCTATTTCGCACAACTACAGGCACTTCACGAGCTTATCGCTCGTCAAGGTAATGCGGTTATTCCCAGTGCATATCGCAGGTATACCCATTGCTATTAGGGAGCAACGCAGATAATATCTCCCGTACCTGCGTGCTTGAAACTCTCTATCTCATCTTGCGTTATTCTCGTATCGGTAATAAAGGTATCGATTTGGTTGACATCGCCATACTTAAAGCTAGCATCGGCGCCCACTTTTGAACTGTCAGCCACAACAATACGGTGTAGTGAATGGCTGAGCATGAGTGCATTGACGCGCATCTCTTGGGCAACAATCGTCGTAAGCCCACGATCTGCAGAAATACCCGAGCATCCCAAAATACACTTAGGCGCCTGTATCTGCCCAATGGTGGCAAGTGCAAAATCTCCTGTCATGGACCATTTGGGCACACGAATCTCTCCACCAGTGAGCAGCACTGTAATCTCAGGAGAAATGCTTTGTTGGAGAGCATGCCCATTATTGGTGACAATAGTTACGTTGCGCGCCGTTATGAACTCCATGATTGCAAGTGCTGTTGAGCTGGTATTGATAAAGATGGTCTCCCCATCTTCAATCAGACCAGCTGCATAGCGTGCAATCGCCTCCTTTGACTGAAGGGCGAGTGCACCTACTTGCCCCGGCTGTCCTTCGGCCAGTCGCGCCGTGCCATAGCTGCGCACTAAAATACCTGCATCTTGAAGATGATTGAGATCGCGGCGAATAGTGAGTTGCGAGGTGCCGAAGTGCACTGCAAGTTCAGCTACGGTCATCTCCGTTTTTTCTTGAAGAAGATGAACGATTTTATCTCGACGCTTATCTACGAACGATTTGGACATGTGAACCCTCCTGGGGGCGCTTGTATACCACTATATACATTAGCTGCAAGGCAAGTTAGCTGCAGTAAATATACAGTATATCTTAATGTTTTGAACGTTTCAATGAACGTTTATACCGCTTATGTGCAAAGAGATAACGTTCATCGAACGATAGAAATGATTGTTTACATTTGACGTTATGAACGTTATAGTGTTCATAACGTTCATACTGTCTTTATAGAGTGTAGACAGTATGAATATGACGAGAGAGGGAGCAGAGAGAGAAAGGAGGTGGACGTTAGTGTAGACAGTTTGAATGTGACAGGAGAGGGAGTAAGGAAAGAAAGGAGGTGGGCGTTATGCTACTTAAGGAAATTTACGATCGTAAGCACTATGCCTTTACCAAGGGTCCTATGGACTGGAGAGAAGCGATTCGTGAGAGCTGTAAGCCACTGGAGGCTGATGGCACCTGCGATGAGCGGTATGCGGAAGAGATCATAGCCTGTGTCGAAAAGCACGGGCCCTACATCGTCATTATTCCCCATGTTGCTATGCCTCACTCCACAGAAGGAGCAGTGGGCGCGCATAAAACTGCGATTGGCTTTATGCACTGCGACACACCGGTAAGTTTTGATGATGATGACCCAGACAAACAAGTACAAACATTCTTTACGCTCTGCGCAACAGATTCCAATGCACATCTGGCAAATATGCAGCGTTTGGTAGCTGTGCTCATGAACGACGAAGTCGTAGAGCAACTCAAGGCTATTCAGACGCCCGAGCAATTACTTGAGATTGATGCTCTAGCCGGGGATAACGCCTAAAGCGCCCCATCTGCACGCTAGCTCGCCCAGTTTGGCTAGCTTCCTTTGAAAGGAATAATATGGACGTTCTCTATAGTATTTGGCAGTGGTTTGCCAGCAACATTCTGACGCAACCCGCATATTTCATCGGTCTTATCGTCGTCGTTGGTTATGTATTGCTCCGCAAGCCTTGGTATGATGTGATTGCTGGCTTTGTAAAAGCAGTCGTTGGTTATCAAATCCTTCTTGTTGGTTCTGGTGGCCTCGTTATGGCGTTCCGTCCCATTCTTGTGGGTCTTCAGGCACGCTTTAATCTGTCTGCTATGGTCATTGACCCCTACTTTGGTCAAAACGCCGTACAAGCAGGTATGGAAGATGCTGCCGCTCCCGCCTTTATCGCTGGCCGTTCTTTTTCTTCCGTTATGTTTTTGTTGCTCTTTGCCTTTATTTTGAATATCGTACTCGTTGCACTTAAGCGTTATACCAAGTGTCGCGCGCTCTTTACCACCGGTCACGTTCAGGTGCAGCAGGCGGCGACTGCTTTCTGGCTTATTATGTTCTGCTTCCCTCAGATTAACGACGTAGCAGTTCTTGCCATCATGACCGTTTTGCTTGGTCTGTACTGGGCTGTTGGTTCCAATCTCTGCATTGGGCCTTCCCAAGACCTCACCGATGGTGCGGGCTTTACGATTGCTCATCAGCAGATGTTTGGCGTCTACGCAGCAAGCAAAGCCTCTGAGTGGATGGCTCGGCACTCCAAGAAGGAATCCAAGCGCATTGACGAAATAGAGCTTCCTGGCTTCCTGAAGATTTTCAACGAAAATCTTGTTGCGACGGCCATCCTCATGACCCTTTTCTTTGGTGCCATCTTGGTTATCTTGGGCAAAGCTTTCTTGGTTGAGCAGGGCTTCATGATGGAAGATCAGGACTTCTTCATGTATATCCTTACCACCGCGTTCTCCTTTGCGGTGTATCTGTCCATCCTTCAGTTGGGTGTCCGTACCTTTGTTACCGAGCTTACTAACTCCTTCCAGGGCATCTCCAACAAACTTCTCAAGGGTTCCGTGCCTGGTGTTGACTGCGCTGTTACCTTTGGCTTTGGCTCTCCCAATGCCGTGACTATTGGCTTTTTGATGGGCGCTGCCGGTCAGTTCCTCGCCATCATTTTGCTCATTGCTCTCAAGAGTCCCGTCGTGGTAATTGCAGGCTTTGTTCCTCTGTTCTTTGACAATGCCGTTATTGGTGTGTATTCCGACAACAAGGGCGGCCTTAAGGCTTGCCTCATCATGCCGTTCATCTCTGGTCTGCTGCAGGTATTTGGCTCTGCCATCATTGCCGGTTGGGTTGGCATGGCAGTCTACGGTGGCTATCTAGGCATGTGGGACTGGGCGGTTGTGTGGCCCATCATGACCAGTCTGATGAAGTTCTTGAGTTTCGGTGGCCTTGCTCTTGTCGCTATTGCTCTCTTGGCCATTCCTCAGCTTCAATACCGCGCCCATAAGGATACCTACTTCCTCGAGGTTGAGGACTATCAAAAGTACAAGGAGATCCATGAGGCGCAGGCTGCTAGCGAGAAAGCAAAAACAGCATAGCAGTGTCGCAAAGGTATGCGAGTACTACCTGTAGAGCAAGCAAGTACTGTTCGTAAAGCAAGTTAAGAGAAAGGGATTAAAACATGAATGCCAAGATTCTTGTTGCATGTGCAAATGGAGCGGGGACGTCTCTCATGATGAAGATGGCGGTTGAGCGCGCTACAAAGCGACTCGGCATGAGTGTTGCCAACATCCATCACTGCGCCATCTCTGAGGCAGTGAGTTCTGCTCGTCAGTATGACATTGTTTTTGCACCGCTTAACTTTGTGAATATGTATGACTCTGCCAAAGCAGCAGGTGTTGCGGTTATTGGTTTGCGCAATGTGCTTTCTGATGCTGAGGTAGAAGAGAAGCTTAAAGAGGCGGGTCTTGTCGAGAAGTACAAGGCGTAAGTGATACGTGCGTTGTTCTGCAAGATATGCTTTATAGAACAACGCAATGGCACTGATAGAGGCATGTAGGTAGCGCTGTTATCGGGAGATGATGGCAGCGCATACCAAAATCTTGCGATTGGAGAGTTATGAAGTATCGCAAAAAAGTTCTCGCCCAAATGCCAAAGTGTTATGCCCTCGCGATGTTTAAGGGCGCTGATGTTCCGAGCTTTGTGGCTGGTGTGGAAAAAGAGGGGCCCATTCGCCGCTTTGCGCTTAATGGGGATCCTCTAGAGACGGTAACTGAAGGTCCTGGTGGAGTGATGACACTCACGCAAGTACCGGGACGCAATGATCAGTTGCTTGCAACCTGTGAGTTTTATTCACCTAATTTTGGAGCGGACAGTGCGCGGATCGTATCGTATACCCGCAGCGAGGCTGGCTGGAAGTGTTCGACGGTATGTGATTTGCCCTATGTGCATCGCTTTGGCATCTTGCAGGCACAAGACGGGCGCAGCTGGCTTTTTGCCTGCACCATCAAGGGTTCTTGTCGACAGGTAAAAGAGGACTGGTCTAAGCCTGGGGCTGTTTATGCTGCCCCTCTCGACGAGCCTCTCGAAAACTACAACGACACGCATCAGCTTGCGGTGTATACACTCGCAGGTACTCAACTGCAAAATCATGGCTTTTGGATTTCTCCTCACAAAGATTTTGCTCTTATTGCTACAGCTGCGGGTGTCTTTAGATATATCCCTCCTGCTTGTGAGGGGGCAGACTGGGATATTACCTGTCTTATTGTGCATCCAACCAGCGATATCGTTATGGCTGACTTTGATGGTGATGGCAAAGCAGAGATTCTTACGTTTTCTGCTTTTCACGGCGAAGAACTTGCTATATGGCACGAAGGTGCAGTGGAAGATAGCTACGAATGCGTATGGAAAAACCCACAGCCCCTCAAATTCCTGCACGCTCTTTGGGCAGGAGAGTTGGGCGGTGTTACCTGTGCGGTTATAGGCCATCGCAAAGCAGAGCGCGACTTGTTGCGCGTGTGGTTTGAGGATGGCAGCTATCACCTTGAGTGTATTGATCATGATTGTGGTCCGGCAAACTGCTGGGCATATCGCACAGATGAGGCGGAATACGTTATCGCAGCTAATCGCGAAACCGACGAGCTTGCTTTGTATGAAGTTATTCCCGATGAAATGGTATAGCACAGCGTTTTTTGAATATACAAAACGAAGGAGAAGACCATGTCTGCAATAGATGAAGTTACCCGCGAAAAGTGGATTATGAGTACGTTTCCTGAGTGGGGAATGTGGCTGAATGAAGATATCGAAAATTGCCAAGTCCCCGAGGGCAATGTCAAAATGTGGTGGCTTGGCTGCACGGGCATGTGGATAAAGACCCCCGCAGATGCCAATATCACGATTGACCTCTGGACAGGCAACGGCAAGCGCACCCATGGTGATGGCCTTATGAAAGTTGGTCATCAGATGGCAAACATGGCAGGATGCCGCGCCATGCAGCCTAACCTGCGCAACATCCCGTATGTCTTTGATCCCTTTGGTTTTACTCACGTGGATGCCGTGCTCGCTACGCACTATCATCAGGACCACATGTCCAAAGAGTGGGCTGCTCACGTTATTCAATCAGGTATGACCACCGTTGATGAGCAGGGCAATGAAATTCCCGTCCCCTTTATCGGTCCGGAGAAATCTGCCGATTTTTGGCGCGCATGGGGAGTTCCCGAGGACCGCATCAAGGTCGTAAAACCTGGTGATAAATTCAAGATCAAAGATATGACCATTGTTGCCTTGGACTCTTTTGATCGCACTTGCATTACCACCACGGATTCGACAGGCCCTGACCGCGAGGATCTTTGGGGCAAATGTCCTATGGATATGGACGAAAAGGCCGTCAACTATCTGGTGGTTACTCCTGGCGGCAATATCTATCACAGCGGTGACTCCCACTATTCCATTTACTTTGCCAAGCATGGCAAGGACATCATGCGTGAATTTGGTGGTGTCGATGTTGCCTTTGGCTCTTTTGGTTGCAACCCCATTGGTATGCAGGACAAGATGGAAGCCTCTGACATTTTGCGTATGGCCGAGGCGCTGCAGGCAAAGGTAGTTATCCCCATCCACTGGGATGTGTGGACAAACTTTATGGCTGACCAGCGCGAAATCGAGGTTCTCTATCAAATGCGCAAAGACAGGCTCAACTATCGCTTTACCCCCTACTATTGGCAACCAGGTGGCGAGTACACCTATCCTCTCGACAAGGACAAAAAAGAGTACATGTATGACCGTGGCTTCCATGACTGCTTTGAGCATGAGCCCAATGTCCCCTTCCGCTCCGTACTGTAAGGGGTGCCCACCATGATGCTCAAAGAATTGCGCGAAGAAGTGTATCACGCAAATATGGATTTACCTCGCTATGGTCTGGTGGTCTTTACGTGGGGAAATGTGTCCGCCCTTGATAAAAATGCAGCGCTTTTTGTCATTAAGCCCTCAGGAGTAAGCTACGAGGACCTGACGCCTGAGTCTTTGGTCGTATGCGATTTGGATGGCAACGTTGTCGAGGGCACATTGAATCCGTCCTCGGACACAGCCACTCATGCCGCGCTCTACCGTGCTTGGGGCGACCGTATTGGTGGCGTCGTACATACACATTCAGCTCATGCGGTTGCGTGGGCACAAGCTGGACGTTCCATTCCTTGCTATGGCACAACTCAGGCAGACTACTTTTATGGAGACGTACCATGCATGCGTGGCCTGCAAGCCGAAGAGATAGCAGATAACTACGAGGCAAATACCGGTAAGGTCATTATTGAAGGTTTTGACGGGCGTGATCCTGTGTCTTGTCCGGGTTGCTTGGTGAGGAATCATGGACCCTTTGCGTGGGGTAAAGACGCTGCGGAAGCGGTCTACCATGCGGTTGTTGTTGATGAGGTAGCAAAAATGGCGCTGGAGACCGAACTATTGTCTCCGTGTGCGCAGCCCGCACCTCAATATCTGCTTGATAAGCACTATCAAAGAAAGCATGGACCCCATGCGTATTACGGACAGCACGCCTAGCTGTGGTGAGGTATGAGAGGAGGCTGGTATGAGTAGACGCTATTGTCTGGGTTTGTACGAAAAGGCAACACCTGCCGATATAAGCTGGGAAGAGCGACTGTCGGTAGCAGGTAGCTGTGGTTTTGACTACATGGAGCTTTCGATTGACGAATCTGATGAGCGCCAGGCGCGTCTTGACTGGTCAAGTACCAAGCGGCAAGAAGTGCTCGATGCCATGCGTAACTCTGGTATACCGCTGGGTTCAATGTGTCTTTCGGGTCATCGCAAGTGGCCTTTGGGTGCAAAATCGTCTGCTAAGCGTGATCGTGGTTTGGTCATGATGGACAAAGCACTGGCACTTGCTTGCGACTTGGGACTACATACCATTCAGCTTGCAGGTTATGATGCCTACTATGAAGAGGATGCATGGGAGGACTCAGCAGAAAGTTTCGCTGAAAATCTTGCGAAAGCTACCGAAATGGCTGCAGCAGCAGGGGTCGTTTTGGGCTTTGAGACCATGGAAACGGCATTTATGGATACCGTTACTAAGGCTATGTACTATGTTGACCGTATCAACAGTCCCTATTTAGGCGTATACCCTGATGTAGGCAATCTCTCTAATGCCGCACTTCTGTATGGAGGCTGTGTGGCAGACGATATTGCAAAGGGTAAAGGCCATATCTTTGCGGCGCACCTCAAAGGAACGCGCACAGGTCTTTATCGCGATCTACTGCCTTTTGAAGGTACTACCGACTATGAGGGAGCGCTTTCGCAGCTGGTACCCCAAGGAGTACGTCGCTATGTATGTGAACTGTGGTATCTAGGTTCGTCCGATTGGCAGCAAGATCTTGTGGTATCCGCTGATTTTGCACGCCAACAGCTGGACAATGCCTTTGCACAGTATTGCTAACAGTGACAAGCGAGACTCATAGAACCTAAGAGCCTGCCTCAAATACGAAGGCAGGCTCTTTTGTGACCAGAACAGTTCTGTGGAGCAGCTAAAAAAATATTTCCAAAGAGATTGTGGAGACGCCCGGCACAGTGTACACTAACAAGGCTGTGAATCTAGGGGATTGCTGTCTCGAGTGTGACTTTTTTGGTGTGCTGACCAAATAAGTGCAGCTGAAGGCAGATATCTAGTGAAGCAGTTCCACACAGGATGTGGTCCGCTGGGGAGGATACGGCAGCGCAGGAAGGGCCTGCGATGTGGCGGTCCCAGGAGCTCATCTCCGAGGTCCCATGACCACCGAGGGTAAGGAAAGAGCATGGTCAACACCATTATTGGCCGCAAGCTCGGTATGACACAGGTTTGGGATGACAACGACAACGTTGTTCCCGTCACCGTTGTCCAGGCCGGGCCCTGCGTGGTGTCGCAGGTTAAAACGAAGGCACATGACGGCTATGATGCCGTTCAGATTGGCTTCGGCGACATCAGCGCAAAGCACGTCAACAAGCCGCTTGCTGGTCACTTCACCGCAGCTGGCGTCGAGCCTATGCGCTACCTGCGCGAGGTGCGCGTTGAGAAGGGCGAAGAGCACACCACAGGTGACAAGGTCACCGTTGCAGACTTCGCCGAGGTCAAGGCTGTCGATGTCATTGGCACCTCCAAGGGCAAGGGCTTCCAGGGCACCATTAAGCGCTGGAACTTTGCACGTGGCCCCATGACTCACGGTTCGCGCAATCAGCGTCGTCCGGGTTCCATTGGTCAGTGCGCATACCCCGCTCGTGTTCGCAAGGGTCTGCACATGGCTGGTCACATGGGTGACGAGCGCGTTACGGTCAAGAACCTTAAGCTTGTCCGCATTGATGCCGAGCAGAACCTAATGCTCATCAAGGGTGCTGTTCCCGGCGGCAAGAACGCCATCGTCCAGGTCCGCATGGCCTAAGGAGTACCACATGTCCAATATTCAGATGATCAACGTCGAAGGTGCAGCGGCTGGCGAGGCCGAGCTCTCTTCTGACGTCTTCGGCATTGAGCCGAACATCCCGGTGGTGCACCGCGCGGTCGTCGCCTACGAGGCGTGCCTGCGTCAGGGCACTCATTCCACTAAGAATCGCCACGAGGTTTCTGGCGGCGGCGTCAAGCCTTTCCGTCAGAAGGGTACAGGCCGCGCACGTCAGGGTAGCATTCGCGCTGGTCAGTTCCGCCACGGCGGCGTCATCTTTGGGCCCACGCCCCACCTCCACGAGCTGCGTGTTAACTCCAAGGAGGTTAAGCTTGCTATGCGTTCCGTGCTTTCTGGCAAGCTGGCTGACGGCGAGCTCATTGTGGTCGACAAACTCGCTCTTGAGCCCAAGACCAAAAATGCCACTGCTATGCTCAAGGCTTTAAACCTCGAGGGCAAGCGCGTCACCATCGTCGTTGATGACGATGATGTCGATACCTACCTTGCGTTCCGCAACCTCCCTGGCGTCTCCATTGTTGCCAACTCGGAGGCAAATGTGCGCAACCTCATTGACAACGCAGCCCTCGTCATGAGCGAGGACTCCGCAAAGTACTTTGGGGAGGTGCTTGCATAATGAAGTCCGCCTATGATGTCATCATTCGCCCGATCGTAACCGAGCGTTCGTTCGACAAGATGGAGCAGGGCAAGTACACCTTCGAGGTGGCTCGTACCGCTCCCAAAGAGGAGATCGCGGAGGCAGTTGAGCAGCTCTTCGGTGTTCATGTCACCAAGGTCAACACTGCTTGGGTCAAGTCCAAAAACAAGCGTGTTCGCTACCAGGTTGGTTCTACCCGTACCTGGAAGAAGGCCATTGTCACTCTCGCTCCTGGCGAGCAGATTGAGGTCTTCGCAAATCAGCAGGCTGCTGCTGAGGAGTAGTACCCACACCCACACGCAGCGCACTTTTGCGTGTGGGTTATTGTGCCGCCAAAGATAGATACGCGCGGCACCGTGGTAAGGCTGTAGACACAAGTTTGCAGCAAGAATGTCCGGTGTCATTCACCGGAGCCGCTCTCAGGCTCCATCCCGAGGTGGATGGCCAACGGAGAAGAAGGGAATTGGGAATGGCTGTAAGGCACCTCAAGCCCACGAGCGCCGGTAGGCGTTGGCAGACGATTTCGGACTTTGCCGAGATCACCACCGACACCCCCGAAAAGTCGCTCTTGGAGCCCCTGCCCAAGAAGGCAGGCCGTAACAACAATGGCTGTATCACCACCCGTCATCAGGGTGGCGGCAACAAACGCAAGTATCGTCGCATTGATTTTAAGCGCCGCAAGGACAACGTAGCGGCCAAGGTCGCTACCATCGAGTACGACCCCAACCGCTCTGCTCGCATTGCACTGCTTCACTATGTCGATGGTGCCAAGACCTATATCCTCGCACCCGAAGGTCTCTCGGTAGGCGATAAGGTCATCTCTGGTACCAAAGATATCGACATCAAGCCGGGCAACGCTATGCCGCTGTCCGAGATCCCCGTCGGCACCTTTGTGCACGCCGTGGAGTTCCAGCCTGGTAAGGGCGCTGCAATCGCTCGTTCTGCAGGCACTTCCGTCCAGCTCATGGGCAAGGACAACGGCTATGCCGTCCTGCGCATGCCCTCCTCTGAGCTGCGTCGTGTTCTGCTTAGCTGCCGTGCCACCATCGGCACCGTTGGCAATGCAGAGCATAGCAACATCGTTGTCGGCAAGGCTGGCCGCTCTCGCTGGGCAGGCATCCGTCCGACAGTTCGTGGTACGGTCATGAACCCCGTTGACCACCCGCACGGCGGTGGCGAGGGCAAAAACCACACCTCTGGTCGTCCTTCCGTCTCGCCTTGGGGTAAGCCATCCAAGGGCGCAAAGACGCGCGATCCGAAGAAGGCAAGCAACCGCCTCATCATTCGTCGTCGTCGTTCCAAGTAGCGCAGAGTAGGAGTTTTCAAAATGAGCAGAAGCCTCAAGAAGGGCCCGTTCGTAGAGACTCGCCTCCTCGCTCGCGTGGCGGCAATGAACGAGTCCGGCAAGAAAGACGTCATCAAGACTTGGTCGCGTTCCAGCACCATCTTCCCCGAGATGGTTGGCCACACGATCGCTGTTCACGATGGTCGCAAGCACGTGCCCGTCTACGTCACCGAGTCCATGGTTGGTCACAAGCTGGGCGAGTTTAGCCCGACCCGCACCTTCCGTGGTCACAAGACCAAATAGAAGGGCAGGGGAGACACATGGCAAACACTGATACCAATGTGGTCGAGATTTCTGCGACCGCAAAGTACGTCCGCATGGCACCCCGCAAGGTCCGCATGGTCGTTGATCAGATTCGTGGCAAGCAGGTCGATCGCGCGCTCGAGCAGCTCGCCTTCACCTCTCGTGCTGCCGCAGAACCTGTCGCAAAGACTCTGCGCTCTGCGATTGCCAATGCTGAGAACAACAATGGCCTGCGTGCTAACAATCTCTACGTCAAGTATGCCTACGTTGACGAGGGCCCCACGCTGAAGCGTATTCGTCCCCGTGCAAAGGGCAGCGCTTCTCGTATCAACAAGCGCACGAGCCATATCACTGTCACCGTCGCACCTCGGAAGGAGGCGTAGGAAATGGGTCAGAAGGTTCAGCCGACCGGCTTCCGCCTCGGCATCACCGAGCAGTGGCACTCCCGCTGGTACGCCGACAAGGACTACGCCAGCAAGCTTGGCAACGACCTCGCTATCCGCAAGTTCCTCGAGAAGAAACTTGCACGTGCAGCTCTCTCCCGCGTCGAGATTGAGCGTGCTGGCGAAAAGGTAAAGGTCACCATCTTTACGGGCCGTCCTGGCATCGTTATTGGCAAGAAGGGCGCTGAGATTGACACTCTGCGTACCCAGCTTGAGGGCATTGCCAAGGTTGGCAAGGGCAATGTTAACGTTGATGTTATCGAGGTTCGTCGCCCCGAGCTTGACGCTCAGCTTGTCGCTCAGTCCATTGCCGACCAGCTTGAGGGCCGTATTGCCTTCCGTCGTGCAATGCGCAAGGCCGTTCAGTCCGCTCGCAAATCTGGCGCACAGGGCATTCGTATTCAGTGCTCTGGCCGTCTGAACGGCGCCGAGATGGGTCGCCGCGAGTGGTACCGCGAGGGTCGCGTGCCTCTGCACACCCTTCGTGCAACCATTGGTTTTGGTCAGGCAACTGCCCGTACCACCATGGGTGCCTGCGGCATTAAGGTCTGGATTTACAAGGGCGAGCGTCTTGCTGGTCAGCCCATCCCGACCCCTGAGCTCGAGGGCTCTAGCCGTCCTCGCCGCGGTCGTAATGAGAGGAGGGGTCGCTAATGCTGGCACCTAAGCGCATTCGTCACCGCAAGGTTCAGCGTGGTTCTATGAAGGGCCAGGCAAAAGGCAATACCAAGGTCTACTTTGGCGATTTTGGTCTCCAGGCTCTTGAGCGCGATTGGATTACCAACCGCCAGATCGAGGCCGCTCGTGTCGCTATGACTCGTTACATGAAGCGTGGCGGTAAGGTCTGGATCACCATTTTCCCCGACAAGCCCATCACCAAGAAGCCCGCTGAGACTCGTATGGGTAAGGGTAAGGGTAACCCCGAGGACTGGGTAGCTGTTGTGAAGCCTGGTCGTATTATGTTTGAGATTGGTGGCGTGAGCGAAGAGATTGCTCGCGAGGCTTTGCGTCTTGCACAGCACAAGCTGCCGATCAAGACCAAGATCGTGTCCCGCGCCGACTTTGGCGAGGAGGAGTAGCCATTATGAAGTACAAGGATATTCAGGCGCTCTCTGACGCTGAGCTGGCTCAGAAGCTGGACGAGGGTCGCACGGAGCTTTTTAATCTCCGTTTCCAGATGGCTACCAGCCAGCTGGACAATACGGCTCGCGTAACGCTTGTCAAGCGCGATATTGCTCGCGTTCAAACCGAGATGCGTGCACGTCAGATTGCAGCGGACGCCGCTGCCAAGAACTAGACCGGAGAAAGATATGGCAGATACCGAAATCAGGAACGCGCGAAAGCTTCGCACCGGTGAGGTTGTCTCGATCTCTGGTGACAAGACCATCGCAGTTCAGATCACCTACCGTAAGCATCATCCCAAGTACGGCAAGATGATGACCATCAGCAAGAAGCTCCATTGCCATGATGAGAAGAACGAGTGTGGCATTGGCGACACCGTCCGCGTCATGGAGACCCGTCCGCTGTCCAGGACCAAGCGCTGGCGCGTAGTGGAGATCGTGGAGCGCGCCAAGTAACGTAAGGTCACGTGTCAACTCTGCAGGCGCTGCTTGTAGAGAGGCAAGTACGGAGGAATGCAATGATTCAGATGGAGTCCATGCTTACCGTCGCTGACAACAGTGGCGCTAGGCGTGTCAAGTGCATCAAGGTCCTGGGCGGCTCCAAGCGCCGCTATGCAGGCATTGGTGACGTCATCATGTGCGCCGTCCAGGAGGCGACGCCCAATGGTGCAATCAAGAAGGGCGACGTTGTACGCTGCGTAGTTGTGCGTACGGTCAAAGAGACCCGTCGTAAAGATGGCAGCTACATCCGTTTCGACCAGAACGCTTGCGTTGTTGTCGATAAGGAAGGCGAGCCCAAGGGCACGCGTATCTTTGGGCCTGTTGCTCGTGAGCTGCGCGAGAAGCACTACATGAAGATCGTCTCGCTCGCACCCGAGACGCTGTAAGGAGGCGGACAAGACATGCCTAAGATGAACATCCGCAAGGGTGATATGGTTGAGGTCCTGTCCGGCAAGGACAAGGGTACTCGCGGCGAAGTCCTGCGCGCCATGCCTGCAGAGGGCAAGGTTGTCGTTGAGGGCGTTGCTGTTGTGAAGCGTCACACCAAGCCCAACCAGCTCAATCAGCAAGGCGGCATCATCGAGAAGCCCATGCCTATCGATGTAAGCAACGTTGCTTTGATTGACCCTAGTACTGACAAGCCAACTCGCGTGGGCTATCGCTTTACCGAGGATGGCAAGAAGGTCCGTTACGCCAAGAAATCCGGAGTTGAGCTCTAAGCTTTTCTTGCGTTGACACTGCGCGCTGTTGTGCGCACAGTGCGAGAGTTTCGTATGTTTTAGCCCGGCCCTTTAGAGGGTCGGGCTTTTTTGCAACGTGAAGGTTGCTGCCGTTTGGTAAATGAGCGGGTGTGAGTGAGACTTGCGTACCCATAAAAGAAGTACCGCCCCTTGACAACAGCTGGCATTCCACAAATGTTAATTCACTGCAACTGAGAGCATTTCACGCTATAATTGCAGGAATAGCACGTTTATTGGTGAAATTTGCTTGTAAACAAGCGTGTTGGGTGGCAAAATGCTCCTGACTGTACACCTTGAGCTTACAGGAAGAGCTTAGGCAAACGGTATCGAGATATCGGTACAAAGAGAGGCGCAAAACATGTCTAGAAACGTACACACAAGCCAAACCTCTTTATTGTGTCGGGTGACGACGCTTTTTATGAGCTTGCTCCTTTGCACGTCCTTGGTACCTGCGCCAGCATTAGCGCGCGTACCTGAGGGTGAGGAAGAAGTAGCTACCGTCTCCCAGCCTGCAGACAACGCGGCAACCGCAGAGTCTACTCAGGATGCTACGGCTACAGCCGAGGCAAAATCCAAGGACAGCGCAGCCGATCAAAATGAGGCCCCCTCAGACAAGCAAAGCGCTGACCCCACGGTTGCTGAGCCTGCCAAGCCTGCCGACAAGGCTGGCGCTCATGCGCCTGCCCGTGTCCCCGCATCTCTGAGTGAGACATATGCAAATGGCGATAGCGGCAATGATGATACTGGTGATGGCACGAGTGATCACCCCTTTAAAACTATTGAGAAAGCCCAAGCAGCGCTCACCAGTGGAAAAGGCGTCGTACATATTGCTGGCAGCTTTACTCTTACCAAGACTATTAAAGTTGCCGATGGCGTCACCATTGATGTCATGGCGGACACCACAATGAATGCGAGCAGCGGCATAACTGGCCTTCATCTCAACGGCGGCTCAAAACTCAGGACTTCTCATGGGGCCACCTTGACGATGAAGGAATTTGGCATTGCTATAAAGATTGACAAAAATGCAGTTATCACTGATGGCTCGTATGTATTTTCCTCGACAAACGATACCTGTGCAGTTGAGTTTCGGGGAAATATTCAAGGTAGCTCGCAAGGCTCTGTAAAAATGAGTTTAAGCAATTGCTGCTTCCGGAGCTCTAGCTCAAAGAGCATTATTGAAAACACTACTATCGATCAGCGCTATGAGGGAAATCACTGGGAGCTGTACGAGTGGTCAGGCTTCAAAGCAAAGAACTCAGTAATTAAAACGTATCGCATGCCCTTTTATTTCAAGGGTCCTGTTGAGCTCGATAACTCCACCTTGTCCACAGACGGAACGGGTGTTAACTATCAAACGGGCATCTACATGGCTAATGCTTGGGAGCGGGGCGACTACCATATAACCAATGGTTCGGTGCTTGAGGTAAAAAATTACAGCACGCATTGGCGTAGCAAGGGCCTCACCTTAGGATATGGCGCAAAAATTATTTTTGATAACGGTGCCAAGTTTGTAGCTTCAAACAATGTAAATGGTGGTCTTAATATCAACGATGGCACTGCCATATTTGATAATGCAACGCTTGAAAGCTCTCTCCATTCAGGTTCTCAATTTGGTGTGCAAAAGGGCCAATTTATTTTTAAGGGCAATTCCGTTGTGAATACGCCGGCCCAGGAAGATGCCGATAATGGTCTTAACAGTGCTGGCGCAGATGGCTATGTAGTGCTGGGTGGCTCTCACCTAGTTAAGTATGCGCCCAACTATTATGCAGGAAAAACGATTCCTACTAATGGTGCTGAAAATGGCAATGAAAGGCTCACGCTTTTTACGCTGTCAGACTCTAGCGTCAGTTCGCTTAATCCTCTCAATATAAACGGCGCGCCATATACCTATCCGGTGGCTACAGCCTCTCGTGACGGGCAGAAGCATGTTTGGGTACCTGCAGCAAAAGTAACTTTTAAGCTTAATAATACAGATGCAACGTTTGCTGATAGCACTGCTGCTGATAAGCAAATTTCTACCATCCGTGGATACGAGCCCGATGCAGTAGTGGGCAATACGCATCCTGGGACCCCAAGCGATAAGAACGGTGTCAAATTCCTTGGTTGGTTCTATAAGGATTCTGCTGGCACTGAGCATGCATTTAACTATAGTGACAAGGTTTCGACCAACCTTGAGGTCTATGCAAAGTGGGATGCAAAGACGGTCATTTATCACAACGGTGATGGCGAGAGCTATATCCAAACGCTGGATAGCTCTGCAACAAGCGCACAGGCACTCTCATATGATGAGGTAGTCAAGGCTAATAATAAGTTTGCACGCAATGGCAAGGACTTCATAAGCTGGTCAACTGCCGAAAACGGCGGCAAGGACGTTGCCGAGGGTAGTAAGCTGAGCTTCAAAGAAGGCGTGACACAGATTGATCTGTATGCAAAGTGGAATGCTCAGAAGTACACCGTATCTTTTTCTGCCAATGGCGGAACGTTCTCTGATGATTCAGTCTTTAAGAAGAATCCTGACGTTTTTGAAATAAAGCAGGATGCCAAGGGCGGAGATGTTGCTGTTGTAAAGCAGGGTGCTGAGTATGGTCAGACCCTACATGACATTCTTGGATCATTTGACTACAACCAGCTAAAGCCTGACACCAAAGCTACGAAAGCCCATGAGGTACTTGACGATAGTAACAATTGGAATGAAAGTGCATCAGGCAAGGGCACCAACTATCGATTTGATGATTTTACGTTTTTTGGTTTTGTGGTTTCTGGTCACAACCCCACGCTCACGAAAGATGTTACCTACTACCTTAAGTGGAAAACCGATCCTGAAATCAAGGAGATTAAGCAGGACTTGACTCTTAATGGTGACCTGTGGTCTATCAGTGAGAAGACGAGTTCAAAGTTGCAATACATCCGTCCCGACAAAGAGACCTTCTCTATTACAGGGCAGATTGATGCGCAGCCTATTCAAGAGCAGATGAAGAATACAGAAGCGCTCTTTGCTGATGCAGCAAATGAGCCTGACAAGATTTTGCTCGACCAGCTGAAATCCAGCTTCACGGCAACCTTTACCGTGCCCGATGGTGTAAAGGTCACCGACAACCCCAAGGTTGTTGCAACAGGTTTGGGCGACTGCTTTACTCTGGGCGATGTTACGCAGACCGGAAATACTATTACCGCAAAGTTTAATTTGAAGAGCGGTATTCGTACCTACAAAGAGCTGCAGGATGCAGTTGCCTCAGTAGGCAAAAATGATACACAGACGGGCACTCTCAAGCAGATGCGCCGTGCTGGTGATCCTCAGGTCACTCCTGCCAAAATTCAAATCATGATTGATGGCTTCACGCTAGACAGCAATAAAGTTACAGAAGACGGCAAGCTCTTCCACATGGATGGCAAGCTCACGGGCAACTTCTCTTCTTATGCTACCCATAACAGTTCAACCAAGAAGTTTGTATTTAGTTGGAAAGCAAAACAGGACGCAGCAGGCAACGACGAGGCTGGCCAGGGCACAACTGTCAACGATGCAAGGCCTGCAACTAATGGCACCATTAGCTACACCGTTGCTGCAGCACTTCCTGCCAAAGCCACGCTTCCTGGCGATATTCTCATTAACAAAAACACCACCCATACTTCCACCTATGGCGTACTTCCTGGTAAGAAAGTTAACGTGACGGGCGCTTTGAATGTCAAGACAATCAAGGATCAAATGGCTGGCATAGAACAGCTCTATCCCAATGTCACTCACAACAAGATTGATGTAGATATTCACAAGTTTGGTTTCGTAGCGAAGTTTACGGTTCCTCATGAGATGAAGCTCCCTGAACTTACCAAGGATGATGTAAAACTTGAGAACTTCGGTGGCTTCAAGATTGTTGACGTAAAGGTCGTAGGTAACACCGTTGTTGTCAAGATGGACTTGGCCGATAACATCACAACGTATGACCAGCTGGAACATGCTGTTGACTCTGCGGGTGATGCAAATGGTTGGATGAAGATCAGTATTCCTCGCGTTGAGGTTAAATCTCATACGGGAGAGGGCAAACAACTGACCGTTACTGGTACAGTTGAGGGCAGCTTTGATGCTCTTGCTACGTCGCAAAACTCCGGCAAGAATCGTCGATTCCTCTTTACCTGGAAAGCCGAGCAATGGCCAGACGGCAAAGATAGCATTGCTACAGACGATAAGACGATTCAGGCGACGCTTGAGACTCCTACCACCATTACCCAGG
>NZ_CAMXYY010000026.1 GCF_947253395.1 uncultured Olegusella sp.
GCTCTAATGATGCGTTGAGTGCTCATGCTTCCCCCTCATTAAATGGGGGATTCCTTTTTGATTAGCTCATCTAGAAAAAACACCGCAGTCCCTTTCCACGGAAGTCGCTCGGCTACCGCACCCCAGATGAACTCTTCGAGGACAAACTTGACAGAAATTACTCCTGTGTTGCCTGATGAACGATTCAACTGTCCATGTTCAACTTGTTATTGCAATTTACGATTTGGCAGAGAGCATTTGCACCCTCTGCTTTTTCAATCCCTTGACATACAAGGCTTTCAAGGCACAAAAAAACGATACGGCAACTGATAAATTGTATCAATTACCGTATCTGCTTTGGTAAAACAGAGAGGCTGCTTGACACATATCGCACTTATATAAAGTGAGACGTATCCGATAAATGCCTCTCTGTTTTACCAAATATGGTCGTAGATAACATTCTGCAGCTTAGGCATTCTCCCAGCATGCAATTGCATCAGAAAGAGGCATGTAGCGTGTAGTAAAAATATCTTCAAGTAACGCCACATGCTCTATATCGGGGGTGTACTCTTGTTCAATGCACGTAAGCTCAGAGGTGCCCCCATAACTCTTTGCTGCAATCATAATTGCTCCTCTTGCAACCGCCTCCTGAATATCGCATGCAATTACCGGGATGCCCAATATGTCAGCCTTGAGCTGCATCCATAGAGGATTCTTTATTGCAGGGCCAATGACTTTCATACGGCTCATGTCTGCTATACCCATGCTTTGATATAGATTTCTTAGTTCGAGTGCCACACCTAGATGAACTGCAAAAAGTAGTTCATCTTGCGAGCTGTTTTCCCCTATACCCGCAAAAACCCCTCGCGAATTGGGGTTACGCCTAGGGGGGCCACTACCACGCAAGTGAGGTATAAAGAGCACGCTAGTGTCATCGAATTCTTTAGCAAGATAACGCTTGTGTAGGTCGAACTGTTCAATTGAGAAAAACCTGTCTGCTGCAACCCCTAGAGCGTTTAGAGCCCATTCAAACGAGAATCCCGCTGTTGGAAGAGACGAGTATCGCGAATAGGAGCCCTCATTTACGTAAAGACCATTTGTTACTTGGCGAGCATATAGCTCATCATCTAAGTTGGGCATTCCGCCTACCATGAGGATGCCCTCTGAGGTGCCCGTCGAGTTAAGTGACTCTGACTGTGTATCAAAGCCACAAGCTACAGATCCAGACATGTGATCATGTCCAGTTACATGCACTTGGCAATCTAGGGGCAATCCTGTTTCTTGGGCGATTTTGTCCCTAATAGCACCTCTAGAGACGCCACTTGGAATTACCTTGGGAAACAACTTTTTAGGGAGTTTGAAGTGCCTAAGAACTTCTTTGGAAACAGAGCCTGTACGAAGATCTAAGACCGATGTGCGTGATGCGAGGGTTGCATCTTGCCCAAAACTTCCACACAGCACCCAAGCAATGAAGTCTGCCATCGGCAACCATGTTGCCCCATGCAGATCAACCCCATGATCTCGAAGCCACAGTATTTTGAAAAGAGCTGAGTTAGAGTGTGCTGGAATTCCTGTGATACCAAACAGCCAACGGTCAAGGCCTGCATGGTAAATATGACGTACGTATTCTTCGCCACGTGTATCAAACCAGCATATCGATTTTTTGCTATACGATCCATCGTGATTTACGAGTACACCAGACTCTCCAACACTTGCAATGGAGATGAATTTAATCTCACTACTTTCCTGAGCAAGCTTTTGCGCACACCCATGCAGTGCGTGAGTGATACCATTTACGAGAGCTTCGACATCGTAGTCGGTAAAGGTGCCCTCGAAAATCTTTGGGCATTGGAAGCGGTCTATCGAGACTGTTTCACATTCTGGTAAAGAACAAAGCACCAGCTTGTAGTTTGTCGTTCCAACATCTATGCCTACCGCATACGGCATGACCTTTCCTCCTGCATTTATAAAAAGTGCCGGCAGAAGCTGACAACATCATCAGGTCTGCCGGCACTTAATCCCCTTAAAACTACTCAGAGTCAGCCTCAAGATAAGCCTGCTTGTGGGTTACCTTCCAGGTGAAGGCAACAAGTGCGGCAACAACAATTGCAGCGATAATTGCAATCATATTGCCAGAGAAAACTTGATACATGAGGTAGCGGAACGGATTACCGCCATCAAGGAAGGCGGTGACGAGGCTACCGCTTGCGGAGATGTCATAACCGACGTTGGTTGCAAGTTGAGTGATAAGAGGAGCAGCTGCAGAACAAATCAATAGGTCACCAATCAGGCAGGGAATGGCGATGATCACGGAGCGAACAATGTTCTGATTGCAGGCTACAACGATCATTGAGCAGAATACCGCCATATTAGAGAGGTCTGCAACGGGAAGGGTCTGGTTGCCAGGAATAATGAATGCGAGAAGAATAGCGATAGGTGTAAGGAGCAGGCCAGTAGAGATGATTGCGGGGTTACCAATGGCAACGGCGATGTCGAGACCGATATAGAAGTCAGTACGATCGGGAAAACGCTTGCTCATGAATTCCTTGACGCCATCGGAGATGGGAATAAGACCATCCATAAGAATTCGAACCATGCGAGGAAGGATGTACATAACCGCACCAAGATTAATTGCAAGACTCAGAAGCTCCTTCGCATCATAACCAGCAAGGAGGCCGAGAAGGATACCGAGCATGAAGCCAATCATCATGGGCTCACCAAAGATACCCAAGCGCTTTTGGATGGTCTCAGGATCTGCATGAAGTTTGTTGATGCCAGGAATCTTATCAAGAATCCAATTCCCAAGCAGTCCAATGGGGAAGAAAACTGCGCTAGAGAGCGTGGGTAGGGAAATACCAGGAAGATTGCAGTACTTTTGAGAAAGTGGGGCGCACCAATCGCCAATCTTGAGGATAACAATCGTAGCAATTGCAGAGCCAAGAAGACCAAGGAGGAAGTTACCTGTCGCAACGTAGACCAGACAACCAGCAAACGCAAAGTGCCAGTAGTTCCAAATATCAACGTCGATAGTCTTTGTCCACTTAAATGCGAGCATCACAAGATTGATGACGAGTGCGAGAATAATTGCAAATGGTGCAATGGGAGAGCCCCAAGTAATAGCGGAGAGGGGAGCCCAGCCAAGATCAACGGCGGGCAAGTGAAGACCAGTGCGAGCAACGATTGCCTGTGCTGCTGGGCCAATTTGAGAGCCCATCAGGTTAAAAATGGTAAATACACCGACAAAGCCAATGCCTACCATCAGAGCGGACCTGAATGCCCTTGCAGGTTTGATACGAAATACCAGAGCCAAAATGAAAATCACGATTGGCAACATTACGGTTGCGCCAAAGCCAAGCACATACTGCACCGCATTATATAGTGTTGTCGTTAAACCATCCATCTGTTACCCTTTCCCATGTGATTCGTCAGATTTGTTGATGGATAAGGTGGGTCGCCCTGCCTGGTGGCCCACCGCTAAACCCTAGGAGCGCAGCGCTTCTGCGATTTTTTCTAGTGTCTCCTGCATACCAAACCCAGTCAGGAGGGGCAATGCGCTAATTACAGGAGTGTCAAGCTCGTAAGGAACGTTGGTCGTTGCAATAATTAAATCGAAGTCGTCTGCAATCTGTGGGACGCTTGCAACGTTGCGTTGGTCAAAGTCAAAGTCAATGCCTTGCTCTTTGCAGTATTCGATGACCTTCTCCTCTGCGACGGTGGACGTCGCAATGCCAGTAGCACAAACAAATAGAACTTTTTTCTTGGACATGTTTTCCCCTTCTTTCACCTTGACATATCAGTTCACCAGTATGAATACGCTGGTTAAAGGCCAAACAGTCTTGAGATTGCGACATAAAGCTCTTCGTCACTATCCGCATTGATAATTGAAGACAGGGCGACCTGATTCTGTGCGATGCCTATGACCTTCTGTAGCAGTTCGATGTGCTGATGTCCCTCCGTTAATGCAAGCATAAAGGCTGCCGAAACGCCTACCGTCTCCTCGGGACTCCCCATGACCCTAAACTTAATTGGATTTTTTAAAGTCGCTATAGCGAGCGCTGCACTATTTACGTGCTCGGGATCAGTGTGGGGAATAGCCATACCGACTTCTTCCAGAGGCAGGCCCGTTGGGAATTTCTCTTCTCGCTTTGCTACATGAAGTGCAAAGTCATCGTGTACGTAGCCAGCACTGATAAGAGGGGCTGCCATGATGTCAAACAGCTCTCGCTGAGTCTCGCAAGAAATCTTACATTGCACCGCTGCTCGGTCAATCTTGGCATTCATCTCTATCAAACTCCTCTTTATGCTGCCATGTTCATTGCGATGGTTTTTGTGTAAGCGACCTCGGTAACTGCATGACGCGCATCTAGGAGTACAGATGCAAGATTTGCCTCAGCGTTGTTCTTTTCGTAACGCTTTGCAACTGCACGGATATAGGCCTGGCGCAGGTCGGATGCGATGTTGATCTTTACCATGTTGTACTGACGCATTGCGCGGAGTGTCTCGTCAGGAATACCAGATCCTCCGTGGAGGACAAGAGGGACGGGGCACTTCTCGGAAATTTTCTTTAGACACTCCAGGTCAATCTTGGGCTTTTCTTCAAGTCCATGAACATTTCCAATGGAGACTGCGAGCAAATCACAGCCAGTACGCTCGACGAACTCCTCAACTTGGTCTGGATTGGTATGACTGTCTGCTTCGGAGACATGGTCGTCTTCCTTGCCCTTAATGGCACCAAGTTCTGCCTCTACAGGCACGCCATAGCAGTGGGCAAAATCAACGGCTTGGCGTGAAAAAAGGATGTTCTCCTCAAATGGAAGGGCGGCGCCATCAATCATCACGGAAGTAAAACCAGCAAGTACCGCCTGTCTGACATCATCAAGGGTCTTCCCATGATCGAGGTGGAGGGCAATAGGAGTGATGTACTTCTCTGCTGCCATTGCCGTCGTCTTAGCAATAAAGTTATAGCCTGTAACTTTGACATTGGTAGGAGCAATCTGCACAATGCCAGGCATGCCAGCGCGCTCGAAGGCGTCCATGATGGCAAGCGTCATCTGGACATCTGTAGTATTAAACGCTGGCAGCATAAGTTTATTTTTCTTTGCAATCTGTACGATTTCATTCATCTTAATAAGCGGCATGAGACCATCTCCTTTGGCTATTGAGCCCTTAGTAGAACCGTACCAACGACATACCTATTTGCACGAAGCCAAACATTGCCCCATTCAGCGGGGATATTGTTTGCGTAGAAAATATGCTGTTCCAAATGAAGCACGGGAGCAGATTCATCAATTTCGAGAATGTGGCCGCGCTGCTCGCCAGCAACTTTTGCAGCGTATCTTGCACGAGAAAAACCAATCTTCCTGCCAGAAAGCTTCTCTATACTCTGGAACAAAGTCTCTTTTTCGAGGTCGACCTTATCTAGTCCAGGACAAAGCTGAAGATTGATCCTGTTTTCGATATACATGATCGGCTCACCGTCAACAAAGCGCACTCTTTTGAGAAGAAGAACAGGATCACCTACAGCTATAAAAAGTTTCTCGCTCAGAAAAAAATCAGCGGGGATAATCTCGCAACCGATAACTTTGGTCGCGAAGTCAATGTTCTGGGCTTTCAGAGACTCGGCAAAAGAAAGGAGAGTGTTGCCAGAGGGATGAGTGATGGTGTTTCGGTTGACAACAAACGTACCCTTTCCACGATATTGTATAAGCAGCCCCTCATCGACTAGGGTTCGTATCCCACGCTTCACAGATCCTCTGCTCATCCCCAACTCTTCGCAAAGCTTGTACTCAGTGGGAATCCTGCCTCCGACCTCCCATTCGCGGTTATATATCTTATCGCGAATGTAGTTAGCAGCCTGCGTATGGAGAGGAATGGAACTCACGGCCTGGAACATCTCGCACCTCCTTGAATGGAGTTTTACACTCAAATGTATAAAGCGGACAAGTTGTTTTTCACTGTACAAATAGATAGAGATAGATAACAGTGTTGTCGCAGGTAGTCTAGCTATTTCATATTTTCCGTCTGCTGAGTACCTAGTGAACATATATAGACAAAGGGTATCTTTGTCCATTATTTATAGACAAAGCATGCAAAGAACTGGATATTTTCTTTTGTTCTCATATCTTGTAATACGTTTTATGCTGCTACGAACGGTCTTATTTCATACGTGAACGGTATGATACGCTCTAATGATGCGTTGAGTGCTCATGCTTCCCCCTCATTAAATGGGGGATTCCTCTTTCATCATCCCTCCAGAAAAGTTCCGATTCACTGTTCGCTGATGAAATAGCGAACCTTTCATATGTCTCGCACTCTGTCAAATGGCAAAATGCTCCTAGGTTACTAAGTGGTAACGTGAATTGGCTTTGTCACTGTCGGTGCCAAGCAAATCACATTGTAGGAGATCCCAGTTATGAGTAAGTCTCTCACGAAGAGTGATAAACTCGTTCCCATGACCAGCGTTGGTCTCGACGTACACGTATGCGTACCATCGTTGCACGAGCGCTCGACTACATGACTGGCGAGTTCATATTCGTTCGACTCCGATCTGGACTAGGTCGCAGAGTGGGTCAGAGGGTGGCTGTCGCAGTCGACCCAGTGCGTCTATGAGAGCAACCCCACCGGCTTCGACCCGTAGTGCAGGTTCGATGCCGCCGGTGTCAGGTGTGTGGTCGGCGTCGTCTCCAAGAACTGAGGTCCTCCGGCGACCGCGTGAAGATTGATAAGCGTGACACGGTGTTCCTCGTGAGTCTTATGGTCATGCACGGTGTGATGTGGTCCTACGTACCGACCGTCGGGAAGGAGACTACTCGCAACCTTGTGCACATGTGCGAAGAT
This sequence comes from uncultured Olegusella sp., assembly GCF_947253395.1. Taxonomy (GTDB): domain Bacteria; phylum Actinomycetota; class Coriobacteriia; order Coriobacteriales; family Atopobiaceae; genus Olegusella. Next base: position 6,817 of record NZ_CAMXYY010000026.1, read on the forward strand.
GTCAGGTATAACCTCATGCATACCATCAACCCTCGATGAATCCGTTGAGGTAGCCAGCGGGTGCGTGTTGCCTTTGATGCGGAGGTTACCATGTGGATGAGGCATGCGACGGCTACTACCTCGTCGTTACCGGTAGGACCGACATGCTGGACATGGAGGTGATTGACATGATAATCAAAACACTTCGTCGCCGCAGTTACGGGTACTTCTTTCTCAAGATCTATGATAGTAGCAGGTAGCATTCATCAGGGAGGAAGTTACTTACCGTATAGGCCTACACACAAGTTGTGTGACTGAGTTGAAAATAAGAACCTATGTGTAGCCTTTAAAGGTATATAGTCATTCATACGAACAGGCGTCTATTCCCAGTTTATAAGAGTTGTCTGTGCTTTATTAAGGAGCATTATGTCCTTATCACTTGGAATCGATGTTGGAACTTCATCAGTTAAAGTTACTGTTGTTGCCGCTAAAGGCATTATTCAATCAAAGGCTTCTCAGTCATATTGTTTTGAGGAGCCACAACCTGATTGGAAGGAAATCAGTCCGGAAGTATGGTGGGAGGCAACTCGTAATGCTCTGCATCAACTTTCTATTACTTGTGATCTCTCAGAAATTATCTCAATAGGCGTAACCGGACAGATGCATACACCTGTCTTACTAACCAAAGATGGGGTACCTGCCTGCAATTCAATAATGTGGAATGACCTAAGAACGAAAGAACTAGTTTCATCAGCAAAACAGGCTATGGAAAAAGCAGGAGAGCACAATATTGCAAAAATCCTTTCTACGGGGTCTCCTGCAATAAATTTGTATTGGGTAAGGCTTAATCAGCCCCACGTGTTTAGTAAGATAGCGCACTTAATTTCGGTTCCAGATTGGATTGTTTATAAACTTACAGGAGTTCTGGGTACAGATTACAGCTTTGCCTCAACATCTTCTCTATATAGTATCGAGAAAAAACAATGGTCAGAAGATGCATTATCGTATTTTGGTATTCCGTGTAGTCTTCTTCCAACTATTGAGGGCTCTGCAATTAGCGTAGGAAAAATTTTAGATTCAGCTGCTTCTCTAACTAAACTTCCTAAAGGTATTTCTGTCATTAGAGGACTAGGAGATAACCCCGCTTCTGCTCTGTCTGCAGGCTGTTTAGGGCGAGGTAATTCTATGCCAGCTATTTCTTTAGGAACATCGGGTGTATTTATGTATTCGCATGAAGGCATTTATATTCCCCAGTCGGGTAAAACTGTTTTGTATTCTAGAGATGGCAAGGATATTCAGAGTCTTATTCAACTATCCATCCAGTCTTGTGGCAATGATATTGATTGGATTGTGAAGCGTATTTTAGGATTGCGCAGTTTTAAATTTGAAGATAGTGCTGTAGAAGATATAGCCTATAACATGCGTAAGCTTATGTTTTTTCCTCACCTTAATGGTGAGAAGACACTATTTGCAGACCCTGATATACGTGGTTGTTTCTTAGGTCTCGATCTGTCTACTACACGCTCTGAACTTTATAGGGCTGTCATGGAAGGCATTTCGTTTGGCTTTAAACAAATAATGGATGCGACAGAAATATCTGATAACTGGACTAGTATTGCAATAGTTGGCGGTGGTTCAAAAAGTGGCCTTTGGACTGAAATAATCGCCAACGTTCTAGGTAAAACCATATATTGTTTGGATAACGTAAGTGCGGGACAGGGAAGTGCTTTACTTGCTTCGCAGGTGGTAAGCAACCGTATATTTGAATTGCCAGCTGAGCCACATGTGCTAAGAAAAGTTGTGCCTCAAGTATCCATCCAAAAGAGTTATACAAAAAAATATCATCAGTATTTGCGCATAAAAGCTGCATTAGATACCGTTTACAGCGACAATTAAACCGCTCATCCTAACAGTATCCCCGATTAATTCATAGATGATAATCTATGTTGATAGGGATATAGACGACTATAGACAACTAAAGAGGGTTAGGAGGAGATTTATCCACACCAAATGGTAAGTACCGTCCAATTCTAAGGAGAATGTAATGGAAGCGATTAACAATTTCTTGATTTTCCTTGCGGAAGGATTCACTGGACTTTTTAATGCGGCTGGCGCACAGTTCACGTCTTTCGTAACTGGCATGATTCCCATGCTCATCTGCTTAATCCTTACGGTAAAGGCTATTATTCAGCTCATTGGCGAGGATCGCGTTTACGGTTTCATGAAGAAATGCACCAAATATGCAGTTCTTCGTTATACCATCATTCCTTTCCTTTGCTGCTTCTTTCTTACTAACCCTATGGCGTATACCTTTGGCGTGTTTGTAGAAGAAGAATATAAGCCCGCATTTTATGATGCAGTTGTTTCTATGATGCACCCAATCACTGGCCTTTTTCCTCATGCAAATTCATCTGAGCTTTTTGTGTGGCTAGGTATCACCGCTGGTTATGAGGCACTTGGTAAAAGCTCTGCACCTTTGGCACTGCGCTTCCTTTTCGTTGGTCTGATTGTTTGCCTGTTCAAGGGCATTGTTACGGAAAAACTCTATAAGTACATGGTGGCCCGTAAAGAAGCAAAGCTCCAGAATAACTAGCGGGAAAGGACATGAATCATGAGTGAATTCAAGAGTGTTATAGTTTCCCACGGCGGAAATGGTTGGGGTGGCCCTTTGGTAATTACTCCTACGGACGAGAAGCCCTATGTAATGAGTGTCACATTAGGTGGCATTCATCCCGTAGCTCAAAGGATTGCAGACTTGACTGGTGCCGAGGTATGCGATCAGTTTAAGAATCCTATCGATACAAGTATGGCTGCGATTGCTGTTATTGACTGTGCTGGAGTTGCGCGCTGCGGCACCTATCCTAAAATGGGTATCCCCACTGCCAATGTTAAGCCAGGCTCTCCATCTGGTCCTCTTGCTATATTTATTACTGAGGACATCTTTGCTTCTGATGTTCATGCAGAGAACATTGCTCTGGCAGATGGCTCCGAGGTTGTTGTGGAAGCCACCCCTGCTAAGGTGGAAGGAGAGGTAAATAAAGAAAACGTACATGCAAAAATTGCTGATGCACGTGCAGAAAACGCAGCAAAGCAAAGCAACAGTTTCATGGATATTGTTTCCAAGATTGGTACGGGCGTAGGTCGTTTTATTAGTATTATTTACCAAGCCGCACGTGATACCGTAAACGATGTTATTAAAAACATCCTGCCATTTATGGCATTTGTATCCGTTCTAATAGGCATTATTAACTATACGGGTTTTGCTAACGTCTTGGCAAACGTATTGACTCCTCTTGCAGGTAGTCTTCCTGGTATGATTGCGATTGGTTTGTTCTGCTCAATCCCATTCTTGTCTCCCCTTATTTGCCCGGGCGCAATCATTGCATCCGTTCTCTCCGTACTTATTGGTAACCAAATTGCGGCAGGCACTATTCCTGCAAACTTCGCTCTTCCAGGTTTCTTTGCAGTAAATTGTCAAGTAGGTTCTGACTTTGCCCCGGTTGGTATGACTCTTATGGAGGCAAAGCCCGAGACAATTGAGATTGGCTATCCAGCATTCCTCTTTGGCAAGCTCGTTACGAGCCCAGTTCAGATTATATTTGCTTACCTCATGTCTTTTGGTCTCTAATAGGAATGTGAGTTTACATGGATTTTGGTAAGGGCGTTGCAACGCTTGTTTTTATCCTTCTAGTTTGGGCGGCGGATACCGTAAGCCAATATCTATATTGGAGAAAAGTCCGTATTCTTATTCATGAATATGCTAAAGATCATGAAGGTTATTTGGGAACAGGTATGTGCAAGATTAGTTTTAGCAGAAAAGCGTTTGTGCTTGTCCTTACCGATTTTAATTTTAAGATTACTGGCTGTTATGAGTTAGCAAGTCTTTCACTTAATCCGAGCTTTTCTCCAATTCCGGAATTAGTTGGATTACAAGTTGATGAGGCATTGGAAAAACTCCCAAATTCAAAATACAAAGATGCGTTCACTCAAGCATTTCACACGGTTAAGTCATCTAAGAGAACTTAATAAATTACTTTTGGAGTGCATGGTGTATTCAGTCACGGTTACCGAAATTGGCGAGATGGTAGTGCCGCTTTTGGATGAAAAGATGCTTATTCTCTTTGGGCCGACTGTTCCAGAAGAGATTAAAGACATTTGTGCGGTACATGACGGCGTGCCTTCTGACGAAGAACTACTTAAATTTAATGGAAGTATATCTATAGATGGTGCTTTATATACAATCACCGAAGTTGGAGAAGCGGCAAATTCAAACTTTGGAGGGTTAGGCCATCTAACAATTTTGTTTGGAACTGCTGGTGAGTTACTTCCGGGCTCTGTTCGCGTAAATTTAAATAACACACCAGCACTTTTCACTGGAAGTAAAATCGTATTCTCGTAATGATTAAAGGGAGGTGTATTGGTGAAACGCGAGGATTTAAAACTCCCCCTTTTTACCGTTAGTCCAAAGACCTATTTATTGGGTGATGATTCAGTTTCAGCAGCATTATTAACTGATGAAATTGCAGCAAACAGAAATCATTCGATTTTCTGGACAGCTCCTATGCCCGAGCTTTGTGCAGTAGCAAAACAACTAAAATTTGCTATTCCTACAGCTCAGCATGCTGATTTAATTGGCGATGGTAAAGGGATGGGTTTAACTCCTTTGGAGTCATTAAAGTTTGCGGGAGTAAAGGCAGTTTTTCTGAATCACACTGCTCATCCTATGAATGTTGATCAGCTCGCTTCAACTATTGATAAAGCACGTGAGCTTGAGATTCTGACTATTGTAGCTGCTGATAGTGTTACAGAGTCTGTGGCCATTGCAGCTATGAATCCCGATGTGATCCTATGCGAGCCAAGCTCATTGGTGGGCACTGGACATACAAGTGATGACAGTTACATTGATCAGACAATATCTGCAGTGCGTGAAATTAATCCAGATATTATCATTATGGAAGGTGCTGGAATTAGGTGTGGAGACGATGTGCGTCGCATCATTAGTAAGGGCGCACAAGGTACGGGTATTTCTAGCGCACTTGCTATTACGCATGACCGTCGAGGTTTACTTACGGAGCTTTTTGATGCCCTTGATTAAATGTTAACGTTGAGGGATAACACCATCCTCCCCAACTAGTCATATTTTGGTTAGAAAAAAGCCGAGTAAAAGCTTGTTTTTTGTATATGGGTCATCAACCCGGTCTCGCGCGTTTTATGCGCGAGACAAGAACTTCCACCTGCATAGTGGGTGGAAGGTTAGTGGCTTGCCAAAGCGACAAAGGCGGTAAGGCCTAAGCGTAGCGCAGGCCAGCGTCTTGAGGCGCCGGCCTACAACACGAGGGTTATACCCTAAGAGCAAACTACCCGCTAAGCGGGTAGTTTATGATTGTCTTGCCTGCGCTGGAATACTGTGCCTAAAGTAAACCTGTTTGAACGCAGCCATACTTTTGCATACTCAATAATAGAGTCGTTATCCAAGAAAACGGTTTGAACTTGCTGTAGAACTGGAGATCCAGTTTCCATTTCTAGGTATTTTGCATGGTGTTGATCTGCTGCTTTTGCTAGAAAACTTGTGTTCGAGTACTTAACTTCATGACCAGAATACTTTTTTATGATAGAAAAAAAGCTTTCATTTACGTAATCAGCGCCAGCAATACCAGGGGCGATAGAACAGTTAATGTTGTTCTCAATATACATAATAGGTTCGTCTTTAACCTTTCTTATGCGTTCAAGACGAAAGTAGGTATCGCCTGGCTTGATGTTGAGATATTTTGCGATGCTCTCATTTGCAATGAGCTGCTCTGCTGACACAATTTCAGTAGTGAATTCAATATGTTGTTCTTTTAGTGTCTCCGAAAACGAGATAAGACCTTCAGTTAGAGGAAAAGAGATATCATGGGCCTTGACATAGGTACCTTTACCTTGGATCTGTTCGAGCAGACCTTCTTTGACAAGATGGGAAATTGCTTTTTTTATGCTGCCACGGCTCACTTGCAAAGTTTCCGTTAATTCAATCTCTGAGGGAATGCGCTCTGATTCTTTCCATAAGCCGGAACTAATGTTGTCCTTCAGATAATCAATTACCTGGCTATAAATGGGTTTAGGACAATCTTTTTGGATGATGCTCTCAACCTTTTTTTCTACTGACATGCAACCCTCAACAACTAGTTAATGTGCGCTTACATAAAAATATAGATAACAGATTTTTGAACCTATATTTTATTACACATCACAAATGTTATGTTGTACTTTATATGCGAACTCTAACTTTATGCATTTAGAATATAGCGTATTAGTACTGTTTTGGTAGGTTGGCGTATTGTAGATACTTATGAAAGGCTTTGCTATTTTAAAGGAAAGCTGATTATTACAAAGATTCAGGCATACTTCTATATACATGTGTTTTTAAAACAGTAAAAGGGTCTGTATCCGGAGTTAATTCCGATACAGACCCTTTGGCACGCGAGCGCAGAATGGGGGGAATTATTCCGCGAACGCGAGGGTGCCTCACCTCATCAGTAATACACTACCGAGCTCACCATGCATAGTAGCGCACTGTCTACTCTACAGGAACGAGTGAGCCGGCGATATAGCTTGCATCAAGCGTCATGTTTGGATTGAGCGCGATAAAATCAGCATTGCGACCAGGCATGATAAAGCCCACCTTGTGATCGATGCCTGTTGCACGAGCGGGAACCTCAGATGCCATGCGGATAGCTTGTTCCGCCGTGACCAAATTCCAGTCGTAAAGGTTTTTAACCACATCAATAAGGCGTGCCACGCTGCCGGCCAAACTACCAGCATTATGGCCCTCGGTGAGATAGCAGGCGCCGTCACGCATTTCAACGGGGAGACCGCCACTCATGTAGTGACCTTCTGGCAGACCTCCACAGCCCAAGCAGTCGGTAATAAGAGGCGTGCGCTGCCAGCCCTTGGTTTCAATCAGCACCTTGATAGAGACAGGGTTCACATGCTTACCGTCACCAATGACCTCGGCAAAGGTATCTGGAGTTGTCATTGCTGCACCTACCACACCGGGCTCACGGTGGTGTAGACCACGCATTCCGTTGTAGGTATGCAAAAAAGTAGTGCAGCCCGCATCAACAGCCTTGAGACATTGTTCGTAGGTTGCATCAGAATGACCGATAGCACAAGTGACACCCTCGGCAGACAGACGGGAGATATACTCAACCGAGCCCTCACGCTCGGGAGCAAGGCCGCTGCGGACAATAAGACCCTGAGCTTTTTCTTGCCAATCGGCAAAAATCTCGTATTGAGGATCAATAAGATAGTCAGGATTTTGAGCACCTACGTGCTTCATGGTAAAAAAGGGTCCTTCAAGGAAGATGCCCGCAATGCGTGCACCCAAGAAGTTGGCGTCCCGTTTGTGATTGGCCTCAGCAATGGCAGCTACCTCGCGACCGATGGTTTCTTTAGGGTTAGTAAAAGTTGTTGGACACCAAGCCGTCGTTCCAAACTTTGCTAAACCAAGGCTGGATTCATTGATGCCATCAGGATCTATATCAGTGGTTGCGTGACCATAAAAACCATGGATATGAATATCCACGAGACCAGGAGCAATCCACTTGCCCGTCTTGTCCAAAATTTCACACGCAGGCTTCTCGTAGCTAAAGTTGCCAAATTTGCCATCAACCACGGGCAAATAACCAGGCCCCACCAGCCTTCCTGCCAGCACAAACTTATCAGCGTAAATGGCATAGGTACTCATAACGCCTCATTTCTGTCTCGCCAGAGACTAGGGAATTAGTGACATCCATACTAGGGTAAAAGACCCGCGGCTCCGATGTGAGAGTCGAAGCAACGCGGGTCTGCAAACGGTACAAAAGCAAGCTGCTTAGGACTCAAAGGGATGAATGCTCACACCTTTCACAACACGGTTGACCGTGCCTGTAGGAGAAGGCGTGTCAGGAGTATTGCCGACCTTGATTGAGGTGTTGAGAGCAACGGTCTGTGCAAACAAGATGTAGGGCAGCACCAGATAGAGCTCAGGCAAAGGGCGGTCGCCTGCAAAGTCAAAGGACTCGCCCGCATAGTTTGCTGTGCTTTGCTGCTGGATGGCAACAGTGTGCTTCGCGATGCCATCGCCACCGATCTCGTTGAGAATATCGAGATCGTACTGGCGGGTATAAGGTTCGGAGCTTACAAAGGCAAAGACCAACGTCTTTTCGTTAACAAAGGATTTGGGTCCATGACGATAGCCCATAGAAGTATCAAACGAGGTAGCAATTTTTCCAGCGGTGAGCTCCAAAATCTTGAGCTGCGCTTCACGAGTCATTGCACCAAGAGCACCAGAGCCTAGATAGGTGATGCGAGTAAAGTCATCTTCAAGCCAACTGCAAATCTCATCTTCACGCTCGATAAGCTCACGACCCATCTTGGCAGCCTGCGCAACCCAAGCGGTCTTGTCTTCATAAGAGGAGGTGTCAAAAATCAGAGCAGCAAGTAAAGTCATGCAGCTGTAGCTACCAGTCATTGCAAAACCACGGTCATTAGCACGAGGAATCAGCAGAGTCAGACCATCGCTACGCTCTGCGAACTGCATGGCAAGTTTGCCATCAGGTGCGCAGGTGATATTGAGGTAGAGGATATTGTCAACAACTTGACCCGCACGTTCAACTGCTGCCAGGCTTTCGGGGCTATTGCCACTACGAGCAAATGAGACAAGTACGGTGGGATCCTCAGGACGTAAGAAATCGCGCGGCGCAGAAACGATATCAGTGGTTGGCAATGCTTGGAAGATGAACGCATCATTGTCACCCTGACGGCGCAGATACGGGACAAGGGTATCGCCTGCATAAGCAGAAGTGCCAGCGCCTGTAAAGATAACATGGGTGTGACGGTCTCCGCCGAGAGCCTTTGCTCTCACAACAAATTTAGTAATAGCCTCAATGTTGTTGTCATAAATAGAGAGCGTGTCTTCCCAAAGTTCGGGCTGTTGCACAATTTCTTGGGTCGTGATGTGAGCCCCGAGAGCACTGAGCTCATCAATCGATTTTTTGTACATGTGATTACGCTTCCTTTAATCCAGCAAAGCTGACGATTTTTTCTGTCTTGGGGATTGAAAGAGAGGACAAGCAAAACCGAGATTTGTATAGTTTTGAAATCTCAACAGCATTTTTTGCTTAGCCTTTGAAATGAGTAATGCGATAGTTGAATTGATCAGCACGGGCAACGCTACGGGTAAATTCAATAGGTATGTTCTTCTCATTAAAAGTGACTCGTACGAGCTTTAGAATTGCCGATCCTTCGGGGATGTCTAGGTAGATAGCTGCATCCGAACGAGCAATGCTTGCACTAAAGTCCTCTTGTGCGAGGCGAATTGTCTGGTGGTATTCTTGCTCCATTACTTCGTACAACGCCCTTGTAGAGACCTCATCGTAGCTCAGGCCTATAAACTGTGTTGCGGGTAGATAGGTGCGTTCCAGCATCATAGGGGTGTCATCAACCAGCCTGAGGCGCTTGAGTTGGTAAATGTGCTCTCCTAGGCGAAGGCCAAGCTTTTCTGCAACCTGCTTGGGTGCCTCTGCTAGCTTGAACTCCAAGATTTTGGTTTGAGGATGACGACCAGCACGACGCATCTGATCGGTGAAGCTGTACATAGCAGAGAGATTGGTTACCTCAGTTTCGGAATGAGCCACAAAGGTGCCACGTCCGTGCACGCGCTTTACCAAACCTAGAGCCTCAAGTTCACCCATTGCCTGACGCACTGTTGTGCGAGACAAGCCATAACGGAGGGAAAGCTCACGTTCAGAAGGAAGAAGGTCGCCAGGCTCCAAATCGTTTTCAATCCTCTCTTTGAGGATATCAACTAATTGGTCATAGAGAGGCTGTTTGCGAGATGCGATAGTCACCCTTCTCCTCCTTTCAAGTGCTCTATGTACAAGTATTAGCAAAAATATTTCAACAGGGGTGCAAGAAAAAGGGGGACGCACGAACAAGATATGCCCGTGCGTCCTGCAGGGACGTACTAGGAAAACCTAGCCCCAAATGCTTGGCCAGAGGCCAAAGGGACCAGCGCCCAAGATGCCGATGATGAGTACGAGCACAATACCCTTCATAGGCGTGAAGTTCTTCTTGGAGAACAAGTAATAGAGCAGCATAACGATTGCCATTGGAACAAGTTTGGGGCAGATACTGTCCAGGATGTTTGCAATGTCAATATTGACGGGGGACTCCACCATCTCCATATAGGTAACTTCGCTCATGCCATTGCCAAGATCAACAGCACCTGCAGTGGCGGGATTGCCGTTTGCATCGGTACCAGAGAGGGGATTGCCATCCTTGTCATTCATGCCAGAGAGAGTGACACCCTCATCACTGGCTTTGATGATCTCAAAGCTTGGAACCTCATCGTTAGCAACGGTTGCAGTGTGAGCAACATATGCTTGGGTGGTGCCGTTGGGGATAACTGCGTTGATTTGAGTGCCGCCCATGGTGACGGTAAGGCAGCCAACGACAAAGACACCGAGGATGGAAGCCGCGCGGGTGAAGGCCTGCATATTTGCCATGAGGCTATCGAGCGCAGACATGCCCATCTTGTAGGACCAGTTCATCAGACCAAAACGTAGAGCAAATTGCACCAAGTTAAAGATGATGAGGAAGAGAATAGGACCAAAGACGTTGCCACTAATGGCCATATTAGAGCAAATGCCTGCCGTAATGGGCACAAGGGTCATCCAGAACAAAGCATCGCCAATGCCACCAAGAGGACCCATAAGAGAAACGCGGACCGCACGAATGGTGGGGATGTCAACCTTCTTTTGCTCCATGGACAGGATGAGGCCCATAGCAAAGGTAACAAGGAAGGGGTGGATGTTGAAGAACTCCATGTTATGAGTCATCGAGGTGGACAAATCGTCCTTGTCCGTGTGGATCTTCTCGAGACCAGGAAGGATGGAGTACAACCAACCAGCCGACTGCATACGCTCGTAGTTGAAGGAAGCCTGGAGGAAGCAAGAGCGCCATGCCATCTTGTTGAGGGTCTTCTGATCAAGATCGGTGGCCTGCTCAAGGTTCTTATAGCTGGTGAGTTCCTCATTAGATGCCATCTTCGTCACCTCCGTCAGAGATTACAGCACCCTTGAGTTCGGTGTTCTGCTGGTAATCCCAGTAAGCAAAACCAAAGCCGATGAGTGCGAGGATGAGCAGGGCGGGGGTTGCGAGGGTGGGGATACCCGAGACAATCAGCGCCATGCCAAAGCCCAAGAAGTAGAAGCCCCACATGTCGCGGTTCATCATAAACTTCAACAGGATTGCAAAGCCAACAAAACGCATCATGCCACCAGCTGCAGAAAGACCAGCGGAAAGCCAAGCGGGGATTGCATCGACAACAGCCTGACCCATTGTGGCGCCACCAATAAAGAATAAGGTGACAACAATGCCAAAGATGAGGCCAAGCAAACCCATGGCAAGGTAGTTGATCCTCTCAATGCCCTTGGGATCGGCATCGGCTGCATACTGGTCGGCTTTGCTCATCAACGGGGACATAAGAGTAAAGATTAGGGTAACGCCATACCTGTCT
>NZ_CAMXYY010000027.1 GCF_947253395.1 uncultured Olegusella sp.
ATCGCAGGTCACCTGGCTCATTTATCGCAGGTCACCTGGCTCATTTATCGCAGGTCACCTGGCTCATTTATCGCAGGTAATTTAGTCCGTTTATTGTACGCCACCTGACTCGTTTATCGCAGGTTATTAGGTCCGCAATTTCTGCAAAAGGGAGACTTAATTCCCTATGCGGCCAAATCCCTGCCCAAATGCTTCATGCACTTCGGAGATGATAATAATCGCATCTGGATCAATGCGCGCCACAATATCTTTAAGACGCATGGTCTCACTTCGACCAAGAACGCACAAAAGTACCGGACGACTCGCACCACTCCATACACCACGCGCTTGCAACTCAGTGCAACCACGACCAAGATTGTACATAATTTCATTGGCAATACGATCGTGGTATTCAGAGATAACATACGCTGCCCGCTCAGTACGCGGGCCATCGACTACCATGTCCATCAGCTGACCCGAAATGTACAGCGCAATCGTTGCATACAACGCATTGCTGAGCGAAAAAACGGGGATTGATGCCAAAATAATGGCGCCATCAACTACGATGGCAACAGTGCCCACCGGCGAACCGGTACGTTTGGCAATCATCTGCACAATAATATCTGTGCCTCCGGTATTTCCTCCTGAAAGAAAAACAATGCCAATGCCGGCACCTACAAGCACGCCACCCCACAGTGAAGCAAGTAACAAATCGTCTGGCGCAAGGTTGGGCAAAATAGGCGCCAGGGCGTCCGTAAGAATACCTGAGATTAAAATACCTGCAATCGAGCGAGCTACATAGCTGCGGTCACGCGTGCGAAGTTCCACATAGATGAGAAGCACCACATTCATGGCAATGGTTTGAATACCGACGGGCAAGTGAATGCCATAGTCCTTGGCGATCGCATAAAAAATAGTTGCCAAACCCGTAAGTCCACCTGCGGCAAGACCATTAGGTACTTCAAAACAGTCAACACCGATGGCATATACCAGCGATCCCACAAAGATATAGGCCGCATCCTGTAGCAGCTTTGCTACAGGCACAGGAGTCCGTGTTATTACTCTACTCATGAGGTTTCGCCTCCCCCAACCGCCCATCTGTGGTAGCCCACAACAAAGCGATCCAAATCCCCATCTTCCAATACTGCATCGACGTTGCCTGTCTCCACTCCCGTGCGTGGGTCTTTTACCAGCTGGAAGGGGTATAAGACATAATTGCGAATCTGATTTCCAAAAGAAATGTCGCGCTTGGGACCACGCAACTCATCAAGTTCGGCTGCGCGTTTGGCCTGTTCAAGCTCATAGAGACGACTACGAAGAATGCTCATCGCCGTTGCCTTATTTTGAATCTGACTGCGTTCGTTTTGGCAGGTAACTACCGTTCCAGTGGGGAGGTGAGTAATGCGTACGGCTGAGTCGGTCGTATTGACTCCCTGACCACCAGGACCTGAAGAATGATACACATCAATGCGAAGATCGTTGGGGTCAATTTCAAACTCAATATCCTCAGGCAAAACAGGCAGCACCTCAACACCTGCAAAGGTAGTTTGGCGGCGCTTCTTTGCATCAGTGGGAGAGATACGCACCAGACGGTGCACCCCATGCTCCGCACGTAGCATCCCGTAAGCATTGTGTCCACTTACGGTAAAGGTCGCGTGATCGATACCTATCACTTCAGCAGAAGGGGCGTCGTTGACCGTAATTTTCCAACCTCTGCGTTCGCCATAGCGCAGATACATATGCAACAGCATCTGACACCAGTCTTGCGCCTCAAGGCCACCTTGACCAGGGGTGATAGAGACGATAGCGTCACCATGATCCCTCTCATCACTAAACCAACTAGCAAGTTCTAGCTCATCGAGCTGGTGGGCAAGGTCTACTGCAAGCTGCTCGGCCTCGGCCAGAGTTTCTTCATCCTCCAGCTCACTACCCAATTCAAGCGCTGCTTCAGCATCGTCAAATTGATCTCGGGCTTCTTGCAAAGCAGAAACATCTGACTTTGCCTGCGTCAGACGCTCCATAATCTGACGAGCAGTGTCTGCATCATCCCAAAAACTGGGAACTGCACTCTGCTCTTCAAGCTCAGCAATGAGCTTGCGCCTTTCATCTATATGCAGATAGCCCTCAATATCATCTAGACGCTTTTTGAGTTTTTTTAACATGGCTGCATCTATCATTTTGCCCCTCTCCCCAACTTTCACAGCGCTAAACAAGCCGAGCTTGGCGTCAGAGTCAACGCCACGCCCGGCTTGCAACAACGTCATCGAACTGTGTCAGCGGTTCTTGCCGTGGCAATTCTTAAATTTTTTACCCGAGCCGCAGGGACAGGGCTCGTTGCGACCAACGCCTGCATAGGGATCATCGCTTTTACGATAGGGAGCAGGCTTTGCATCTGCATGCGGATTTGGCGAAGAGTGACGAGCATGGCGCATTGTTGAGCTGCCATTGTCTCCGTCTACCTCAGAAGGACCAGAGAAGTGTGCGCCGCGCAAGGTCTCGGGTTCTTCAGCCGCAGGCTGTGCGGCGGGCTGGGTGGGAGCCTGGCGAATCTGTAGACGCAGGATAGTACGAAGGAAGTCCTCGTACATCGTATTCACCAGATCGGTAAAGGCAGCGTAGGCTTCGCTTTTGTATTCCACCAAAGGATCACGCTGACCATAACCACGCAAACCAATGCCAGTCCTCAGATAATCCATGTCCTGTAAGTAGCCCATCCAGCGAGTATCAATTACGCGCAGCATAACTTGCATAGAGAGCGCTTTGAGCACCTCGTCTCCCAAGGTATCCGCTTTGCGCTGGTAGCAATCACTCACAAAAGCACAGACTTTTTCCTCAAGCTCATCAATGTCAAACTCACCGTCAGTGACAGGCGTATCCTCACGGCCAGTTAATTGTTCAATCCAAGAGCGAAGACTATCGAGATCCCAGCTTTCGGGCTCTACATCAGCAGGACAAAGCTCTGCTACCACCCTATTGACAGTGCTCTCAGTAACTTCATTGACATGAGCTACCAAGTCCTTGCCATCTAAGATCTTGTTGCGCTCCTCGTAGATGACTTGGCGCTGCTTGTTCATAACGTCATCGTAGTCAAGGACGTTCTTGCGCATTGCGTAATTGACTTCCTCAACCTTACGCTGGGCACCCTCAACCGCCTTGGATACCATACGGTGCTGAATGGGTGTGCTGGGAGGTAAGTCTGCCTTGGTCATCAAAGCAGAAATCTGATCCATGCGGTTGCCCCCAAAGAGGCGCATGAGATCATCTTCAAGCGAGAGATAAAACTGTGTCTCACCGGGATCACCCTGACGGCCAGAACGGCCACGGAGCTGGTTGTCAATACGACGGCTCTCGTGACGCTCGGTACCGATAACACAAAGGCCGCCTGCGGCAAGTACATGCTCGCGTTCAATCTCGCAAATCTTCTTTGCTTCTGCAGTAGCCGCAGCAAGCTGCTCGGCGCTCACTTCTTCAGGATCAATGCCCTGCTCACGCAGAGATTCCTTAGCCATCTCTTCGGAGTTGCCGCCAAGCAAAATGTCTGTACCACGACCTGCCATGTTAGTAGCAATGGTGACAGCGCCTTCGCGACCAGCTTGGGCAACAATCTGTGCCTCGCGCTCGTGGAATTTTGCGTTAAGAACCTCATGACGAATGCCACGTTTACTCAACGTGCGAGACAAGCGCTCGGAACTCTCGATGGAAACCGTACCCACCAGACAAGGCTGACCATAAGCATGGCGCTGCTCAACCTCATCGGCCACCGCATCAAACTTTGCATCAACGGTCTGATAAATCAGATCATCGTGATCTTTACGAATGACGGGTTTGTTGGGTGGAATAGCCTGAACAGGCAGCTTGTAAATCTCTCGAAACTCAGTATCTTCTGTGACAGCTGTACCCGTCATACCCGAGAGCTTCTCGTACAGACGGAAATAATTCTGCAGGGTGATGGTCGCGATGGTTTGGTTTTCCTCGCGGACAGCTACGCCTTCCTTGGCCTCAACTGCTTGGTGTAAGCCTTCAGACCAACGACGCCCTTCCATGATACGGCCCGTGAATTCGTCAACAATCTTGACCTCACCATCCATCACGACATAGTCCTTGTCGCGATGGAACATGTACTGCGCCTTAAGTGCCTGCTGCAAATGATTGACCAACTGGCCAGACATATCAGCATAAATATCATCGATACCCAGTGCACGCTCAACCTTTTTGAGACCACGATCGGTCACGGTAATGGTGCGCTTTGCTTCATCCATGACATAGTCGCCCGTAGGCTCGGGTTTTTCACCTGTCAGCGGATCAGCTGGTGTTTCTTCACCACGAATCAAGCCGCGAACAGCGCGCGCAAAATCCTTATAGGTATTGGCTGACTTGGTGCCTGCGCCCGAGATAATAAGAGGGGTACGTGCCTCATCAATGAGAATGGAGTCAACCTCGTCGACAATGGCATAGTGGTGGCCACGTTGGGCTCGCTGATCAGCACGCATCACCATATTGTCACGCAGGTAGTCAAAGCCAAACTCAGAGTTGGTACCATACGTGACGTCAGCGTTATAAGCAGGCTTCTTGAGCGCGGGCAACATACCATTTTGTAACAGACCCACGTTCATACCTAGATAGCGATACACGCGACCCATCCATTCGGAGTCTCGCTTTGCTAGATAGTCGTTAACGGTAACGATGTGGACACCATCGCCCGCAAGTGCATTAAGGTAGCCTGCCAGTGTAGAGACAAGCGTCTTGCCCTCACCTGTCTTCATTTCGGCAATCATGCCCCGATGCAGGGCAATGCCACCGATGATTTGCACATCAAAGTGACGCATGCCCAATGAGCGTTTTGACGCCTCACGCACAACCGCAAAGGCATCAGGAAGCAGATCATCGAGACTCTCGCCCTGCTCAATACGCTCCTTAAAGAGCGCTGTTTGGGACATGAGTTCAGAGTCGTCCATGGTTTGATATGTTGACTCGCGGTCATTCACGAGTGCAGCGATTTTCTCAAGCTCGCGAAGCTGCTTATTGGCTCCGCGGCTGAGGAGACTAGAGAAGAAGTTTGGCATACGCGCCTTTCGTAAGCCCGAGACCCTAGGGTCATCCAATTTCTCAAACGAGCACTAAGGTATCGCGTCTTGGACGCCTATGCGAGCCACAACGCGCGTTCCCATCAAATAAGCGTTTACATCACGCAATTTCTTCGTTCTTTTGACGCTAATTTGGCTATTTTGTGTTTCAAATCATGCGCCTATGACATCTTCATGAGCAATATGGCTATGAGAAGACTGCTTGGGCTCTGGTATGAGATCGGCAACAAGTCGCCTGAGTTCGCGAGAAGGCGGTAACCCTTTTGAGCCAACAACCCTGCTGCAGAAACGCAGATAGGCATCGCGCGCATCTCCTGAGCGACCCGCTGCCACAAGAGCTTCAATAAGCACCGTAACAGCATCTTCGCGGTTACACTGCGCCGAGACAGCACTACGCGCAAACTGTATGGCAAGTTGCAATTTCCCCTGGAGAAGTGCTGTGCGAGAACCAGTAACCATTGTGGCAACAAACATCGAACGAAGATTTTCTGCTCGCAAGCTAATCCACGGCTCAGGGTTTAAGGTCGTCACATCCATATCACCTAGATAGAGTTCACGGGCCTCGCAGGCTGCATTGATTACCTCATCCGCAATCCCATCATTGACCGCACAACTATGAACTGCTTCTACAAAACGATCGATATCACAAACAACTACCTCAGGATTAAGTGCTACGGTGCCGTCCGCCTTATTTGTCAAAAAAGGTTCAAAGCCACGATAGCGTGATTCCATTGCCTTACGTGCACCAGATATAGCCTCGTAAAGCCTTTGCATACCCAGCTCTAGAGTTGCGTCAGGCCAAATTTGATTTGCCAGTTCTACGCGACGCATACGATGATTTTCTTTTGCCGCAAGTAGAGCAAGCAACACTTTTGACTGACGCCGATTAAACTTTCTCATCTCAATAGGATGACCATCAACGCTCACAGAAAGCCCGCCCAATAGATTGATAACAACGTGGTAGTGCGGCTGCTCGACCGTGTGCAAGCCTTGCGATACGTGGGAATTATCTGCCTCGGCAGGAGAGCTGCCATGGCGTGCGTCTGTAACAGAAGTTGTTGTTAGAGTAGAAGCTGAGTGTGGCAGCAGCGCTGCAATCCAGTGTCTTGGCATCTTGAGTCTACAAAGTTGGGAGATCTCTGCACAATCGTTGATAAGCCAACTGACAAGCCACAACGCATCGTTTTGTAATTTGCCCCAACTGAGCACCTGCAACTCAATCCTGTGTGTCTTTTTATGCTGTGGACGAACAGACTCAATGTGAAAACTACCGTCCGCTATAACGTCAGCACCAAATGAGAGTAATAGTCGTGCGAGATCTTGAGGAATGCTTTTCTCATTTTTCTTTTCTGCCATGCGGCGCAACGGTCCCGCATCTCCTGCAAGTGCAGCAATAACAGCCTCAACCAGTTGCGCACAGCTGTCTATATAAGCAAACTCACATTGCCCTGCCAGATTAACCGCGCGTTGCGCTCTTACATGTGCACTCGACAGATTGCCACTTCTCAACTCACTGAGTGCCAAAGCGAGAGAAAACACTGCGCGCAACATGCGGTCGCCCATACTTTCCGCTCGTGCTGCCGCGCGCTCTAAGAGACCTGAGCTACAAGAGCCACCAGCAATCGTTACCAGCTCACTTACTGCAAGTTGATAGTCCATCAAGCGTTGGGATCTGCTATGAGCTAGTGTTTGTTCCACCTTGACAAGCAGCGCGCTGAGCTCGTCTCCTACGGGCTCGCCGCCAAACGCAGTCGCAAGTACCAAATCATTGATGAGCAACATCTCAGCAAGACTCTTGCAATGTGGCCGCGGTGACTCTTCGGTAAAGCGCGCAAGAACCCGATGAAACTGCCCTTCAAAAAGAAGCTGTCTCAGCTCTAGATGCAACAACAACTCTGGATATGCTTTTGCTGCTTTTTCATGTATGCCTACAAGCTTATCTCCCATAGCAAGGCTACGGCCCTGCGCAAGCATACGTAACAGCAGCGCTGAATTGCCACGAAACTGTAGTTTTGCTCCCTTTGTTTTTTGTTGGTCTACTACTGCGGCAAAGGCCTGACGAGCTACCGTCTGCTTTTGCTCAATCAAAGCATAGGCAGCAGCGCTCTCCAGGTAGCCCACTTCTTCTTTCATAAAAAGTTGTCGGGCAGCTGCAAGACAGTCTTTGATAACACCCAGTGCTCCTGCTGCACACAGTTCAACTCCCCAAGGCATCAGCAGCTTACTCCTGTTATCTGTTGTGGGAAGCAGAGCGCCACAAATTCCCGCACGCACAAAGTTGTGACTTCGACACAACACACTAAAGGCCTGCTCAACAATATCAGCATAAAATCCTGCATACTGTCGCAGACTCGGAAAGCAAAGCCGAAAAAGCGAAATATCGTCAATTCCCGCGCAACAATAGCTGCCCGTATACACATTGACTTGAAAGAAAGGAGCTTCCGCCTGCATCCATGCAAGGGTTTCGTCGTCGGCAGTTGGAAGTACTTGACGCAGTTGCTCAAAATTACCTGAACCAAGCAGCATCATCGCATAGCGAATTCTCAGCTCTGATAGAGGTATGCCATTGCGCAAGGACATCATGACGATGCGCTGAAGCGATTCGAGATAGCGTGGGGCATACGAATCTACTCCATGCGTAAGAGCGCGTGCAAGCAATGGAATGCCATTGGTCATACTCCAAGCTCGTCGCGCCAAATCACTAGCTTGTAGTGGCATGCGGTAAAGCAGTTCACGTCCAGCAAGCACATACGCCTCAGGAAGCTCTTCGCAGAGCTGCTCTGCTTCTGGACAAAGTGTTATCAGTATGGTGACACCCTCTACCGCAGCAGCTCGTATAAGCTCTGCAGCCTCATCAATTGTTTCTTCATCAAGGGCGGGAAAATCATCAAAAAGTACGCAGACCAGCTGATCTTTCTGCTTGCGAGCCGCAGCTCTGGCCTTGCAGAGCGTACTCTCAAGCCTCTTTGCAAGTTCATGAGGATTGGCTTTGAGAAAGGCGAGTAATGGCTGAGGAGCATCTGAAGATCGACTCTGAAGCAGACGCTTTGCAAGCAGAGTTTTCATAAGTCCTGGCTCGCCCACTACGAGCACAATATCGCTTCGGCACAGCTCTGGTGGAGCTATGGGAGGTAAGAGCGGGCTGCCCTTATCAGCAGACTCAACAACGTCCTCAGCCACAACAAGACTCGAGCTAGTGCCGTGTGCATCCATAGGATTCTCCTTCTTCCAAACGATCAGATTCGGGAGTTTGATTTTTCCTGAAGAGGTTGCTTGCCAAATTCTTGCACTACATAAGAGGTTGCTTTCACTGCATGAGCTGCAAAAGGTCAAGGGATATCCACAACCCTGCCAAGCTTGCATCAGTCTGTTGCCAAATGTGCGCCAAGCGTATACCAAGCACTGCAATAAGCCCGGTTTCAACACTTATGGTGATAATTGGGCATCAATGTGTCGAAACAACTTAATTCTTAGCTACAATCGTACCCAAAAACGTAAACGCCAAGGGGGCTAGAGTGGCTTGCTACGATACCAAGGCTGAGGTTCTTGAGAGACTTGAAAAAATGACGCGCGAACTCAGGGTATCCAACCTTGCTTGTTTTACGACGGCAAAGATTGCCTTCGAGTGTCATGTAAGTCGTAGTCTTGCGAGCCAGTATCTCAACGAATTCGTGCGACAAGGCCTTGCCATTAAGATTAACGCGCGCCCAGTCATTTATCTGCATCGCCATGCAGCGGAGCGTTATTTTCAAATGAAGCTCGATAATGACGAATACTCCTCCCAGCAGGAGTTGCTTGCCTGTGTAAGCCTAGAAGAGCTCAAGGACTTTGACAAGGCCATAGGCTTTGAGTTGAGTTATGGCACGTGCATAGACCATCTTAAAAGCGCGATTAGATATCCACCACACGGCATCCCGGTGCTTCTGGTAGGCGAGCATGGCACAGGTAAAAGGTTAATGAGTGAACTCGCCTTCGAATACGGAAAAAACGTTGGGGTGCTGCCTAAATGCGCGCGCTATGTCTCGGTTGATTGCAGGAGCTTTGAGGCAACGGACGCAAACGTCGAAGCGGCAATCTATGGAGAGGATGGCAAGGGTGGGGTTGCTGCCGAGGCGGCCGGCGGCATGGTATATCTGAGTGGTTTTGATCATCTTTCTCGGACGACGAGAGAGACGGTACTCCAGCGAATTGGTGCGAGCAGCAACGATGAAGACAGTGACGCAAGTCCAGCGCGCTTTATTCTAAGCACCGCGCGTTCCGAAGATAGCAACATGGTCAAAGAGACCGCACGCTTTGTCCCTATCGTGATACAACTTCCGCGCCTTGTTGATCGCAGTATAGAGGAGCGCACTTCCCTCGTCCTGCACTACCTCAGAGTTGAGGGACGAAGAGTAGGTGCTGACGTCTCAGTAAGCCGTGGCGCATTACGCGCGCTTGTCGAAACTGATTTTCGAGACAATATCGATGGCCTCAAATCATGCATTACCAACTGCTGTGCAGGTGCCTACCTTAACCGTAACAACGAAATGCTCACCATTCAGACATACAACCTGCCCTCAAACATTTTGAAATCCACCGAGTCTGAGCCTGATGATAATCAGCTCATCAGTGGCTCAAAAGCCGTCAATGACCCTTCAATGCGCGTCATCGGCCTGTTCCAAAAGATCATCAATCCGATTGACGCTCTCGAGACGGGTAAGGTGAGCTTTGTCGAGTTCTTTTCCAACGCTTCGACGGCCGTGCAGTCCTATAACGACTACATGAACTTTGAAAGTAGGAGCTCAAATCCGCGCATCGGCTCTTACGAGCGACTCTTGAGCCCAGTAATAGAGCAGACCAACCGTACCTATGGCATTGAGCTCACCCGGAAGCTCTCGCGCTCCATTGCCCAGTCGCTTTTCACCCAACTTTGGGGTGGCGTAAATCTTACAAAGTGGCGCCAGAAGAACGGCGATGCGATTGCTCGGACCTTGAGGGTCCTGACGAAGAACCTTCCAGAAACTGCAACCGTTGCCGACCAGATCGTTGCCAAAACCAAGATTGCCCTTGGTATGGATCTCGACGCACTTGCTCGTATGATTCTGCTCATCGAGGTCGGTTACTCACTACGTGCCACGGGCGGGCCGCAGGACTACCTTGGCGTCATCGTGTGTCATGGGTACTCGACGGCGACAAGCATTGCTGATGCGTGTAACCGCATCTTGCATGCCCATGTGTTCGAAGCTATCGACATGGCTTACGATCAAGACCTAACCGACGTCGTTGGCCAGCTCTCCTGCCTACTCGAACGACATGCGAACTGCAAAGCGATTGCAGTCCTCGTTGACATGGGGTCACTGGAGAGCGTGAATGATGCCATTAGCGGCCTAACCACCTGCGATATCAATATCGTCAACAACGTCTCCACAGCCCTTGCGCTTGAGGTCGGTAGTGCCCTGCTTTCGGGTGAAAATTTGGAAGAAATACTGACACGCTCAGCTGAATACTGCGCCCCTCGCTATAGCGTCGTTAAGGGTGCAAAAGTTGCCGAAGCAGTACTCTTTTGCTCTGAACTGGGTATTGAGGCAGCTGGCAAGATTCGTCAGATTGTGCAGAACAGTCTTCCCGGTAAAACAGCTACGCAATTGATAACTTGCGATTATGCAGATTTAGCACAAAGGGGGGAAGCGTCGTCGGTATTTGATGATTATCGCGTGCGCGCTATTGTGAGCACCATGAACCCAGGCATCTCCTCCGTGCCCTTTGTGGGGCTTGAAGATATTCTTTACCAAGGCAGTTCTGACGCCCTCGATCGGGCACTTTTCCCGCTGGTCGATCCTGGGAGCGTGGCCGAGTTTCACTCCAATCTTCTACGTAACCTCACA
Organism: uncultured Olegusella sp.; assembly: GCF_947253395.1. GTDB lineage: Bacteria > Actinomycetota > Coriobacteriia > Coriobacteriales > Atopobiaceae > Olegusella. The sequence continues at coordinate 10,928 of NZ_CAMXYY010000027.1, forward strand.
CTTCGAAACGTGATTGAATCCCTTACCATCCTCAATCCTGAGATGCTCTACATCGAAGCAGATCGGGCGGTTAAACGTTTGTCAGAGCTTTCAGGCAAACCCATTGACGCTCGTCGCCGCATTGGTGTCTATGTCCATCTTTGCGGTTTGATCGAGCGCCTGATGACAAAGAACTTCGTTGATACGGCACCTGATGTCGAGCACTTCGAGGTAGAACATGCCAACTTTGTTGACTGGTTCCGTGAGGCGTTCTCTGACATGACCTGTCGCTATCACGTTGAGATACCCATTTCGGAAATTTCCTATGTACACCATATGCTTCATACGCAAGTTGCCTCTACAAGCAACCGTACGACTATCGCAGGCATGGTTCTTGAGGATGAGTAGCCTAGTAAGTCTGGCAACCAGCTTGCTTCGACACTGGCTATACCACAATAATGGGTAAGTGTTGAAAGCCGAACATCCCTGTTCACAGGCGCCCTGCAGTTGTTGCAACTGCAGGGCGCCTGTCGAAATGTGCGCCTGCCACCGTTTTATCAGCCTACGAACCTTACTGTAGCTCTAGCAGAATACGGGGAAGCGAGATACCCCGAAGGCTGTGGCTACACTTACGTCGCAGAACGGAGAAAGGAGAGGCTAGATATATGAGTATTGTTGCAGGGCGCATTGACTATCGTCTGTTGCACGGCATTGTCCAGGGTTTTTGGTGCCCCACCTATGCCACACAGCGCACGATGATTATTGATGACGCTACAGCCAACGATGAAGTGCGAAAGGGGGCCATGAAGCTGTCTAAACCCTCTGGTCAGGCGCTCTCGATCATTACCGAAGAGACGGCACTTGCCAACTTTAAGGCAGGCAAGTACGACAATCACACGGTATTCACCATCGCTCGCAGCCCACAGATTTTTCTTGACCTCATCGAGGCGGGACAGCGGATTCCCTTGCTTACACTGGGTCTGACGGAGTTTCCGCCCGAGGGTACACCAGGAGTGCAGGCAGGTCGCCGCGCATTCATCCTTGAGAAGGATATTCCCATCTACAAAAAAATTGCTGCCACAGGTACACAGATTGATGTGCGGTATATGACCACCGATAAGCCCGTGCCTATTTCCGCGTACATTGCGCTGTAAAGAGAGGTGACAAACATGGAAGTCAATGCGCTCCAATTTGTCTTGCTTGTCCTGCTCGCGGGGTTCCGAGCAGTTGATATGTATGCTACGCAGGCGATCCCCTTTATGCACGCTTTGGTCTGCTGGCTTGTCGGCATTATTCTTGGCGACCCCAACACAGGACTTGTCGTTGGAGGCACCATCCAGCTCATGTCCATGGGTGCTGCAGGACTAGGCGGGTCATCTGCCCCTGACTATGGCATGGCCGGCATCGTTGCAACGGTAACCGCCTGTATTACTGGCAGTGGTGATATGTCCGTTGGTCTTGCCATCGGCGTCGTCGTCGCCATGCTCTATGTTCAGCTTGACGTTATTTTCAAGATCTACAATTCCTGGGTTTTCAAGGTGATTCGTGGCTATGCGGTTAAGCGTGACTACAAAAAGATGCTCGCGTCCTGCTTCTTATCCCACCTATGGCTGTTCCTTCAGGGCGCCCTCCCCATGATTATCGTCCTTGCGTTTGGCAAGCAGGCAGTCGAAGCCATCAACGCTTTTATGCCCGCCTGGTTTACTGGCGGACTCTCTGTTGCTGCCGGCATCTTACCTGTTACCGGCTTTGCCATCCTGCTGACCTTCATGCCGGTCAAGAAGTTCTACGCCTTCTTGATTGCTGGCTATGTGCTTGCGGCCTACTTTGGTCAGCCCGTTCTGCCCATCTCCCTTCTTGGCACTGTGGTCGCCATTGAGTATTTCCGTCTTAAGTCTGAGGCCCCAATAGCTATCGCTGCTGGTGAGAATGGAGGCGAGCTCGAAGATGAGTAATTTCTTTAAGCCCAAGGATTTCAAGGATTTCCACGAGGCCCCCGAACCTCAGCCGCTGACAGATGGTACCTATGAACCGGTTCTGAGCGACGAGGACCTTAAAATCTGCTCTCGCCGCATGTGTCTTATGGATACCGTTTCATATTCCTATGCCACGCAGAACGCTCCTTGCGCAATGTTTGCCTCGTACTACGCGCTGCGCAAGATATACGGAAACGATGAGGACGCCTTCAACACGGCAATTCTCAACCAGCTTGACTGTGTGTTCAACGCTACGCCACCCGTCTCGGGTCTGCTGCTTGGTGCAGGCCTCGCGATAGAAGACAAGGGCCACCTTAATGGGCTGTCTGCTGAAAACGATCTGAAGATAGGTCTCATGGGACCCATCTCCGGCATCGGCGACGTATTAATCTGGATTCTGCCCATGACCATTTTAGGATCCATCGCCGGCTATATGGCCCAGCAGGGCAGCCCTGTCGGCATCCTGCTCTGGCTGGCCTTTTGGATTGTCCTTTATTTCTGGCGCTGCCAAAACTACGTCCAGGGCTACAAGGCTGGTGCCTCTGTTGTCACCAAGATGGGCGACAAACTTAACATTCTCACCGACGCCGCCTCTATTCTTGGTCTGACCGTGGTCGGTTCGCTTATTTTTTCTGCTGTCAAGATTTCCACGCCGCTAGTCTTTCAATATGGTGAGATTACGCTGGGAATCCAGGAAGGCGTGTTGGACCAGATTTTTCCCAACCTTCTTGCCGTGCTCCTCGCCCTGTTGGTGTACAAACTAATTAAGAAGGGTATCAAGCTCAATTGGATTATCCTTGGCATTCTTGTTGTCAGCTGTGCCTGCGCTGGATTGGGGATTCTTGCCGCTTAGTTGCTTGCGATTGGGCTCCGTTTCTTTCCTTGTCGAGCGGTTCCGTTCCTTGGAGTCGCTCGACAAGAGGGGCAGATACCCTCCTGTGGAGCCGAACGCTGAGAATCGTCTGATTGCAGCTGTCGTATTCGCAGTAAGCAAAACGGGTACGGCAACTGTCATGAGATAATTCGGTAAAAGGACGTGCCCAACGTCAATTCAAGGAGATAGTCAATGAGACATGTGGTTCTCGCCTCACATCATAGGTTTGCCCAGGGTCTGACAGACACGCTCACATTTTTAGGGGCAAAATGCGACTTTCACGTCATCTGTGCCTATGTGGACGACCAGCTACTTGAACCTCAGGTCGAGGCTGTGTTCAACGAGTTTGATCCCAAAGATGAGGTGCTGGTGCTTACAGACATTTTGGGGGGAAGTGTCAACCAAAACTTCATGCCTCATATAGGCCCAAATGTATTTGTGGTTGCTGGTGTGAACGTGCCACTTGCCATGGAGCTCTGCCTAACTCCGGAACCGCTTACCACAGAAAACATTGAGGGGGCAATTACCACGGCGACGCAGTCCATCAGGCTCATCAACACCCTGACTGTCGAGGACGACGAAGACGACGAGTAACTTTCATCCAGGGGCTTCCTCAGTGTGCCGGCAGCCCCAACGCCTGCGAAGAGGAGATGGCTATGCTCATCAGCGAGGCAATTCAGCGCATTAAAGACTACTGTACGGGAATTGACGCCTTTACTGGCAAGCCTATCGACGAAACAACCACACGAGATAAAGTGCTCTATGGCAATGCAAACCAAAAACTTGCTGGTATCGTGACCTGCATTTGGCCCACAGTCAATGTCATACGACGCGCGCGCGAACTTGGTGCCAACCTCATCATCAGCCACGAAGCCCTTTTTTGGAATCATGGAGATCATCAAGACGTAGTGAGCAGCACCCAGGCCTTCAAGGCAAAAAAGAAGCTGTTGGATGCTTGGGGTGGTGCCGTGTGGCGCTGCCATGACTACATCCATTCGCGCGTTCCCATCGACGATGGTGCTCTCGCTGATGGCATCTTCTTTGGTTTAGCCTGGAAGCTTGGGTGGCTTGACTATCGCACGGGTGATGATAAAGGCTTTTGTTTAAGCTATGAGATTCCTGCCATCGATGCGACCGATCTTGCCCACGAGCTGGTCATGAAGCTTGGCCTCAACGGAACGCGCATAACGGGCGACCCACATGCATGTGTCAAAAGTGTGCGCGTACCCATGCATGTGATGGGTGAGGCAAGAAGTGACACGCATGAAATCAATGAGACTGACGCTAGCGACAACGATTGCCTGATAACCATGGAGTTTGTTGATTTTACTACCTGTGAGTACATCCGTGATGCCGGCATGCTCGGGCAGAACAAGTGCGCAATCACCATCGGACATTTCAACCTTGAGGAGCCTGGTATGGAGTACATGATCAAATGGCTACCTCAGGCACTGGGCACAGATAGGGTGCCACTCTCCTTTGTCCGCATGCAAGACACCTATCGTTACGTCGTTGCCAGATAATGCTTTGCGATAATCGAACAAAGTCCAGACGGAGGATCTGTCTGGGCTTTTTTACGGGGGTATATCATGAAAGCCGCAAGTATCTCTGTTGACATCACACCCAAGGGCACGTTTTGGATGGAGGGATATATCCACCCCATCCGCAAGCAACCCGCAACTGGTGTGCATGACATCCCGCTCGCAACACTACTCCTGCTCGAAATCGAGGGAGTACGAGAACTCTTTGTCTCGATAGATGTATGCATGCTCAAGGCTCAGCTGACAACTCGCATGCGTACGGGTCTTTCAGACTTGCTCGGCGTCGCCCAAGACCACATCGTCATCAATGCAATCCACTCGCATTCGTGCCCAAGTGGCTTTGAAGGTATGTCCCCTATGGGGATCCCCATTACGCCGGGCTATATCGATATGGTCACAGGGCTTGTGGTGCAGGCAGCAACGAAACTCACGGAAAAGCTTGTTGAGGCAGAGCCGCAACTGCTGATTCGACAAGTACACGGATGGTACTCCAACCGAAACGATGCAAGCGCGCCCTTTGATGACGAGGCTCTGATCTTGCGCTTCGTAGATGCTGACGGAGTGGCTGCCGGTGCGATGCTCAACTTCAACTGCCATGCGACGGTGGTCGGGCCTACCAATCGTCTACTCACGACTGACGTCCAGGGTGGCGTCCGAAATGAGCTTGCCGAATGGATTGGCTGCGTTCCTTATATCTTTACGGGAGCATCGGGCGATCTTGGTAATCGCCAGTTCCGCCGAGGCAGTGACTTTGCCGAGCTTAGACGCGTAAGCAATGGTATAGCTGGCGAGATAATGAAGGGCGTCTTCATCCCTATTGAGCTGTCGGCCCCCGTTGTGCATTCCTTCTCACATCATGTGACCTACAACAATGAGCAGTTTTATCCTCAATACCAGAAGCAGCTCGATGCAGTACATCGCGTGCTTGTTAACAATCCCACCTTAGATGAGAAGAAACTTGCGGATACCGAGAAAGAAATGCTCGAGCAGCAGCTCGCTCGTCACGAAGTGGACTTCACGGTCCAAATGATCACAATTGACTTTGGGAAGTTGGTGTTCGTGACTTTTCCAGGCGAGCTAGCAAGCGAGCTGGGTGCCTGTGTCAAGGAGCCCTTTACGAAAGCGGGCAAACACCCGGCAGTTATCGGATATGCCAATGACTACCAGGGCTATTTCATTGCCGCACACACCTATGGCACAGCGAGCTACGAAAGCTACGTCACTAAGATGCCCAAGGGATGGACCGAAGAGATGCTGGCAGCATATCGGGAACAGCTGTGAGCGCGTGGAACAATAACACCCTTACTTCACGTTTTCGTTCGCACGACGGTCCTGTTGTAGCTTTTTTTGATGTGGATGGCACGCTCGTATATCGCGACCCCGTCGACGGCCCCGGGGACTATCCAAGTGAGCGCGTTTGTAAGTCCGTGCGAGCATTTACTGAGCAAGGGGGCGTCCCTGTGCTCTCAACAGGACGCTCTCGCATGGGTGTTACACATCTGCTTGAAGGACTTCCTTTTAGGGGTCATGTCTCAATGGATGGCGCGCATGCCGTGCTCGATGATACGGTGATCATCGACCAATGCTTCCCCCGTAATTTGCTTCAAAGGATTGTCGCTGAGGTGCTGCGCATAGACATGCCCGTGCTATTCGAGGGAACACAGTTGTGCGTCGAGCTTAATGCCTGCGGTGAAAGTCTGTTCAACTGCGGCCCAGTGGCAAAGAATGCCCATGAGCTATGCGCGACAGGCTTAGGGTTACGCTTTGGAAAAATTGACTTTATCGACGACGCACTTGAGGCATATCACAGCAGTGAGTTGCTTCAGTGTGAGCTGACCTATTACGACGTTGGAGATGGATACCACGAGCTCGTCATGCCAGGCGTTTCAAAGGGTTCTGGAGCCGCTGCGCTCCTTAACTACCTAAAAGTTCGGATGGGCGTTATGCCCTCGAGGGTACTCGCTTTCGGAGATTCCGAAAACGATCTTTCGCTCTTTGAAGTGGCTGACGTCGCCATTGCCATGGGGCAGGCGACTTCGCATGTCCGCAATGCTGCCGATTACGTAACTGGCAGCTGCGCCAATGATGGTGTGGCTACTGCGCTCGAACATCTCGGACTGATCTAGTAAATGCCAATAAACTGTTCTGTCGCCATACAATGCTTGCCAGTGGACTCAACAG
>NZ_CAMXYY010000028.1 GCF_947253395.1 uncultured Olegusella sp.
TTTTGATATCTAGACTATGCTGCTGTCAAAGTGCGCAAGAAATTGTACGTTACCTTCGTGACTAGTGCGGTATTGCATGACACCATAAGAAAAAGTTAAACATTCATCAACAGACAGTAATTTTGCCTCTTATTAACCTTTTTCTAGGGGAGGTGATGGGCGATGGTTTTTTCTGGGAAGCAAATAAGAACAAATCTGTATCTAGCTTTATTTTGTAGGTATGCCGAATTCTACAATGCAATAAAAATAGTAAAACAGGGTAGCAAGGCTGCAAAAAACAGCGCACTAAGACAGTTCCCATGCAACAAGCAGTAGTATGAGGCACCTAGCCTTACGTTTGTGACAATTATCAGTGCAGACAAATTATTTCCAGATGTCCCGTGATGCATCTTTTTGCACAAGGAGCCTCATAAATCACACATCATTGCAAGGGTAGGATTCCGCACAATTTCTTGTCATGCTTCCGCTCCACATACGTTTACTCTTAAACCATCGGCGTATCTAATCTGAGATCTACATCTCAAGTTCGGATTCGTCTCCGGCTATATCTTCGCCTGGAGAATACTTTGAACCCCATTCAAAAATAGAATCAAGAACTGGCTCCAATTCAAGACCGCTTTCGGTAAGTGAGTAGAGCGTTCGGACAATAGATCCATCATCATAAGACTGCCTGGCTACTACATCTTTTGCTTCGAGCTTGCGGAGGATGGTAGAGAGAACCTTTTTGCTGAGTCCGGGGTGATGTCGCAGAATTTCTCCAAAATGCTTGGGACCTGAAAAGAGGTAGATTATTATAGACAGCTGCCATCGATGAGCAAAAAAAGTTGTGCAGGTATAGTACATATTATCAAGGTCATTTTCACCGAACCGCAACGCACTCCTCCATTCAGTTTTCGAAGTAGTTATTTATTAACCTATTCTACCCTAAGTATTTTTCCTTTTTAGGGGTGCTCTCTTGGCTTGCGCTTGGCAGCGGTAGCATTGTTCACAATTTGTCTTTGATAGAATGGGACAATCTCAGAGAAAGCAAAACGGCATTACTGTTCAACTACCTTGTTGTCAATGCAATTTATGAGCATGATACGGCAAACTTGCTGTGTATCGCCTTCTCTTCGATGTGCCCTACGTGGTACCTACGCTAGATTATTATGCACCTCTACCCTATTGCTTAGGTATGTCTGGGGGGGAGGATAATGCGGAAGTATTTAAGAAGCTTTACAATCACAGCGCGATAGCAATGACTGAGTTTTCGTTTGGGATGTAGTACCTAGACACACACGGAGCGTTATAGTTTCCGGCGCTGATAGAGTCCTGCATCCTCAAAACCGAGACGTCGGTAGTAGGCGCGGGTGCCCACTGAGCTAATGACGTTGATACTGCTGTAGCCTGCGCTGTGGGCAATGTCGCACGCGCGTTCAACCAGCTGACGGCCCAAGCCTTTGTGTTGAGTAGCAACATCCGCTTGACCAAGGCGTACTGCTTGACCATAGACGTGTACCTCACGAATCATTGCTTGTCCTGGTGCGACAGGTAGCTCATCTGCTCTGACATCGGCATTCCCATCACAAAGGAGTTTCCACTTAGGAAGAGACAGACGGCAAAAACCTGCAATTCGGCCCTCGGGGGTAACCCACTGCAAAAAGTGTTCGTTCGTAGCGACGGTTTCATAGGTAAAATCATCCAGCACGAGTTCAGTAAAGTTAATCTTGTCTAGGGAGATTTCTCTAAAACGAATTTCTTGCACGAGACCCGCCCTGCCTGCATTTCGGATCTCGTTTTCCACCATCTGACGCAGGTTGGTATGCTTGTTTCCCACAAGAATGTCATCGGCACTAATGTCACGAATCATACGAGAAATGCGAATATAGGGCGGTGTTGCAAGGACATCACTCACGAGCACATCAACAAGCTCTTCTCGACTATATGGACCCCATGAGCCATCCCTGAAATGTTCTACCAGCTGTGTTCCTTCTACCAGCGCACAGGGGTAAAGCTTTATTTCGTCAGGCAAAAAATTGGAATTATTTACAAAGGTTTGAAAGTCCTGCTTGTCTGATTCGGGCGTGGATCCCAACAAATTCACCATCAGATGCGCATGAATTTTGAAACCACAAAGCCGAATAAGGTTAAAGGCCCGGTAAATCTGTCCCAAGCTGGTGTAACGCTGATTGGCGTCCAGTATGGCTTGTCGGGTGCTCTGTATGCCCATCTGAATCTTCGTGCAGCCCATCTGACGAAAAAGTGTGAGATTTTGTGGGGTAATGGTATCGGGGCGTGTTTCGATAACAAGTCCTACCACCCGATGCTGTGCATGTTCATTGCGTAGTTGCTCATCAAAAAGCTCATTCATCTGTGCACTCATATACTTTGAAGCACTTTGATGAGCCTCGCTTTTTTGATATAAATCATGGAACGCGTCATTGAAGCTTTTCTTGCCTTGATTAACTAATACTTGCTGTGTCTCTACAAATTTGCTGAGTTGAGCAGGACTATTCTCAAGACCTAACTTACGGTAGTGGGCATAGCGTTGGCGTAAGGTTTCTTTGGTGATAGGCCAGTCGTTAAGAGCGCGGAATAGCTCGCGAATAAACCAAATTTGATAAGCGCGCGGATAGTCGCTCCAGGTTCCGCCGAGCACAATGAGCTCGATTTTATCGATAGAATGTCCCATTTGCGATAGTGCGCGTAGACGAGCGGCAACCTGCAGATAGGGGTCAAAAAAGTTATGCTCTGCGCGTTGGCAGGCAGGCTCGTTGGTAAGATAACTTTTGGGCATGCGCAGGTCGCAGGGGCAGTATAAGCAATTACTCGAGCAAGTTTGGGGGCGCGTAATAACGGTGATGGTTGCAACACCTGACCCCGTGCGATGAGGCTTCATTTGGATGGTACGAATAAGGCGTTTTTCAAGCATGTTGTCAATATTCCAGCACTTCCAGTGCTCAGGATTCTCTTGCTTTATTTTTTGATAAAAAGGCAAGATGAAGCGCTTCGAAAGATGTTTTTCGTTGTTGCGCACGCCGCGGTTATGTTTACGCCAAAGAGCATCTAACTCAGACCGAGTTAACGCATCATCCATGCGCTCTGCTGGCAGCGCGCGCAGGTGTTCAAGTATGTCCAGCAAGAGTTCTTCCATGTAGCTCTCCCGTACTTCAGTCTGTTTAGGATGCAATTATAAGCAAGGCAAGATAAACGCAAATTTCGCGCTAGCATGTACCGTACAACTAGTATCTATGAGCATTACCTAAAGTCACATGCCTAGCGAGACAGTAGGAGCGCCTTCCTACCGGGCGTTAGCACTGTCATTTTGACATGCGTAGAAGGTTGGTATATTTTTTTAAAAAAAGAGAGGTTTGCCATGTCGTATTTCAAACTTGTTCTCAAGGTAGCTATACGCGAACCAATTGTGTGGATTGGAACAGCCTTTCTAGCGGGGATTCTCTCTATTTGTTTGATAATTCCATATCCTCTATTTGGCCCAGATTTGCTGCGCCAGACGATGAATATGAATTATAAAGTCCTATCAGAAAGTATGACAAATGGGGCATATGATGGTGCACCAGCTCAAATTGTCGAAGAAGCTGAACTACGACTCCAATATTTACGCACGATGCTCAATGCGAATACAAGTTCAGAGTTTTATACATCTCTTGCACGGCTGTATGCTCTAGACGAAGAAGCCTCTTCGTCGGGGTCGCTTATTGGCTCAACTCAAAATGAAATGTCAGCAGCAAAAAAATATGCTGAAGTGATGAGCGAGGTTGGAGAGCTTCCAGAATACGATTCTTCGATTCAGCTGCCAGCTGTCTTTTTGGCATCTGTCGCGCCAAGCACACTGCCACAATTTGTTCTTCCGATACCTGCTATTGCAATAGTATTTGCTGTCTCAAAAATTACTAGCAAAAAAAAGTTACTTGGCAGCACTGTCATTCCAGCTGGTATATCTGTTCTATCAAAAAGTGCTGTTGGAGTGGTCATCTGTCTCGTGAGCTTTCTTCTTTCCTGCGCTCCGGTGCTTCTTGGTGCAATCTTAAAAAATGGTTTTGGAAGCCACATTTATCCCATGGTATTTCTTAAAGGTGGTTCTATAGTCGAGACTACGGTGGGGCAAGCCGCTCTATGGACGATAATGCTTATCATGTTAACATGGTTGTTTTTATCTGTTTTTGGCATTTGTATCTCAAGTCTTTCAAAAAATACCCTAGCCGGAGTGTTTGGAACTTTCATCCTTGCGCTTATTCCAAGTGCACCATCCTATTATTCAGCAGGTTCACCTATTGGTTTTTTGTTGGAATATATTCCACTTTCATATTTTTGCCCATGGGTTATTGCTGGAAGTTTTGGATCTTTTCCCTATGTGGATATGACGCCAGCGTATTCTTTGAATCCTTTGGCTGGCTGTTTTATTCTTGGTATGTGGACTAGCGGCATCCTTGCTCTAGCTACGTTTTTTGCTTTTGCTCGACAGCGCATATGCGCAGGAAAGAATAGGCCAACTAAAGACTGTGGGATTCTTCTTCATGCAGCGACTGTTGCATATGGGCGCAATATTCTTCTGTTCAATGCGTCACTTCGAGTGAATCGAGGGGAGATAGTCGGTCTTATTGCGCCAAATGGATCGGGCAAGACCACCTTACTCAATTTACTTTCTGGTAGAACGCGACGGATGAGACAAGGAACACTTAGCATCAATGGATTAGCTCCAACGGATGAGGTTGCATACGCATATAGTGTGTACTATGCTCCCAGCGATGCGAGCTTGATGTACCCTTCCATGAGTGTAAAATTCCATATTCAAGCTGTGCAGATACTCCGTGGTCAATCTGCTAGTCTCAGTGCGCTTGCAGAAGAAATCGGTATAGTCAATTTTCTTGATAAACCAGTAAGAGCTTTGTCGCAGGGAATGATGCGTCAACTATCTTTAGCGATGGCCATTGCATCTGGCGCACCATACGTTCTTCTTGATGAACCTATAAATGCCCTTGATCCCAATAAATCAGAGCTTGCAGGAAATTGTATCCAAAGGATGGCAAAAAGAGGCATGGGGATTATAGTCTCGTCGCATCAGCCAGAAGAGATGGATCGTATTTGCACCCAGTTTATTTTTCTAGTAAATAAAACGCTTAGATATATCAAAACGGGTGAGAAGCAAACCTGTCGGGAATTGTTTCATAAGTTCTTTGGTTGAAAGGAGTAGGAAGACACAAGAATTATGGGTGGGCACCAATGAAAGGGAGGAGGAAATGCGGTTTAGCAAGAGTGTAAAGAAAATCTTAGTCGCTGCTTTATTTGCTTTCATCGTATTTCCAATGTTCTATTCGGAGCCTGTTAAGGCGCTTCCAGCAGGTCAGGGGGAAACGTCTAATGAGCTAATGCGTGTCAAAATGTTTCAAGAGGTGGAAAACACTTATAAATCTTTTTCAACTAGTTTGTTTTATCTCTCAAAATATGATGTAACATATAAAAAACTGTATTTTAAAAATAGTTTTTCCCTGCGTGGTGTAACTCCGATTGCTTATTATTCAGGAACTTACAAAGGCTGGAATGGAAAGATAACTGTTTTTAAGTGCGAATATAACGTCTGGTAATTCAAAGAAAGATTGTCTTCCTGCTAAGTTCTGATAGATAGAACGCCGCCCTAGGTCTTAAGTCTAGGGCGGCTTTCTATCATTGATCATCAGTACATAACATCATTTCTGTACGGATCTTTATGAGGAGATAAGAGAAGCATCCGCTACGTAAGTGGCAAGTTGTAGATATAGATAAAAATTATGTCCTGTTGTACCGTACAGTAGATTTGAAAGTTTAGTTTTACTCGGGGCCGGGGATGTGACAGTGAATATCGAAATTGCGCGACGACTGAACCGCTTAAATACAGAGTTTTACCAGGCTCAGGCTGCTTCATTTTCACAAACGCGCCAGGCACCTTGGCAGGGGTGGGAAAGAGTCGTCGAGCTCGCGGGTATATCTTCTTGTGACTTGCGGACGTTGTCTGTGCTGGATGTGGCGTGTGGCAATTTGCGCTTTGGAGATTTTCTTGCGCATACATTAAAGCCCCCCTGTGTGTCTGCAAAAAGTACTGATGTGGCACAAACTCATACCTCCGTTGCATACTATGCGGTAGATAACTGTATATCCCTTGCACGTCGTAGCGCTTTTTTGCTTCCTTGGGACGTTGAATTTACGCACATAGATCTTGTTGAAGAGCTTATAAGCAAGCATACGTCTGGTTTGCTGGATTCAAACTTTCTAGCCGTTGATTTGTCACTTTGTTTTGGGTTTATGCACCACGTGCCCACCCAGGCCGCTCGAATTACCCTGATTCGAGAGCTGCTTGGAGCTACGCGCTCAGGTGGCAGCTGTGCGCTCTCATTTTGGCAATTTATGAATAATCCTAAGCTTGCGAGTCGTGCTCAAGAAACTACTGCCGAGGCGTTGGACAAACTGGGTATGGCGCAGGCTGATTTAGAGCCTAACGATTTTTTGTTGGGATGGCAGGAGCGTTCTGATGTCTGGCGCTATTGTCATCATTTTGATGCGGCAGAAATTGACGCACTTGTGGATGCTTCTTCTGATCTAGCTGAACTACAGGAGTGCTTTTCAGCTGACGGACATACAGGAAACCTCAATAGGTACTTGGTATTTCGAAAGAAGAAACGTTCGTAAGATTCTGACAGGATTCAACGGTGTAATTGCGCTTGCTGCACCGCTCCCCGTCTTGTTTAGGCTATGAGTTTTGCATTGCGATAAGCTGAGATGGACTGGTGGTAGGTGAGGGGGCACGATGTTTTGCACAAACTGTGGCGCTCTGCTTGATAAAGAGGCAAAATTTTGTCCTAGCTGTGGTATGCAGGTGGTTGCTGATTTTGCTGCTCGGGCTGCGGCAAATCCTGCCAAGCCCGCGTCCAGCCCTGATGCATCCAATGACCTTACGCAATCTTTGCCTCACGACGAAAGCAAGCAAATACTTGAGAACAATCACGAAGCTTTTGCTACTCAAGAAGTGGTGGATGTCCAGGATGATTCAGGTCTTTTTGTAGATACTACAAGCTTGGATGAGACCTTTTTGATGGAGGATAATGCGCCGACAGAGTATATACCTGTGGCGGCAAATGCGCCCGTCTCTCCTGTGGTAGTTCGTCAAGCTGCGGCTCCGCGTCGTGACCGCAATACGATTATTGCTGCGGTGGCCATAGCTGTGATTGTACTTGCTACCTGCGCTATGTTGGCGATTATATTTTGGCCCAGCGAAAAGCCCAATGAGGTTGCAGTACAGCCTCCCGTAGAAAAACCTGGTCCTGCCGCGCCAAAGACAGATGCTAAGGGTGCAAAAACTGAGATGCCTGAAATAAAACCTGATACAAGCAAAGACGAGCCTGCGGTGCCCGCTTTGGATTACTACAAGAAACTGAGTGAAATCTATATAAGCATTGGTGGATATGATGATGCAGTAAGGCTATGCTCGAGTGATTTTAACGAAAACTATCTCAAACCTGACATGAACAAGCGCAATGAGCTTGCAAATTCTGCCGCTACCATTGAGGCGGATTTACTCCAGCTGAAAAATGATATAGCGGCATTGGCTGTGCCTCGTGACTCGCCCTATAGCGACGATTTTAAGAATATGACTACGCTTGCGGAGGATTTGTACCAGCGTATTCATGTTATCAATCGTGCGTGGTCAAAGGCGAATTCTTATGGTGTCAATTCCAAAGATCACGACGATGAAATTAAAGAGGTGCTCAAGTCAGTGTATGACTCAAATAACAAAAATAAGTACTTTGAGGAGTTCAATGCGCTGTATCCCAAGGCGCAACCGACAAAAAAGTAACGGAAAAACGTAGGTAAGGATTCGGCATGCGTTTTGCGTAGGTGTGGAGTGAATCCAGAGCGAGCCTAGAATGGATCTAGGGCGAACCTAGCGCGTGCGTCCATCGTGAGTACGAGTTGTCTGGAGATTTTTGAGGTATGTCGCAAACTCGGGTGACGTGTCTGAATTGCCCGAACGCCATGCCTTGTGATCAATAATTTTACTTAGTGTCGTCTGACCTTCTTCAGCAAAATATGCATCGATATAGGCAATGAGCTGGTCAACGGCCGCAAGCTGAGCTTCTGGATATGCTTCGCCGTGAGTGCTGACATGCACCATCTCAATGCCAACTGAATACGAATTCATGCCATAGTCTGAAGCCCAAGAACCAATAGGCTGGGTCCCCGCCTTGTCATCGCGACTTTCGTCTGTGGTGCCAAAATACTCGTTATGCCCTGTGTCTCCAAAACCTGCATGATGCGCAATGCGGTCAAGCGGGACGCACTGGATGATGGAACCGTCTTTGTTGACCACAAAATGTGCTGCAACGAGCCTGCCACTGGCCTCCCAAGAATTTATGACCCCAGCTGCATCAGCGCTAGTTTCAGTGTCGTGCATCACAATATAGAGTTGACTAGAGATGGGTTTTGGACCATGGTCAAACGCGCTACGGAAGTCTTCGCGGATGTTGAGCTTTGCGTAGAGTTCTGTAGCGCTTGGAGTGGTAGGAGAGGGCGCAGTCCGCGTTACGGAGCCCTGTGATTGTGGTGCATTGTTTGTAGTCCCTGATCCATCGCGTGTTTTATGCACAGCACCGCACCCGATGAGAGTGCTGACAATTGAGATACTCAGAAGGCACATAAGGACTGGGCAAAACCAGGAGGTTCTTCTTATAAAGAGCATGGGCATACTTTCAGTTGTGGGCTTATGCTCTGCGATTTTGCTGCGTTGCCAACTCACCAAAGATCTTAGACCTCCTAGACTATGCCTACAATTGAATATGACTGCAGTATGACTGTTCTATTTTAGAAGCAACGAAAGGAGGCGGCGTGGTTGCGACAAATCTCACGCGGCTTCTCCGGGAATTTGTAAATGTGCGCGATGGGCGAGCTAGTTACCAGGTGATTCGTCGCCGCGTGCAGGCTGGAGCGCGAATTGATGGGCCCCATCTATGCTTACTCATCGTGGCGATGCTGATATCGTCGGTGGGTCTTAATATGGATTCAACCGAGGCAGTTGTGGGTGCCATGCTTATCTGTCCTCTGATGGGTTCAGTTATGGGTTTTGCTTATGCGGTGGCGACTGCTGACTCGCGTATGTTGCGTGAGGTATTGGTTGGTTTTGTGGTGCAGGTGATTATTTGCCTCATTACCTCAACTTTGTACTTTGTGCTTTCTCCTATCTCAAATGAGACGTCTGAGCTGCTAACCAATTCTCATCCAAATATCTGGGATGTGTTGATTGCTTTGGCGGGAGGTTTTGCGGGCGGACTTGGCATTTCGCGCAATCAAGAACCGAGTACCTTGCTTTCGGGTGTGGCAGTAGCGACTGCGCTGATGCCACCTTTATGCGCTGCTGGCTATGGCATTGCGATGGCAAAGTTCACGCTATTTGCCGGTGCTTTTTATGAGTTTTTGCTGAATGCATTGTTTATTGCGGTGTCGGCTCAGTTGGTAATGATGTTGTTGAAAGTTCCCCTCAAACGAGATTTAGATGGGGACGGAGTAGTGAGTACTGCAGAGAGCAAAGCAGCAATGCACAGATCTATGGTATTGCGTCGGCGCGTAGCGATTGGTACGGCAGTCTTTCTTATTCCTTGCGTGCTTCTGACGGTGCATGCGGTAAATGAGACGATGGCGCAGAACTCGGGTGAGGCGTTTATTGTGCAAGATAGTTATGAAGTAAAGCAGACCACACAGGAGTTGGAAGCCATTTGTCCAGGTTTTGTGTCATATAGGGTGGGTGCAGTTAATGCCTATGACAGCAAATCAGGCGCACTCTCTCAGCGTTTGGTGGCGACGCTCAAGACAACGGACGAGTTGGATAATTTGAAGAAATCCGAGATAAGAGGCTTGCTGCGGGTGCACATCAAGCAACTTGATGAGCTGCGATTTGAGGTTGAGGCAAAAGACGGAGAGGCTGCAACGGTTAGCGATGAGCCTGCAGAGCCCGATGCCGCAAAACCTCATGATGCAGTCTCAGCTCCCTCAGCAACAGCTGAAAGCTCAACCACAAAATAATTTCCAATCCTTTTTTCACAGAATAGGGGTGAGCGGCCTAGCCGCTCACCCCTATTCGCTCTAAATGACGATATGCGCCATTGTCTAATTTTTAGCAAGTGATGTTTCTGCAGGTAGATTAGCTGAAATACAAGGCAGGTGTTTTCTCGGATTTTGTCGTACCTTAGGCTGTATATAAAGCCGCTGGTAGACGACTGTATCGAGGAGAATCTATATCAAATATTAAATAAAAAAGACTCCTAAATGGCTCACATCGCACGTCAGAGCGAATAGGGGTTTCAGTCAACCTGTGTTCAGCCTATTTGAATCGGAGTTAAAGCTAGGTGCTATCTCCGCCATGCATCTGGTGGGAATATTCGCATGCAATTCCAATTACAGAAATCATCATGAACCAGTTGTTGTTTATTTTGTATCGATAATGATGGCACATGAAAACGTTTTCCAAGGTGATTTGTTATTCGCCGACAAATTGTTTCCCACACATCTTTGTTAGTATATTCATCCCATGTGATGTCAATAACTTCTACGCCTGCATGTTCAAGTGCATGACGCCGACGTCTATCTAAGTCCATCGCTTTTTTGCCTGAGTGTCCGAATACTCCTCCAGGTTCAACGTCTATTCGTTTACCATCGGGGCGAACAAACAAGATATCTGCACGAGCATGACTGCGGCCATTTGCCATTTGTTGTTCTATCTCATTAAAAGATATTTTTTCATTTAATCGTGCCGAGCCTGCGCCTGCACCACCACGACTTCGAATGAGCTGCAACTCAACGCTCACTGCAGTTTCAAAAGGAGATTCACTGCCATCACCACTAGCTTTAAGGGCTTTTTCAACAAGTGTACTTCCAGGCAGCCCTGGATATTTGTTTAGAAGATGTTTGAGATTATCTACTGAGATAAGAGGTGCGCATTCAACATAGCCATCTCCAATCAAACGGCCATTTTGTATTGGCACCTTCCCTTCGGCTGTATAGCGCGAACAGCACAATAGCCCTTGAGGTAACAATACGTAAGATCCAGAAAATTCGGTAATAAGTGCTGCTAATAGATGCACATCCTTGAGATAGCGTGCCATCTGGAAAATCGTAAATTCTGGGGACGCTACGTACAAACCAACTCCAGCTCGCAAAACCGATCCCTTAGGGAGCGCTGTAGAGTGGCGGTGGACGGCTACATTATTGCGCCAATGGCGATGAGCTGATGAATTGCAAAGGAGCTCTATGTTCTTTAGTGGCTGAAAATTATGAGGCAGTAGAGAAGAAGCAGCCAACGCGGCCCAGGGATCTTCATGAGGATGTTCTAATAAAAGATTTTCGACATCTTCCTGGATATAGATAGATCGAGCGGCAAGGTCCGTTGTTGAAATGTGGGACCAAGATTTGTCTAAATGAGGCACCTTGGATAAACAATCCTTTGCCGATTCAAGAGTCTTGTAATTGCACGAAAAAGGCGGAGAAAATATTCCTGCAGCAGCAAGGCGGTGGTACCACAAGGCGCTTGTGTGCGAGAGAACAATATGCGGCTGCTGTGGCGGCTGCAATAGATAACCTCTTTGTGTTCAAACTGAAAGTTTATATGCAGACCATACCCACCCAAGCCAAAAATCAAACCCAACAATTTCACTGAACGGTGCTCATTGTATGCGTAGAGAACAAAAATAGACCCCTATTCGCTCTAAATGACGATATGCGCCATTGCCCAGTTTTTAGCATGTGATGTTTTTGCAGGTAGATTAGCCGAAATACAAAGCAGGTGTTTTCTCGGGTTTTGGCGTGCCTGTACACTTTTATAAAATAGCAGGTATAAGCAGTGTTATAGAAAATGAGACATAAATTTCTAATCTATTTTGTCAATAAATGGCGCATATCGAATGTCAGAGCGAATAGGGATCATTAAAACTCAGGAATGTGGCTTAGTGAGTGAGGCAAAAGAGGACCTAGGTGCTAGGACAGAAGCTGATTGAGATGATAGGGCTGAAACTGTTTGATAGAACAGGCTTACCTAAGACAGGCGATAGCGATGGGAGATGGGCCAAGGGTGGTCGCTGGCGATGAGGCAATTGTCAGCAACAACGTTTGGGTTTTCCTCATCCTCTGGAATCAGCCACACATAGGTGAATTCAGTACAAAAGGTGCGGCACGTATCTTTCAAATGTCTAGAACCCCTGCCTTCAAGTGGTGCAATAACGTTAGCAAGGTAGGTGCCTTGATTCGTCAAATGTTGATGTATCAATCGTGCACCTTCAGCCGTTCCAAGAGGACCGAGCGGATGTTTTCCGCTAAAGGCATCGTTAACGATTAAGTCAAAACCTCGATGACAGTTCCGCAGCCATGCCCAGCCATCATCACAAATGAGTTCGGGGGTGTTATCGGGAAATTCCTCAAGAAGATCATCAAGAAAAAAATGTTTACGTGCAATCTTGGTAATTGCTGGGTCAATTTCTACAACTACCGTATGCAAACAAGGGCAATGTGCGACCAACCATTTGGGAAAAGAATATCCGCCGCCACCAATAACTACAGCAGTTGGTTTGGACTCTGAAGAAGTCTGACGCGAACAATCCAAAGGAGACGCATGATTGAGGCAGGAAGAAGGGCAGTCCTTGGCGTCTAAAGGAGGCTGAGGATCTGTAGTATTTTCCACCTGATTTCTAGATTCAGTGGTGCATGAGTTGCCCGTTAGACCCACAATATCGACAATTTCAGCAAAATACTTGTGATAAATGCAAGCGAGCTCCCAGCGTAGATCGGGATCCACATAGGCTACTGATTGGTATTTTCCCCGCACATTTAGCAGACGTACGGTCGTTCCATCACCATCTTGCGAATCAAATACCAGCGCTGGCCCAAATTTGGTGTGCCACCACAACCACACCCCACGCTTTCTCAGCAACCGTGGCAGACACAGGATGAAGATATCTAGCGCGCTCACAATCACAATCAGTGCCACAAGTAGTGCCGGCATACAAATTCACCCCCAGAGAAATTGTGAGCATATAAAGATATGCGGTATACTACACGCTTGCAAACACATCGCAAACGCGGTGGTCGCACCCACGGAGGTTAAACATGATACTTGGTATGGGCGTTCCCGAGCTACTCCTAATTCTCATCGTCGCATTGGTCATCTTTGGGCCCAAGAACCTTCCGAAGCTTGGTTCTGCACTAGGCAAGACCGTCAAAAATGTCCGCGAGGGTATGGAAGAGGGCGAAAGCTCTGAGGCTGATGCCGAAAAGACGGACGACAAGGATACCAAAGATACCGAGTAAGATATCGGCGGTCAGCCGTCGTGTAGGTGCAACTGCTCGGCTCAGGCTGAGCGGCTGTGTTTTGCTCTGTTGAGCTTGATTCTCGTGGTAATCATAAACTATCAACTAGTACCACCCATTTCGACATATAGAAGGCAGCACATGGCAAAGACTGAGATGACGCTCACCCCCGAGGGCCGCAACAAGCTGGTTGAGGAGCTCGAGTATCGCGAGGGCGACAAGAACACCGAGATTATTGAGGCAATCAAGGATGCTCGCGCACAAGGAGACCTTTCCGAGAACGCTGAGTATGACGCCGCCAAGGAAGAGCAGGCCAAAAACGCCGCTCGTATTAACGAGATCCGTCAGATTCTTTCGACTGCTCGCGTGGTTGAGATAAACGCTAGTGAGTTGTCTGTGTCGCTGGGATGCACAGTCGAATTCGAGGATTCCAAGGGCAAAAAGATTACTTTTACCATCGTTGGCACCACCGAGACCGACTCCCTTGAGAATAAAATTTCCAACGAATCCCCTGTTGGTGCAGCTAGCATGGGTCATCTTGTAGGTGACAAGATTAGCTACGTTACCCCTTCTGGTAAGACACGTGACCTTACCATTACCAAGATTATTCGCTAAAACATCGACGCATCTTCACGCGCCGGCAGCTCATGGATCTGGGCTGGTGGCGCGTTATATACTGCGCTAAGGGTAAAGCCAAGGCCTTTGAACCTGCAACATACCACGCAGGTGGGCCTTTATTTTTACGAGAGGAACGCTCACATGGCCGAGCAGGACGCCACCACCCAACAAGCTGCCCCATCCGTAAACGATGAGAGAGCTCAACGCCGCGCACGACGTCAGGCTCTTCTTGATCAGGGTGTCAATCCCTATCCTATTCAAAGTCATATCACCGCGCATGCTGCTAAGCTTGAAAAGCGTTATGCCGACCTTGAAGACGGCAGCGACACAGATGACGTGGTAACTCTTGGTGGTCGCATTCGAGCAAAGCGTGGACAGGGTAAAGTTTCCTTCATCGTAATCGAAGATTGCACGGGTCAAATGCAGCTATTTTGCCGCATTAATGTGCTAGGCGAGGACAAGTGGGACATCCTTGGTATGCTTGACCTGGGCGATGTCATTGAGGCCACCGGCACCGTTGTACGTACTCGTCGTGGCCAGCTCTCTGTCGCGCCGACCAACATCACGATTCTTTCCAAGGCTTGCCGTCCGCTGCCCGAGAAGTTCCACGGTCTTACCGACAAGGAAGTTCGTTATCGCCAGCGTTACGTAGACCTCATCATGAACCCCGAGGTAAAAGATGTTTTTGTCAAGCGCTCGCGCATCCTGTCTGCCTTCCGCAGTTATATGTTGGAGCAGGACTACCTCGAGGTTGAGACGCCCATCTTGCAGGAGACTCTCGGTGGCGCTAACGCTCGTCCTTTTACTACACATTTCAATGCGCTGGATCAGGAAGTTTACCTGCGTATTGCTACCGAACTCCATCTCAAGCGACTCATTGTAGGTGGTATGGAGCGCGTTTGGGAGATGGGTCGTCAGTTCCGCAATGAAGGCATGGACCTCACCCATAATCCCGAGTTCACCAGCATGGAGGCCTATTGCGCTTACAGCGATCTTGAGGGTATGAAGCGTCTTGCGGAAGGCTTCATTAAGGCGGGTAACGCTGCTGTCAACGAGAGCGAGCAAATTCCCTTTGGTGATTACACCATCGATCTTTCGGGTGAGTGGCGCTCTGCTCCCATGAATGAACTTGTCTCCGAGCGCGTGGGCGAGCAGGTCAGCATTGACACACCCGTTGAACATCTGCGTGAGCTTCTTGAGAAAAACGGTCTTGAATGGGAGCCAAACTGGGGCGCTGGTAAGCTCATCTTTACTCTTTATGATGAGCTCTGCGAAAGTCAGATTGTCAATCCAACCTTTGTCTGTGATTATCCCGTTGAAGTCTCACCGCTGGCAAAGCGCAAGGATGATGAGCCGCGTTTGACCGACCGTTTTGAGCTGGTTATTGCTGGCCACGAGTACGCCAACGCCTTCTCCGAGCTCAATGACCCCGTTGATCAGGAAGGCCGTTTTCAGGCACAGGTGGCTGCAAAGGCCGCAGGCGATGATGAGGCCATGGAGTACGATTATGACTACGTGCGCGCACTCGAGTATGGCATGCCCCCTACAGGTGGTATTGGCATCGGTATTGACCGTACTGTTATGCTTTTGACTAATCAGACTTCAATTCGTGATGTACTTCTCTTCCCACACATGAAGCCTGAGAATCGTTAAATTGCCGCAACAATGCAGTGCGGAAGTCTCATCTGCTCCATACTCTCGTTTATACTTAAGCAAAACTGAGGACCCTGTAGCTACCACAAAACGTGGCTGCAGGGTTTCAAAGCAAAAGGGGGAAGCATGGCAGACAAACTTGAGAGTGGACTGACGTGCGAGCAGGCGTTTGATCTTCTTAAGCAGTACAACGAAGATAAATATCATATTTTGCATGGTCAACAGGTTGAGGCTCTGATGCGTTATTACGCTGAGAAGTACGATCCTGAAAATGTTGATTTTTGGGGTCAGGTGGGCTTGCTCCATGACCTTGATTGGGAAAAGTGGCAAGACGATATGCTCCACACGGTCAAGACGGCCGAGTTGCTTGCCGAAGCAGGTGCCAATCCTGCGCTCGCTCACTCTATCCAGACCCACAACTATGACATCAACCCTGAGCTGCCTGCACCCGAGCTCAAGATGGAGCGTGTGCTCTATGCAGTTGACGAGCTTAGTGGCCTGATTAATGCGTGTATTCGCATGCGCCCCTCGGGCTCTGTGACTGATTTTGAAGTTAAGAGCCTTAAGAAGAAATTCAAGAACAAAAAATTTGCTGCTGGTTGTGATCGCGATGTTATAGCACACGGTGCCGAACTTAATGGTATGACGCTCGATGAGCTGTTTGCCAGCATTATTGCAGCTGAGCAGGAGCTTGTAGAAACGTGTGAGGCTTTTAATTAAGTAGCCAGAATGCACGTGTACAGTCGCACGTATGTGCTGCGCTGCTTTCCTACGAAGTGAAATTAAAGACGGACGTCAGGGATGACGCCCGTCTTTTTGGTACAAAGTGCACAACAGTGTTTACTTAGCTGCTTATGTGGGTAAACGTGAACAGACTACCAGTAAGAAGCTGACGCTACCATCACGGCAGCATTGTGCTGCATATGGTGGCGCAGAAGGGCAGTGTGAGCATGTTCGAAAAATTTACCGATCGAGCTCGGAAAGTGATGAGCCTCGCCCAAGACGAAGCTCAGCGTCTGGGCAAAATGTATGTTGGCACAGAGCATTTGCTGCTTGCGCTGATTAAAGAGGGTGAAGGCATTGCTGCCAAGGCCCTTGCATCACTCGATGTGACCTATGAGGAAACTTTGGCAACTATTCGCCAGATTTCTAGCGAGGATTTGCAGCCAGGTTCTGGTGGGCATATTCCTTTTACCCCGCGCGCCAAGCGCGTGTTAGAAAATGCCTATCGTGAAACCATGGCACATGGACAAACGTATATTGCAACCGAACATCTCTTGCTGGGTATCGTGAGCGAGGGTGATGGTATTGCGATGACCGCTTTGGGTCGTATGGGCGTTTCGGCTGATGCGGTACGCAATGCGGTGGCAGAACTAGTCAATAAAGACAAGCCTCGCGAGTCGCATCATCAGTCTGCTCCTGTGAGTTTTGGACAAATGTTTGCAGGTCAGCGCCCTGATGAGGACGATGACGATTCGCTGCTGGAACGTTTTGGTCGCAACCTTACCAAGCTCGCCGCTGAAGGCAAGCTTGATCCCGTGATTGGTCGCGATCGCGAGACCGAGCGTGTGATGCAGGTACTAGCTCGCCGTCAAAAGAACAATCCGCTTATTTTGGGTGACCCCGGTGTTGGCAAGACTGCTGTTGTTGAAGGTCTTGCTCAGTTAGTTGCTGCAGGCAATGTGCCTGATATTTTGCGTGGCAAGCAAATCTGGACACTTGATATGGCAGCTATGGTTGCAGGCTCAAAGTACCGCGGCGAGTTTGAAGATCGCCTAAAGAAGGTTATTGCTGAGGTGGAGTCTGCCGACGA
>NZ_CAMXYY010000029.1 GCF_947253395.1 uncultured Olegusella sp.
ATCACCGTCGAACCACTTTTGAGCACAAGCGGCAGAGCTTGACGCGTGTCTTCTTTTAGCTCGTAAGCGGCAAGCACTCCTTCATCTGCGCCAAGATAGATGCGTTCCTCCCGTGTGGGTTCTAAGCCCAAAGCCACACCAAGGCTTTTGTCATATCCAAGTACGGAAAGAGTTGAACCCAAGGGCAAAGCTGCTACAACAGAGCGTGCCTGCACCAGCTCACGTGAGGTTTCAGCAAAGTCTGCAGCTCTACTTAGATCACAGCAAAGCAACACATCAGCAGCTCCAAGCTGTGTGGCATCAAGTCCGCTCATACCAACATCGATAAAGCTTGCGGTCGTACTGGCTCCAGTAGCCTTTTCAGCGCGTTCGTCGGCCTCATCAAGCAAGGCAGACCACGCTGCCTCATCATGTCTTAGCCACGACTCAAAGCCCCAACGATGCCGTAACAAATTGGGTGCTCTGTCATCGCACTCTGCTTGTGCCTCTGCAAGCAGAACCGCTGCCCCTGCTCCTAGTACCAACAAAGTTGATGTTTGGTGCCTACAAAGACGATACCAACCACCCGTTGCCAAAAGTGCTGCTGCATAGTCGGGACGCAAAGATTCACGCAGAGTAGATTTGCGCTGGCCATCGCGATGAAAAAGTGGCTCTCCCGCCAGCTCAATACCTATCACTGCTCGCTCACGCGAAAGACGAACAATAACCGTCAAATCTGCTTGGCTGGGATCTGTGGCCAATCGCACGCCACACATCTCTGCCATACGGTCAGCAATAGCATCTTTAGCACGCAAGGCTGTAAAACGAGTATTACGGAGCTCAGCATTAGTGCCATGCGCATCAACCGAAATGCTTGCTGTACGCACTAGTTCGTCTTCCCACGCAATGTGTGAGACACCCTCGTAAAGCTCATCAGCAGTACGCGCACCCACACGCGCCAAAATTGCAACCACGCGAGAGGCAAGGCGCGACCATAAGCAGACACGATAAGCATCTGCCAGCTTGCCTTCAAAACCAACCTGCCCGTGTAGAGGGCGCACACGAGGCGTGCCCAAAGCCCGCAGTTCATCAGCGAGAAGGCTTTCAAATCCTGCAGGGCAGCTCGCAAAAAACTCCATTATTTCCTCCAGCGTGATTGCGTAGGTCAACGCGCCTCTTTAATGCTTACGGTAAAAGGCTGCAAGATCGGCATCCATTGCCTCGAGAGTGGGAACATCAACATAGGCCATATGACCACAGCCATAGCGATGGAATTCTACGCGTTGCTTGATTTCATCAGAGAGGAACTGTGCAGAAAGATCATGGACAACATTCCAATAGGTTGTCGCTGCATCGTAGCGACCACCAAGCACACACATCTTGATAGTGGGATCGCGGCGCAAAGCACAGGCGAGATCGATGGCAACATTGGGAGCGCCGACTTTTTCACCTGTTCCTGCAGCTTCGTGCTCCCAGTCCCACTTCGTGCCAACACGCTCATAGTTGTTGTCAAGATAGCGAGCAGGACTACGATAGCCCAAGCTATCACGTAGGAAGGCACGGAAGGCATTGTTCCAGACCGCATTCACTGCATCGTCAGCAGCATCCTCACTGACAATCCAGTCAGAAAATTGCTGATAGCCTGGCGCATCAGACACAAAACGCATATCTAGGCGGCCACAAACTTTGCCCTCATCCGCCAGAATGTGACTACGGAAATCCTCCAGTGATACACGCAGATGGCGAAAGACAATGTAGTCAGCAGACAGACCAATAAGCTCAGACATCTGCTCGGCCACCTTGCGCTCGCGCTCCTTGCCTAGGCGGTCGCCAACAAGCAAAGCAGGGGCATAGACCTCATCAGAAAAGCTCATTGCCTTGTCAAACCAGCTGTCTACATCAATGTCTTTGCCTGCTCGGCCAAAGAACTGTGCTGTTGCAGCAAATGTCGGCAGCATACCCAGGTAATACAAATCCTCGCCCGGAAGGGTCTGTACCCAATCCCAAATTGCAGACAGCATGGTCACACCAGTTAACTTGACGCCACGCTCGCCCAAAAGACGCATCAATACCGCATTGCGGACAGTGCCATAGGACTCGCCCAACAAATACAGTGGACTCGCCCAGCGACCCTCGCGCTCGAGCCATTCAGTAATCGCACGGCAAAAAGCATCGGCATCCCCATCAATGCCAAAAAGAGACTTGGGCTCTGCATCTGCAGCAACTGGTGAAAAACCCGTACCTGGCGCGTCAAAAAAGACAAGGTCAGAATATTTCAACAAGGTATGAGGATTGTCAGTCACGAGAGCAGATGAACAGAGATGGTCGGTACCTGAAGTCTCTACACGCAAAGGACCAAAACCGCCAAAGTTGATAGGCACAGATGCGCAACCAGGCCCACCGTTAAAAAGGAAGGTTACCGGACGCGTGGGGTCAGATGTACCCTCAGCATCAACTGCAACATAAGCAAGATGAAACATCTGAGCTGTCAGGCGGCCTGTATCATCACACACATCGACATGACCTGCCGTAGCAATATAATCAATGGTCTTTTCCTCACCCTTCCAGCTAAGGCGCTGGGATGCAGCCTTAGGTACAGGCACGGTTCCCGAACCCTGAGCTATCCAAAAGTCACTCTTTTTTGTAGGGGTTGCGGTAGGCGTTGCCACCAGCTTTCCCTCAGTTTCTTCTGCCATATAAACCTCCTTAAAATTACGCCGAAGCGCAGTACTTGTCGACAAACACTATAGGGCAGACAAGCAAGACTCGACCTGCCATCCACACTTCTTCTCTGCATCTATGGGTCTCAACTTGCCCCATCCCTACAAAGAGATAAAATTATATGTTCAGTGTGCGCTAACACTTACATCACACATAGAATAAATACAGCATGTTGTTTGATGTCTGCGCAGATAGATACGTTGTTTGGAGCGTCATGAGCATAGCCAATATGCCTAGTGAGGGACCTTCAAAGACTCCTTTGGGATCCGTCAAAGACTTTTCCCGCAAAAAAAGTCGCTCACACAGAGCAGCACGCGGAAATGCGGGTATTCCGTTTTCTATGGGTATGGTGTTGGTAACCTTAGGCGTGGTCTACGGCGACATCGGCACCAGCCCCATGTATACCATGAAGGCAATCATGGAAGGCAACGGCGGACTCAAAACTATGAGTAGTGATGTGGTTTTGGGTGCTTTGTCTCTGCTGATTTGGACCATCACCTTAATTACAACGGTGAAATACGTCCTTATTGCCATGAAAGCAGATAACCACAACGAGGGCGGTATTTTTGCTCTCTACAGCCTCGTGAGACACTGTAGCAAGTGGCTACTTGTCCCCGCTATGGTGGGCGGAGCAGCGCTCTTGGCAGATGGCATCCTCACTCCTGCCGTCACGGTAACGACAGCTATCGAGGGCTTGCGTACTATTGATGTGGTCTACAACATCATTGGTGATAATCAGCATATTGTTATTGGCATCACCATTACCATACTCTGCGCACTTTTTATGATTCAACGCGCAGGCACCTCTACCATCGGCAAAGCCTTTGGTCCCGTCATGACGTTATGGTTTGGCTTTTTAGCAGCCATTGGTTTGATGAATATCATTACTACAGGAAATTGGGGGGTGCTGCGCGCACTCAATCCTATGCGTGGTGTTATCTTCCTTTTCTCAGATATCAATGCAGCAGGTCTTATGGTGCTCGGCAATGTCTTTCTCTGCACCACTGGTGCCGAGGCGCTGTATTCAGATATGGGCCACGTTGGTAAGTCAAACATCTACGCAAGTTGGCCTTTTGTAAAACTCTGCTTGATTTTCAACTATCTTGGTCAGGGCGCCTTTATCTTGGCAAACAGGGGTAACACTAGTTTGTATGGCATTGAGCAGCTCAATCCCTTCTTCGAGATGGTGCCCGAAAACCTCCGTATATTTGCCGTCATTCTTTCAACCTTAGCCGCCATCATCGCTTCTCAGGCACTCATTACTGGCTCTTTCTCCATCGTTAGTGAGGCTATTCACCTTAATCTGATGCCCCACCTTAAAATCATTTATCCTTCCAATACCAAAGGTCAGCTCTACATTCCTTTGGTCAACACCATCATCTGGATTGGCTGCATCTTTGTCGTGTTGCTCTTTAGGACCTCCAGTCATATGGAAGCCGCATACGGTCTGGCAATTACGGCAACGATGCTCATGACCACCGTTTTGCTTTTTGTCTATCTCCATACCATCCGCCACAGGCCACTGATTGCCTATGTGTTCCTTGCTTTCTTTATTGCACTTGAGGCTATGTTCTTTGTCTCGAGCCTGACAAAATTTTTGCACGGCGGCTACTTCACGGTACTCATGGCGGCGGCGATTTTCTTTGTCATGTATGTATGGCGTCGCGGCACCGCTATCGAACGTACACAGACAGTCTATTTGCCCGTCAACAAGTACATTGACCAACTCCGTGACCTTAGTCACGACGAAAGCTATCCTCTCACAGCAGACAATCTGGTGTTCCTTACAAACGATTCCAGCCCCGATAAACTTGACCGAGATATTCTCTATTCAATTTTGAACAAGCAGCCCAAACGCGCCCGCGCGTACTACTTCCTTAACGTGAAGGTTACTGACGAGCCTCGCACGCTCTCTTATTCGGTTAACAATTTTGGCACTGACTTTGTCTTTAAGGTACAACTACGCCTGGGCTTCCGCGTCAATCAGCGCGTTAACCAGTATCTTTATCAGATTGTCTCCGATCTTGTGGGGTCTGGTCAGCTGGCTCCACAACCACACCGCTACTCTATCTACCGTAATGCCAGCAGTATTGGTGACTTCCGTTTTTGTATGCTGCGCAAGGAGATTTCACCTGAATCTGAGATCTCAGGTGGTAATGCGGGCATCTTGACGGCAAAGTACGCTATCCGCCGTTTCTGCGGCTCCCCCGCCCGTTGGTATGGTCTAGAAAACTCTTCCAATCTCATCGAATACGTGCCGCTGTTTGCCAAAACAAAGCACACACACAAACTTACCCGCGAACCTTACAAGCGTGGCAATACCGCAGCTTCTGCGCCAGTTACTGCTATCCCTGAAGTCAAAGCTGAGGAAGAAGAAAACGATCTCTTTAGTGATGAGTTGCGCAAAGCTCGCGAGGAAGCAACACATGCCGCAGCTACTACCCTTATCGGTGGCGATACCGCAAGCTTCCAGCCACTGGTAATTGACGAAGATGTCGAAGATGATGATCTGCTTGCCGATGGCGAACTAGGCCGTGAAGAGGACATCGACTAAATACGCATAGGTACATACGTACGCTGTGTACCTACCGTCTTGGCGCCTGCATAGCTAAGGCTAAGCAACCCTTTCATATGCAGGCGTTCAAAACTCTACCAAGCGGCTCGAGAAGTTTCCGATAAAAATTGCCGCAAGACTGCTTATTGAACCCAATGTGGAGAAACTGCCCTGAGAGCGTAAGCAAACGCTGCGGCAAAAACTACAAGACCTGCCAGAAGGCTAGCGCTCGGCAAGGGGCACATAGTCTTGGTTGGTCATATAGGAGTTATAAGCAGGACGAATAATGCGAGCAGCACCATACATTTCTTCCATGCGATGTGATGCCCATCCAGCCAGACGCGCCAGCGCAAAAATAGGCGTATAGAGCTCCTCGGGTACACCAAGCATCGAATAGACAAAGCCTGAATACAAATCAATGTTGGCACAAATCGCCTTGTCTGTACCACGAACCTCTTTCATGAGTTCAGGCCCTATACGTTCGATGGATTCGATGAGGCCCAGTCGCCCATCATCGCCCTTTTTGTAAGCCAGTTTTTCCGCGTAGGCACGCACAACTTCGGCACGAGGATCGGTCTTGGAATAAACCGCATGTCCCAAGCCATAAATCAAGCCGCTGCCATCAAAGGCCTCTCCTTTGAGAATGCGTGTAAGATAACATGCCAGCTCGTCCTCGTCATCCCAATCACCCACGTTTTGGGCAATGTCATCAATCATGTGCGAAACCTGCGCATTTGCACCACCATGTTTGGGGCCCTTCAGCGAGCCAAGTGCACTGGCATAGGCAGAATAGGCATCTGTTGCCGACGATGACAACACGCGGCACGTAAAGGTCGAGTTGTTACCACCACCATGTTCAGCGTGTAGCATAAGCATAACGTCGAGCATGTGTGCTTCATCGACGCTAAAGCCCTCATCACCACGAAGAATATCAAGAACCGTTTCGGCCATGGAGTAATCTTCACGCGCAGGCGGCACCAATAGCTGGCGGTTTTCCTCAGATGCACGATATGCTTCGGCGGCAACCGCAGCCATACGCGGCCAGCGAGCAAGCAGCGACACTGCCACATCAATCTCATGTTCAGGCGAGGTATCATCGGGCATGGGGTCAAAGGCATAGAGCATGAGCGTTGCACGCTGCAATACATTCATAATGGAATGACTGTAAGTCGCCCGCGGAAAGCCGCGCAAAAAACTATCTGGTAGCTGACGTCTCATGCCAATACGAGCTTTGAAATCTTCCAGCTCCTCGGCGGAGGGCAGAGAGCCCGAAAGCAGTAGGTAGGCAACCTCTTCATAGCCAAAACGATCTTCATTAGTTGCACCATGTACTAAATCAGCAATATCATAGCCGCGCAGGGTCAGACGCCCTTCATCAGGCACTACCCAACCGTCAACTTTGTTGTATCCATGTACATTAGAAATTGTAGTGAGGCCCACCAAAACGCCTGAGCCATCAGAATTGCGCAAGCCACGTTTGACATCATAGCGCTGATAAAACTTTGCCGGCACCTTGTTAACTTTATCCATACCGTGATACAGCTGATTGGCAACACCTGTAGTACCCATCACTTCAGATGGCATGGGATACGGATCGCGCATATGATCAAACGCTGAGGTTCCCGTCTCAGTTAGACGATGACGTACCGATTCACCCAACGGCGTATTAAGACCACCATCTGCTTCAATGCGCTTCACACGCTTGAGGCGACGAGAAATCTCGCGCATATCTTTGTCAGCACGCTCATAAGCAGGCATACTATGAGCGCTTTGCTTGTCATGATTGTTATTGATAGCTGTGTTATTCTTTTTTTCGACTCCATTTGCGGCCATACTGGTCACCTCACCTACAGCCGATACATATAACGAAAGACATCCTCGCGCTGCAGCATTATCTGCACACCAAGCTGCTCTTGAAGCTCAACTAAACGAGACTGGAGATCGGCAAAGTCACTTTCTCCCGCACTTAAATCCACCAACATAGTCATCGTAAAAATGCCCTGAAGAATGGTCTGGGAAATATCCAAAATATTGGCATCTGCCTGTGCCAAAACTGTAGAAACTGCCGCAACAATGCCAGGACGGTCTGAGCCCAAAACGCTCACCACCGCACGGTTTGTCTGCTCGCTCCTCTGCGAAGCCATAGCTCATCCTCCTCACGTGTGCTGCGATATCGCACACTCTGTGTACATCATGTTCAAGCTATCCTATTTTAGCGGCTCCCACGTTCTGCTCATATATGGCTACCTATACTGTTTCTGAAGCGAAACTCTTTTTGCTTTTATGTGGCACAAGCTGCACGTTTATAACCTGCATTGCAACAGGAGAGGAGCCGATATGAACGATTTTGAATGGATGTCGCCCACAAAGTTTATTTTTGGTCACAATGCTGAGAAAAAAGTGGGGGCCTGGGCGGCTGACGAAGGATATAAAAAGGCTCTTGTACTGTATGGCAAAGGTCATGTTGTGCGTTCTGGCTTGCTCGATACCGTATTAACCTCATTGGACGAGGCGGGCATTACTCATGTTGAGCTGGGCGGCGTGCGTCCCAACCCTGAAGTGAATCTCGTGCGCCAAGCTGTTGAGCTTGCACGTAATGAGCAGGTCGACTTTGTGCTCGCCGTAGGTGGGGGCTCCGTGATTGACACGGCTAAAGCCTGCGCCATCACTGTCCCCAATGATTGGGATGTATGGGAGTTCTTTTCTCATGGCAATCCTTTGCCCAAAGTTAAGGCATTAGCCGTAGCAAGTGTACTCACCATTCCTGCTGCTGGTTCTGAAGCCTCAAACTCCTGTGTCATTTCTAACGATGAGTTGGGGCTCAAAAAAGGAATCAACGGTGACAATATCCGCTGCAAGGCAGCCTTTATGAACCCTGAACTCACGCTTAGCCTGCCTGCGTATCAAACGTTTGCAGGTGTTACCGATATGATGATTCATATCATCGAGCGTGTGTTTTCTGCCTCTGGTGACGTACCAGTAACTGATGCTATCGCTTTTTCGCTGCTGCGTACCATCCGTTCGGCAGCTCTTGTGGTGCTACGTGATCCCAACAACTACGATGCGCGCGCTAGCCTCATGTGGGCATCAACATTGGCCCATAACGGACTGTGCGGTAATGGCCGCGTTGAAGATTGGTCATCTCACGGCATGGAACACGTCTTATCTGCGATAAAGACCGAAGTTACCCATGGTGCCGGCCTTGCCGTTATTGTTCCTGCTTGGCTACGTCATTGTTATCAGCAAAACCCCGCACGCGTAGCACGTTTAGGTGCAGAGGTCTTTGGTGTTGCTCAGACTGGCTCTCCCAAAACCGATGCTCTAGCCGCAATTGATACTCTACAGGATTTTTTCTGCACGATTGGCATGCCCCGCTATCTTGATGAGTTTGGCTTTGTTCCTGCAGATGTAGATCAGCTGGTAGAAGGTCTACGCACTCATAAAGGCGATCATGTGGGTTCGTTCAAGCGAATGAATATGGATGATGTACGTGCTATTTATAGTTCTGCTTTTGCAAGTCAAAACTAGAGTGCCTGCCGCTGTCAACCACAGCTACAGCTAACAAAATAGCCGCAAGCCTTCAAAGCTGCGGCTATTTTTATAAAAAGCCATCTGGCGTCAAGACGTCTGTCTAGTGTAAAGACATGAGCGCAGTCTACCAGCCCTTTTTAACTTGCGCCATCTACAAAGTAACGTAGAATGTTCAGCTGCTAGTTATCTTCTGGATGTTCTCCTTCGGAAGCCACAAAAAGCGTGGTGACATCCTCTGGCGTCTTATCCAAAGCAACTGCAAGCTCAGTAAGCGAACGTTTACGTGCTTTTTTAAGAATGCGCTCATAGGCTACGGGCGGCTTTTTGCCAGCTGCCTTAAGATCCTCAATACGCTGACGGAAAGTCTTGACAATGCGCACAGAATCGCGGCAATCCCCATAGCGAATCTCATCGGTAAAGTACTGCTCTTCAAGGGCATTACTGCGCTCTTTATGGGAGTCAGGTGCCATCGTAGGATAGTCATCAATAATCTCGACAGCCTCATCGTGGCTCAAGATGGGCCGCAAAGTATCTTCGCGCGCAATTGGAAAACTAATACGCATAGGATTTCGCTGACCAACAGGAGTCAGCATATAAGAGCTCATTGGCTCATCAACAATCCCTTTGATCTGGCAGACACCTTGACCAGGATGAACGATGAATTCTCCAACCTCAAACATGTATAAACCCCCACCTCAACTGCTCATATTTCTATTAATACTAGCACGTCAAGGCAGAAAAATAATATTTTTTTCATTTAACTCTTACAAAAAGCATCAATTTACGCTATTTTATTACATTTACTCTTTTTCATAGATTTGAGTTAACCAAGAAACAAACTTGTCTTCCGCATTGCCCTCGCATTCAGCAAGCTCAAATCCTGCCCCCCATACAGGCATAAAAGCCACCTCTTTAATACCCTTATAGGCCTTAAGCGCCAGTGCCAAATTGACTTCATCAGCAAAGGAAGTCGTATTCGAGAAGAGGCCTGCATTGATACGCCAATAAGGCGCCACCTTGATACTGCCCTTACTCTTGGAAGTATCCGCAATGAAATGCAGAGGGCTCATCATCTGAACGCGACTTGCAACATCCAGCTCAAAGGTATCGGTTTTGCTGAGATCTTCTTTCCAATCAAAAGCATAATGAGCATCCCAGTCTTTGAGCTTGCTATAGCTGTCCTGGTGGGCAGCAATTTGCTCAGCCATAATCTGGTCAAAGTGCAGCGAAGTTTCTTCACCTACACCAAAGAGCTGATTGATGGTCGAGGAACGGTCGCAGGCATCAAAGGCACCCACCGTATGCTGTGCGGGCCGACATGCCTCAACAAAGTCCCAGAGATTGGTTACATTCGCTCGTTGTGCCGTAGCACTATAAACCAGCCAACGTGTCTTACCTGTAAGGGATCCAACGTAACTCTCGATAGAATCATAGACTGTCGCTTCTACCGTTCTTACACCACTTGGAGTATTGGCTTTTGTATCGCTAGAATGTGCATCACTCGCTGCATCACTTGCTGCTGTAACGCTGGCATAGTTGCTCTTTGCCAAAGTTGGATCACCAGGAAAAAGCGGAGTATTTTGATCTGTCGGCGTATAGGTATAGGGAAAAGCAGTGGCCGAGAAGAACTTGCTTGCGGCAGCTTCTACCAAACCCAACAGGTAGTCGTAGTAATTACCCGAGATGAGCGAACCGTCTTCAGCTGCATCCAAACTGAGCGGCTTACCTTCTTCATCAAGCAGACCTAGCTTATTGACATACTTACCATACGCAGTGGCAAGATCTGTCGAGAGCGCTTTGCCAAAGCTTCCTTCTGCACGAGCGCCCTCATGTGAGAACTGACCCATCATCCACTCGTAAGACGCATCAGCAGCATCAAGCGCGGTGATAGGACACCATGCACCAACACCTTGGATGGCATCAGAAATAGTCTTGCCCTCTTCTCCATCATGCATGGCAGCACCAATTTGTTTGAGATAAGGCTCAAACTCAGAAGAGTCACCCGAGCTACCAAGGCAAGCAGCAATGCCGCCACCACCACCAAAACCAAAGGCAAAAATTCGATTTGTGTTACCTGGCAAAAGGTCTTTGTTGTAGCGCAAATAACGTATTGCTGCCTTGAGATCAACTACAGGCCAGGGGGCACCACCTGCAATAAGCTCAGAGGTATTGCTTTGTGCTATTGCTGAACGACCACGGAAACCAGCATAAACGTAAATAAGACCTGCCGATAGATAGCGCGTAAGACCGGTATAAGAAAAGCCCGTCGGACATGCTTGAGCCTCAAAACGTGCAGAGTTGAGGGGTATCATAATGGGTGCGCTTGCTGCGGTAAAAGAGGCAATCTTTGCATCAGGCACCAGCGTGCATTCGTAGCTCCCATTAAGGCGTTTTTTGCCTTCAAAGTAGGGACCGGGTACAAAAATCGCAAGAGACTCATAGGCTTCGGTTGCAGGATGCAAACAATAAGGCACACCAAGCTGGTAGTAGCAGTCAAAGGTGGTGTCGTAGTTCCATGCACCCATATCAAGCTTGAGAGCTGCAAACTCTTTGAGATCAATTTCAGCTTCAGCAGAACCTTGAGAAGCCTTTGGATTGTTTTGCTGGCCCTCCTCCTTATTAATAAACCAAGAAAAATTGGGCTGGGCGCAGGCGCTAAGACCTGCCATAGTTGCAGCCGATGCCACTCCAAGGAATGTCCTTCTGCTTACACCCATTGTTGCCTCCCCAAAGCAAAAACTTATCGAATTGTGCATTTGATACCTTATAGTTTGCACAATTTTGCGTCCTAATTCGTCTATTGTAGACGGAGAATGAGTTTTCACGAGAGACCTACATGGCGTGTAAGGGGCTGCCCATGCTGAAGTGGTTCAAGCGCGCGAATAAAACGCAACAAAAAGAGGTCAAAGAGGCTGTCGATTTGGGTTCTGCAAGCTCAGATATACACAAACAAGCAGACCTTGGAGACGCTGACACAGCAACGCTGCGACGCGTACATTTTGTTTTTCGTGGACAAGTGCAAGGGGTTGGCTTTCGCTGGAACGCACGTAACTGTGCTAATGATTTGGGGTTGTGTGGTTGGATACGCAACGAATGGGACGGCTCAGTCACGATGGAACTACAGGGCAGCTCCGAACGCATTGCGCGCTTCTTTACCCTCTTTAACCAACAGTATCGCCATTTTCAAATCGATTATGTTATCGACGAAAAGGAAGATATCCCTCTTCGTCAGGATGAAAGCGAGTTTAAAGTAATTTTTAGCTAGAGATGCCTAGGTAGCCGGACACGATACTATATAGTCCTAATCATCAATCTCAAGCTTTTCGATAACTGGCTGATCATCTTTGGCAATAGAACCGTTGCTATCTGTAGGTTTTGCTTGTTTGCAAATCTCATCGACAACATCCATGCCGTCAGTAACATGGCCAAAGGCAGCATACTGCCCATCAAGAGACTCCTGATAGCTCTGCATAATAAAGAATTGCGACGAGGCAGAATTGTTATCTTGGGCGCGTGCCATCGCAATAGTACCTCGCGTTAACAGAAGCTTGTTGTCAACCCCATTGGCACTAAACTCTCCTTTGATGGTGCGATCAGAACCGCCAGTTCCGTCACCCTTGGGGTCACCGCCTTGCATCATAAAATCCTCGATAATGCGATGAAAAGTAAGGCCGTTGTAGAAGCCGTCCTTTGCCAAGCGACAAAAATTGCTAACGGTAATAGGTGCAGAATCTGCATCTAAAACAAGCTTGATTGTTCCGTAATCCTTGATGATAAGCGTGGCATGATGGGTTCCACGACCAAATTCATCATCAGGAGCAACCGCGGTAATAGTGCTTGCATTTTTGTCTTGAGCAGTACCTGCAAGAGGATCGGTTTTTATTTGGGTTGAGGTAGTAGAACCTGCCTCAGTGTGGGCAGAGCCGCTGGACGTGACGGTTGAATCTTGAGAGGAACAGGCAGTTAGTGCAGCCAAACAAGCAAGACTGCCTGCGGCAATGCTTGTCAAAAATGTCCTTCTTGAAAGAGTGAGCAGCTCTAGGGAACTGCGTGGGGTAGTTTTATTATTCAGCATACAAAAAGCTCCTCTTATTTGAGTTAGGCCACATCAAAACTAGTTTAGCTACAGCCTACATCTAGCAAATACACTCAAATCTTCTTGACTGCATTATAAGGGCATCGGAAGCATAGAGTTCCTATACTGTCGAGTGATAAGAGGATTTGAAGCTATTGGAGCTGATGTCGCATGGAATCGACACTCACTCGTTTGTGGGAGCATATAAAAACCGCTGACCAAAAGCGTATTGAGGCACAGAAGCGTGTACCGGATGTCGAAACAAGCAGGGCTATTGCCTATCTCAATGACGGTAATCCCTTGCATGTATTAAGTATTTCTCGCCCTAAGAGCAGTGCGGGGCCGATAACGCTGCCGGTGATTGTGGATATTCATGGAGGCGGTCATATGTATGGAGACCTGCTGGTTAATCGCAATTACTGCGAGTATCTCGCATCACAAGGTTTTGCGGTAGTCAATATATGCTATCGCTTGCTGCCTGAAGTTGATTTGTCGGGCATGGTTCAAGATTTGTGGGCAGCCTTTGGGTGGCTGACACAACATGCCTCAGAGGAGTTTTTGGATTTGCAGCACTGCTTTATTACAGGAGATTCTGCTGGAGCCCATTTGAGCATGTTGGCATTATGCATTGGGAGCAAAGCAGAGTTACAGCAGATATATGGCACGACTGGACTACCGCTCAACTTTAAGGCGCTCGCGGTAAGCTGCCCTGTGACAAATCTGACTCCCTATTATGCACCAGGTCTATTTGGCAGGCGTGCTGATGTAGAAATGCGTCAGATGTTTTTAGGCAAGCAGGGCGAGAATGCCCCTTGGGCCCCCTATATGAGCATAAGCGAGGTATTGCCAGGCGCCACGCTACCACCCGTGCTAGTAATAGGTTCAGCAGACGACAGTCTGAAATTTCAAACACAGGCTTTGCTTGAACTGCTGAAAAACAATGGCTGCCAGTACAAGGCGCTTATCTGGGATAACAACTCTGACAAGGTATTAGGACACGTCTTTAACATCGGCTTCTGGGATCAAAAAGAAAGCCTTGAGACCAATGACGCTATGCTTGACTTCTTTCTCACGAACGCTGGCTAGGCCGCCTGTGACATATTTTCCTGCGGACAAACTCTCGGTGTCTCCTACTTCTCCTACAGATGGTTCGAGCTTCGACGCCTCAAATGACAGATGGTTCATCTTTCGACGCCTCCAACAAAAGATGGTTCGAGTTTCGACCTGCCCGTCCATAAAACCGCAGGTCAGAATTTGAGAAAACTCGAAGGATGAACCATCTGTTCTTATGGGGACCGAAGGATGAACCATCTACGCTCATGGGGATCGCAATGCGAACCATCTACGCTCATGGGGACCGAAGGATGAACCATCTGTGCAAAAGGCCACAGACACGAACACCCCAGAAGGAAAAAGCGTAAATCAGCTATTAAGCAGGGCGAGAACCGCACGCTTTGCTTCCAAGAAAGCAGATGTGAGCTCAAAGTCAGCATCACTCGACCCGCTCTTGCGCTGTACCAAAACCTCGCCCACAATATGGCTTGGTTTTCCTGCAGATGGATTGCCACCCAGCACATATACTCTACTTGCCAAGGCAACTGCTTCATCTACATCATGGGTAATCATCAACGCTGCCACGCCAAGCTCTCGACTTGTCAACACAAACCACTCGCGCAGGTCTTTGCGGGTAATTGCATCAAGCGCCGAAAACGGCTCGTCCAACAGCATCACATCATTGCCCATCAGGTATGTACGCAAAAAAGCAGCGCGTTGGCGCATACCACCCGAAAGCTCCGATGGCCACTTATCCTCGGTATCAGCCAAACCAAAACGCCCCAGCAACGGTCGTGCTTGCTTGTGTGCCGCCGCTTTGCTCATGCCTTTAAGCGTTAGCGGCAGACACACATTGTCCAGCACCCGTTTGCTGGGGATAAGCAAATCTTTTTGAAACATGTAGCTCACATGACCTGGAAAGCCCGTCACATCTTTCCCGTGAAGCAGAACCTGCCCCTCTAAAGGTCGTGTAAGCCCAGCTAAAGCATGCAAAATCGTAGTTTTTCCACAGCCTGAACGCCCCACCATGCAGACAGTTTCACCGGCATCCACCGTAATATTTACATCAGCTACAACAACGTGTGAGTCATCCCAAGACAAGCTCAGCTGCTGCGCTTTTAGAGCAGGTACCGTCATAACATCATCCGCAAAAACAGAAGAATTTTCAAAGGCCGCAGAACTCATAGTTATGCCTCGAGGTACTGAGTATCAAAGCCTGCATTAACATCAAGCTCTTTTTCTACCAACTGATTATCGTTGAGCCACTTATAAAAGCTGCTCCAACGAGCAGAATCAATAATGCCCCAGCTCGTAGCGTCAGCCGTATACTGACCTGCAAGGAATTCTTGGCTCTTCTTTACCAAGTCAGCATCAAGTTCAGGTACCTGCTTGCACAAAATATCTGCCGCCTCATCTGCATGGTCAACACAGAACTCATAGCCCTTCTTGACTGCACGCAAAAAAGCCTTGGTAACTTCAGTATTCTTCTTCATATAGTCAACGTTACCTGCAATAACAGGCGTGTAGTAGTCAAAGGTCTCATCAATTGAGATAAAGGAGAAGTAGTTCACATCGACCTTCTGCAGAGCAGCTTGTTGTACAGCCCAGCCTTCGTATACCCATACAGCGTCGTACATCTTTGACTGAAGACCCGCAACATCGTCATTGGTGGTATAGGGTACCAAAGATACCTTGGACCAATCTCCCCCATCCTTTTCGACGATTTGCTTCATAGTAGCTTTCTCGATGGGCATCTCCCAGGTAGTGTATTTATGGCCCTCCAGCGCCTTGGGACGAGCAATACCATCTTCCTTACGAGACATAATGCCTGAGGTATTGTGCTGTACCATCGCAGCGATTGCAGTAATGCCTGTATTGCCTCCAGCGATATCGTTAGCAATATAGTCCTGATACGACACGCCAAACTGAGCCTGGCCCGTACCGATCATTGCGTCGGCTCCGTCTTCGGCAGGCTGGACAATCTCCACCTCGAGACCCTCATCGGCAAAGTAAGCTTTTGCAGCAGCAACATAGATGCCCGTGTGATTGGTATTGGGTGTGTAATCCAAACAAAAGGTCAGTTTTGTTGTTTTTTTAGCTGCACGAGAACCGTTTGCTGCATGTTCTTTTTCCGCATGAGCACCACAGGCAGCAAGCGCTAGGCTGCCTGCTGCAGTTGCACCAGCAGCTAAAAAATTACGGCGAGAAATATCCTGAGAAAATTTGATGTGCTCCATTATTGGTCGTTCCTTTCTGCCTTAAGCCAAGGCATTACCAATCGCTGCATGAGATCAACAGCTCTCATGAGCAGCAGCGACAAAGCTGAGATAAGAAGAATTACGGCAAACATTCGATCATACGAAAATGACTTGCGGACACGAGTCATATAAACGCCCAGTCCCGCAAAACCGCCGAGCCACTCGGCGATAACAGCGCCGACGATGGCGTAGGTAGCGCTAATACGCAATCCAGAGAAGAAAGATTCCAGCGCAGCAGGTAGCTTTGCATTGATAAACACTTGCATCCGTGAGGCACCCATCGTACGCATAAGTGCGATGAGGTCAGGATCTACCGAGCGAAATCCTGCAACCAGTGACACAGTTATCGGAAAGAAGGTCGAGATAACAATGAGGATAACTTTTGGCGCCAGGCTATAACCAAACCACAGCACTAACAGAGGTGCTATGGCAATCGTAGGCACCGTTTGGCTAATCGTTACTAAAGGATTGAGCGCTAGTGCAACCGTCTCAAAGCGATCCATCAGCACAGCGACCACAAAACCCAGCGCCACGCCGATTACAAGACCTAGAGCCGCTTCTATCAGCGTCGTTATTGAGTGGCTCGCAAGCAAAGCAGCATCGTAGATGAGTGCTTGGACCACTTGGATGGGACTGGGCAGCATAAAGTTGGGCACCCAACCCGCTAAGCAGGCAAGTTGCCAAAAGGCAAGCAGGCCAATGATGGCTATGCTAG